>JAUNTL010000192.1 GCA_030538705.1 Paracoccus sp. (in: a-proteobacteria) | reverse complement strand
CGCGGGCGCGGCGGGGGCGGCACGTGACCGCCGCCGGTCAGATCCTCGGTCGGGCTGGGCGCAACCGGATGGCCGGAAATACGCGCGATAGACCGGCCGCGCAATCCCGCGAAAGGGCAGGCATTGCACCGCCGGAAAATCCGGGCGTTCCGGTTATTCCTTCCCATATCGCGCCGGGCGTCCTAGATTAGCCCCCGTCACGAAGATCATGGATGGCGCCGCAGCGATCCCGCAGCATTGCCTCAGAGGCCGCGTATGAACTGGTTTGAACAGGTCAATGCCTATTGCGAACGCTCGGGGCCGCAATACTGGTCCGAGCCGGTCAATGCGGTGACGAATTTTGCCTTTCTGATCGCCGCCATCATCATGTGGCGGCGGCTGAAAGGGCCAGAGATGGCGACGGGCCGGGTGCTGGCGGCGGTGCTGTTCATCATCGGTATCGGATCATGGCTGTTTCACACCCATGCCAACCGGCTGACCGGTATGATGGACGTGCTGCCGATCCTGATCTTTATCCTGATCTATGTCTTTGTCGCGACGCGTGACTATTTCGGCGCGCCGCTCTGGCTTGCGGGGCTGATAACGGCAGGGTTCATCCCCTATTCGGCGGCAACCGTGCCGCTGTTCTCGGCGATCCCGGGCATCGGATCTTCGGCCAGCTATGCGCCGGTGCCGCTGCTGATCCTGATCTATGCGCTGCTGCTGCGCCCGCGCCTGCCAGAGACCGCGCGCGGCCTTGCGGCGGGTGCGGGTATTCTGATCGTCTCGCTGATCTTTCGCACGCTCGATCAGCCGCTGTGCGGGGCCATCCCGCTGGGCACCCATTTCATGTGGCATATCCTCAACGCCGTCATGCTGGGCTGGATGATCGAGGTCTGGCGGCGCTGGCGGCTGTCGGCGCGATAGGGTCGCAAAGGGCTGGCATGCCGGCCCAAAGCCTGCCACACTCGGGTCATTATTCGATTCCTTTCTTTCCGGGGACGGCATGACCGCTGTTCCCGCGCTGATTTCAGAACCGGCCGCGCCGGACGGACGCGGCGATATCAGATGGCACAGTCCGATGCATGAGCTGCGTCCCTGCCCCCAGACCCGCCGCCGTGATCACGGCGCAAGGCCGCGTCCGCGCCCGGCGCGGGGGGCCGCGTCATGAGAGCCGCGCCCGATACCGCCACACTCCGCCCGCCACCGCTGAGCTTTGAAACCATTGAGAACGCCGAGGCCCTGCCGCCCCAGATCGGTGTGACTGCCCCCAGATCCGTCCCCGATGCGCTGTATGCGCGCCTGTTTGGCCAACCTGCGCCGGCCGCGGATGACCTGACCCACCCCGCCGGCACGCGCGTGCCGTTGCCCTTGATGCAGACCTATGCGCTGCTGGATGCGGCCAAAGTGGCCAATCTCGCCGAGATGATCGCCTGTTCCGGGCTGGAGCATCGCTGCCTTTTTACCGGCGCGACCGCAGGCGAACTGTCCGATGTCGCACCCTGGCTTGTGCGGCTGGAGGCGGAATCGCGCTTTACCCGCCGGCTGTTCACCGCCGGCCGGATGCCCGGCGCCCTGTGGGACAAACGGCCGGGAGTATTCCTGCGCAGCCGGGCCGGGTTTCAGCCGCTCTGGGCCTATTTGCGCAAGTTTACCCGCGTCCGGGACGAGACCGGAAAATGGTTTTATTTCCGGTTCTGGGAACCGGCTTTTGCGGCTGTGGCGCAAGAGATCATCAGCCAGGCCGGGGCGGGGCCGGCGCGCGATGCGGGATATCCCGTCACCGTCATCGCGCTGCAACCCAAGGGGATATGATGCAGATCAGCTCGGCCCGGATCACCCAAGCGAGCCGCGAGAATTTCGTGTCTTTGCTGCTGCGGACCTTTCGCGCCGATCTGGGTCCGCTGGACCGGATCGCGGGCGAGGATGCGCTGCGGCAGTTCTTTCACCACTGTATGGCGCGGTCCGAGGCCGCCGGTTTCGCGCTTCAGCGCGAAATCATCCGGTTCAGCTTTATCGCCCTGCATATGGGTCTGTTCTTTGACACCGACCCGCTGCTTGACGAGGTCCGCGAGGGCGCGCTGTGGTCACATCCCGGCGTGCATCCCAATGTCGGGCTGAACCGCATGTTCGCCAATGCCGATCTGATGATCGCCGAGGGCTTGCTGGGCGCCGATCAGGGGTTTACGCCGGGCTTTCCCGAAGCCTGTGCCAAAGCTGCCGGCAACGATAACGGCGCCGGTGATCCGCTGGAGCGGGCGCGCATCATCTGCACAGAAACCAACCCGCGCCGCGCCGCCGCCCTTGGCGGGCCGGCACTTGACAGGGCGCTGCGGGCGGGATGGCGCGATCTTGAAGAGAACCACCCGCGCTTTCGCGATCATCCGCTGGAATGGATGATATGCTCGGTCTTTCTGGGACACGGATTTGCACGCAACCCGCTTTATTCCTGGGTGAGTTGGGACATCGCACAGGGCGGCCTGCCGGCCGTCCGAAGGAGGTTACATGAGTGATACGACCATAACCGCCCGCGCCAATGACAGCCTTTGGTCAATCGCGCAGCGCTGCGGC
>JAUNTL010000066.1 GCA_030538705.1 Paracoccus sp. (in: a-proteobacteria) | reverse complement strand
GGAAATAGCCGGGAAAGCCCATCTGTTCGATGATGCCCAGTTCGAAATCCAGCCGCTTTTCATATTCCGCGACGGGCACTGCATGGGGAATGACGCGCAGTCGGTCGGCAAGGCCCTCGCGGGCCTGACGGCGCAGCTCGTCAACCTCGTCGGCGGCGAAACGCGGCAGGATCGGCTTGTGGCGCGAGACGGCAAAGGCACAGCGGCGCGCGATTTCAACGGTGTTCTCGATCGCCTCGGGCAGATCGGCAAACAGGACCGCCATTTCCTCGGCCGTCTTGAAATCGTGATTCGGGGTCAGCCGGCGCCGGGGCTGGGACTGGTCGACATAAGCACGTTCGGCGATACAGATCAGCGCGTCATGGGCGTCGAACATGTCGGGCGTCGGGAAATAGACATCATTGGTCGCAACCAGCGGCAAGGCCAGATCATAGGCCAGCCGGACCATCTCATCCTCGGTCGCGGCCTCGGCCTCCATCAGCCGGCCGGCCTCGTCCTTGTGGCGCTGCAACTCGACATAAAGCCGGTCGCCAAAGCCGGTATGCAGACGCTTCAGCAACGCCCCGGCACCGGCGCTGTCACCTGCCCGGATCAGCCGCCCGACCGGGCCGTCGGCCCCCCCGCTCAGCAGGATCAGACCCTCGGCATGGGCGATCAGTTCCTCTTCGGTGACATGCGGGGGATGGCCGCCCTGCCGCAGATAGATGCAGCTCGACAGCGCCATCAGGTTAAGCCAGCCTTCGGCGCTTTGTGCCAGCGCCACGACCCCGCCACGATGCGCCCCGGACTGCACCGAGATCTGACAGCCGACAATCGGCTGGACGCCCTTGTCCAGCGCCTTGACGCTGAACTCCAGCGCCGCGAACATCGCATTCGTATCCGTCAGCGCCACCGCCGGCATGCCGGCCTCCTGCGCCAGTTTGACAAGGTTTGCGACGGGAACGGCACCCTCCAGCAGTGAATGCTCGGAATGGGTGCGCAGGTGAATGAATCGTGGCTGATTTCGTGACATCTGGCAAAGCTAGGCGTGCCGGGGCGAAAGCGCAATTGCCCGAGGCCCGCAAATCCGTCTAGAACAGGGAAGGAAAGACAGGGAAAAATCGTGACCGGTGACGCCATTTTTCAGGCCGAGGGGCTGAGCAAGAGCTATCCCGGCATCAAGGCCAATGATGACATCTCATTCGCCGTCCGCTCGGGCGATATCCACGCGCTTCTGGGCGAGAACGGCGCGGGAAAATCGACGCTGGTCAAGACGATCTATGGTCTGGTGCGGCCCGATGCCGGACGGATGTTGCTGGCCGGCCAGCCCTTTGCACCTGCGGACCCCAATGCGGCGCGCGCGGCCGGCGTTGGCATGGTGTTTCAGCATTTCAGCCTGTTCGACGCGCTCAGCGTGGCCGAGAATGTGGCGCTTGGTCTGGCTGATCCGCCCCCGCGACGCGAGCTTGCATCCCGCATCGCCGCGATCAGCCGTGATTATGGTCTGCCGCTGAACCCGGCGCGCCGGGTCGCGGATCTGTCGGCCGGCGAGCGTCAGCGCGTCGAGATCATCCGCGCGCTGCTGGGCCGGCCGCGTCTGCTGATCATGGATGAGCCGACCAGCGTGCTGACCCCGCAAGAGGCAGAAATCCTGTTTGCCACCCTGCGCGGTCTGGCGGATGCCGGCACCTCGGTTCTTTATATCAGCCACAAGCTTGACGAGATCCGCAACCATTGCGACCGCGCCACCATCCTGCGCCATGGCCGCGTCGTCGAGGATTGTAACCCCCGCGATTACAGCGCGCGCGAGCTGGCGGCGATGATGGTCGGCGCCGACATGCGCGAGATCGACCGCTCGGGCCGCAGCCCCGGCGCCGTTCTGATGGAGGTCAGCGGCCTGGAGCTGGCGCCGCTGTCGGTCGACGGCACGGCGCTGAAATCGGTCTCTTTCGCGGTCCGGGCGGGTGAGGTTCTGGCCATCGGCGGTGTGGCCGGCAACGGGCAGGAAGAGCTGCTGGCCGCGCTGTCGGGCGAAATTACCACGCCGCCGGGAACCGTAACGCTGGATGGCCGCGACCTGTCACGGGCAGATGCGCAGCTGCGCCGCAAGGCGGGCCTTTTGGCGGCGCCCGAGGACCGGCTGGGCCACGCGGCGGTGCCGGGCTTTTCGCTGACCGAGAATGCGCTGCTGACGGCGGCGGGACGCCAAAGGCTGGCGCCCGGCGGCATGATCCGGCGCGCCGCGGCGCGCGCCTTCACCCGCGAGGTGATCACGCGGTTCGATGTGCGCACACCGGGAACCGAGGTCGCGGCATCGGCCCTTTCGGGTGGCAATTTGCAGAAATTCGTCATCGGCCGCGAGGTCTTGCAGGCGCCGCGCGTGCTGGTCGTCAATCAGCCGACATGGGGCGTTGATGCCCGCGCCGCCGCCGCGATCCGTCAGGCGCTGCTGGATCTGGCGGCCGGCGGTGCCGGTGTCGTCGTGATCTCTCAGGATCTGGACGAGTTGCTGGAACTGGGGGACCGCTTCTGCGCGCTGAACGAGGGGCGCCTGTCGGCCCCGCGCCCGACCGAGGGGTTGAGCCTTGATGAGATCGGGCTGATGCTGGGCGGCGCTCATGGGATGGAGGCCGCACATGTTCCGGCTTGAGCCACGCAGCCAGGCGCCCCTGATCTGGCAGATCGCAACCCCGGTCATGGCGGTGATTGCCACCATGGTGACGGGCGCGGTGCTTTTCGGGCTGATGGGCTATGACCCACTGGCGGCGATCCGCACGATGTTCTGGGATCCGCTGTTCGGACCGACCGCCGGCTATTCCCGCCCGCAGCTGCTGGTCAAGGCCGGCCCGCTGATCCTGATCGCGGCGGGGCTGGCGGTGGGCTTTCGCGCCGGCATCTGGAATATCGGCGCCGAGGGCCAGTATATCATCGGCGGGCTGTGCGGCACGGCGGTCGCGCTTGCGGCCTGGCCGGCGGAAGGGTGGTGGATTTTCCCCGCGATGATCGCCGCCGGCGCGGCCGGAGGCTGGGCCTGGGGGATGGTCCCGGCAATGCTGCGTAACTGGTTTGGCGCCTCCGAGATCCTTGTGTCGCTGATGCTGGTCTATGTCGCACAAAAGATCGCCGCGTGGATGGCCTTTGGCCCGATGCGCAACCCTGACGGTTTTGGCATGCCGGGCACACGCAATATTGGCCAATACCCTGCCGCCAGCAACCCCGAGCTGATCGCCGGCACCGGCATTCACTGGGGCGTCATCGCCGCCGGACTGGCGGTGATCGGGGTCTGGCTGCTGATGTCGCGCCATATCCGCGGCCTTTTGATCCGCGCCGCGGGCGAAGCCCCGCGCGCCGCCCGTTTTGCCGGCGTGCGGCCGGGCGCCCTTGTGGCCTTTTGTCTCGGGCTGTCGGGTGCGCTTGCCGGGCTGGCCGGCATGTTCGAGGCCGCAGGACCGGCTGGCCAGATTACCGACAGTTTCGGCTCGGGCTATGGATTCACCGCGATCATCGTGGCTTTTCTCGGCCGGCTGCATCCTGTCGGCATCGTGCTGGCCGGGCTGCTGATGGCCCTGACCTATATCGGCGGCGATATCGCACAGATGATGCTGAACATGCCCGCCGCGACCGTGCAGGTGTTTCAGGGCTTGTTGCTGTTCTATCTGCTGGGGTTCGATCTGCTCACGCGCTATCGCATCCGGCGCAGGGTGGTGGCATGAACGCGCGCCCCGATCCCGGCCCCGGATCCACGCCCGCCCTTGGCCCGGCGGTTTACTTTGCGCTGACCGGGCTGGCATTTGGCGCGGCTGTCGGCTGGCTGGCGCTGAACAGCTGGCTGGGTATCGGATTCCTGATCATCGGGGTGCTGCTGGTCGTGGGGATCTGGGGCGGTCTGGACATAGCAACCGATCTGGCCGGGGCGCTGATCCGCCCGGCATGGCGCAGCATTGCCCGCACCGGGCACCGGCTGGCCGGGGCCGATCCGGGCCAGCCCGCCCCCTCGGCCTGTCGGGCAGCCTTTGGCGCGGCCTTTGTGGCCGGGCTGGCGGCTGTGGTCGGGCATTGGTATTTCAGCGGGCAGGTTCTGCCATGACCCAGATGCCGCCCCGGTCCGGGACACCAGCCGAGACGCCGTCTCCGCTCAGCTTCATCGGTGCGGTTCTCTATGGCATGTTTCTGGGCCTTTTGCCGGCCGGATTTGCGATGCTGTGGCTGCGTATGGGGTTTGCTCAGGCGGCGGGCATTGCCGGGTTTCTGCTGGCCTTTGGCCTGCTTTATCATGTGCTTGGCTGGACAGTTGTCATGGCGCCCTTTTACGCGCTGCGGTGGATCTGGCGGCAGGTCCGGGGCTATCAGCCGCCGCCCGCGCCCGCGCCACCGCCTGAGCGCATCCACTGGATCCTGATCGCCGGCTTTTTCAGTGGCATGGCGCTGATGATCCTTTTGAGCATCCGCCACAGCATCTAGCCCGAGGACACCCATGATCGACCCGACCACGCTGTTTCTGATGCTTCTCTCGGCCGCGACGCCGATCCTGTTCGCGGCGCTTGGCGAATTGGTGGTGGAGCGTGCGGGCGTGCTTAACCTGGGGGTCGAGGGCATGATGATCGCCGGCGCGCTCGCGGGTTTCGCAGCAGCCCATGCCACCGGCAGCCCGGCCATCGGCTTTTTGGTGGCGGGTCTGGCGGGCGCGGCGATTGCCATGATCTTTGGCGTGCTGACCCAGTTCCTGCTGACCAATCAGGTCGCGACCGGATTGGCACTGACACTGTTCGGGCTGGGGCTGACGGCGCTGTTTGGCAAGCCCTATGAGGGGGCCAAGGCGCCCTCGATGATTGCCGGGCCGCTGGGGATCAACTGGATCGTATGGCTGGGGCTGGTGATGGTGCCGCTGATCTGGTGGTTCCTGAACCGCTCGCATTCGGGGCTGATCCTGCGCGGCATCGGCGAAAATCACCACGCCGCCCATGCGCTCGGCCATAAGGTGCGCGCCATACGGCTGGCGGCGATTGCATTCGGCGGCGCGATGGCGGGGATCGGCGGGGCGTTCATTTCGATCGCCACCGTCCTGCAATGGACCGAGGGCATGACCGCCGGTGCCGGCTGGATCGCGCTTGCCCTTGTGGTGTTTTCGGGCTGGCGCGCCTTTGGCGTGCTGGCGGGCGCATGGCTTTTCGGCGGTGTCGCGGTGATGCAGCTGCGTCTTCAGGCCGCCGGTATCCGGGCGCCGGTGCAACTGCTGTCGATGGCGCCCTATCTGGCAACGATCATCGCGCTTGTCATCATCTCGGCACGCCGGCGGGGCAGTGCCTCGCCGGGGTCTCTGGGACAGGTCTTTTACGCAACCAACTAGGAGAGTTGATCATGAAACGCAGAACAGTTCTGGCCGCATCGGCCGCGCTTGCCACGCTTTTCGCCCTGCCCGCACTGGCGCAGGACGGCGAAAAGCTCAAGGTCGGGTTCATCTATGTCGGCCCGGTCGGGGACGGCGGCTGGACCTATCAGCACGATCAGGGCCGTCTCGCCATCGAGGCCGAATACGGTGACCGGATCGAGACCACCTATATCGAAAGCGTTCCCGAGGGCGCCGATGCGGAACGCGCGCTGACCCAGCTTGCCATGGCCGGCAACAAGCTGATCTTTGCGACCAGTTTCGGCTTCATGGACCCGACGATCAATGTCGCGGCAAAGTTTCCCGATGTGAAATTCGAGCATGCAACCGGCTATAAGACGGCCGAGAACGTCGCCACCTATGACGCGCGCTTTTACGAGGGCCGCGCCGTTATGGGCACGATTGCCGGGCGGATGACCAAGTCGAACAAGATCGGCTATATCGGCTCGTTCCCGATCCCCGAGGTCGTGCAGGGCATCAACTCCAGCTTTATTCACGCCCGCAAGGTCAACCCGGATGTCGAGATGCGGGTCGTCTGGGCCTATAGCTGGTTTGACCCCGCCAAAGAGGCCGATGCCGCAGCCGCCCTGCTGGCGGAAGGTGTCGACGTGATCCTGCAACATACCGACTCGACCGCCCCGCTGGCCAAGGCGCAAGAGGCCGGCGCCATCGGCTTTGGTCAGGCATCCGACATGTCGGCATTCGCGCCCAGCCCGCGGGTAAGCTCGATCATCGACAACTGGGCGCCCTATTACATCAAGCGTGTCGGCCAGGTTCTGGACGGCACCTGGACCAGCGAAGCGACCTGGGCCGGCATTGCCGAGGGCGAGGTCGAGATCGGCGAGATCACCGACGCCGTCCCCGCCGAGGTCAAGGCCGAGGCGCTGGCGCTGAAGGATGCGATCGCATCGGGCGAATATCATCCCTTTACCGGGCCGCTGAACAAGGCCGACGGCAGCGAATGGCTGGCTGACGGGCAGGTCGCCAGCGACGAGGATCTGTCCTCGATGAACTTCTACGTCGAGGGCATCACCGCCGAAATCCCGCGCTGAGCCGGGGTGAAAGCACGGGCGGGGCGTGGCATCAGCCTGCCCCGCCTTTTACATTTCAGGGCGTTACAACTCGTCTTCACGCTCTTTCTTGAGCGCCGCAATATAACGGTAGCCAAGGATCATCGAAGCGATCACCATCGCCGTGATAAAGAAGGTGATGATCTCAGCATAGCCCCCTTGCGTATCGGAATAGGCAAGGGAGAGGACCAGCCAGACACCCGTGCTGAACAGCACAATATCGGTCGTGATCAGCCAGATCAGAAGTCGGGTCGATTTTTTCATGCGCTTGCCCTTTGCTCAGTCACCTTGCAGCAGCATTCTATCCAGCCAATAACGCGGCAGGTCCAGCATTTCATCGCCCGCGCCAAGCGCGCGGCGCAGGTAGACCCCGTCGATCAGCGCCCCCAACATATCGGCGAGGGCTTCGGCGCGCATACCGATCAGCGGGCGCAGATCGGCCAGCAGGTTCGAGCGCAGGCGGCGGTGATAGACCGACAAGAGCCGCGCCCCCGCGCCACCCTGCTGGGCCATGACATAGAGGTTCAGCCAGGCCGCCACCGTCTGCGCATCGAAATGATCCGGCCCGAGACTGGCATCCAGCACCGCCTCCAGCCGCGCGCGATGTGCGCCGGGCGGCGCCGAGGCCAGCCCTTGCCGCACGGCGGCGCCATAGCGGCGCAGGATCTCGCGCATGGCCGACAGCAGCATCTGGTCCTTTGACCCGAAATAGTGATGCGCCAGCGCTGTCGACATGCCGGCCTCGCGTGCGATATCGGCAACGGTCACGTCAACCGTGCCGGATCGCGCAATCGTTTGGATTGCGGCGTTGATTAATTCGGTCTTTCGGGTAGTCTGCCGCGCACGCCTTCGCATCCGCGCACCTCGCGGTCGGTTTTTTAACATATAGTCCGGCTTGATTGACTGGTCAATCAATAAAACTCAAGGAGACAACATGACCCGCATCGCCGCCCTGCTGATGGCCAGCACCGCCGCAATCGCCCTGCCCGTTTCGGCGCAAGAGCCTGAATCCTGCGCCAAAGTCACCTTTTCCGATGTCGGCTGGACTGACATCACGGCAACCACGGCGGTCACGACAGAGATCCTGAAAGCGCTTGGATATGAAACCGAGATCAAGGTTCTTTCGGTCCCCGTGACCTATTCCGCCATGGCAACCGGTGATGTCGACGTATTTCTGGGCAACTGGATGCCAACGATGGAGGCCGATATCGCCCCCTATCGCGAATCAGGCACGGTCGACACGGTGCGCACCAACCTGACCGGGGCAAAATACACGCTGGCCACCAATAAGGCCGGCGCGGATCTGGGCATCACCGATTTTGCCGCCATCGCCACGCATAAGGACGCTCTGGGCGGGCGCATCTACGGGATCGAGCCGGGCAATGACGGCAACCGGCTGCTGATCGACATGGTGGCGCGCGACCTGTTCGGGCTGGGCACATTCGAGGTGATCGAATCCTCGGAGCAGGGGATGCTGGCACAGGTCGCACGCGAGGACCGCGCCGGCCGGCCGATTGTCTTTCTGGGATGGGAGCCGCATCCGATGAACGCCCGATTCACGCTGACCTATCTGGACGGCGGGGATGATCTCTTTGGCCCGGATCTGGGCGGGGCCGAGGTCCGCACCAATACCCGCGCGGGCTTTGTTTCCGAATGCCCGAATATTGGCAAGTTGTTGGAGAATCTGGAATTCTCTCTGGATATGGAGAACCAGGTCATGGGTGCGATTCTGGATGACGGCGCGAACCCGGACGCCGCCGCACGCGCCTGGTTGCAGGAAAACGGCGATATCGCCGCAGGCTGGCTGAACGGTGTCAGCGCGCGTGACGGCCGTGACGCGGCCGAGGTTCTGGACGCGGCATTGCAGGGCTGAAGCGATGCAGCGGCAGATCGGTGATCTGATTACCGGCGAAAAGATTCCGGTCGGTGAGTGGATCGCGCAGGGCGTCGACTGGCTGACCGTGCATCACGCCAGTTGGTTCGACGCGCTTTCCTCGGCCCTCGGGACGATGATCGGGGCTGTTCAGTATATGCTGGCAACGCCCCACCCGATCACTGTGATCATCGTTGCGATGGGTCTGGCCTGGCTGTTGCAACGACGCTGGGCCATCACCCTGGGCACCGGGCTGGGGCTGGCCTTTGTTCTCAATCAGGGCCTGTGGACCGAGACGATGCAATCGCTGACGCTGGTGCTTTGCTCTTGCATATTATGCATGGCGATGGGTGTGCCGCTGGGGGTTCTCTTCGGGCACCGGCCCCGGCTCTATGCCTGGGTGCGCCCGCTGCTTGATCTGATGCAGACCCTGCCGACATTCGTCTATCTGATTCCGGCGGTGGTGTTCTTTGGTCTCGGCATGGTGCCGGGGCTGATCGCGACGGTCATCTTTGCCCTGCCCGCGCCGGTCCGGCTGACCCAGCTGGGCATCGCCTCGACCCCGCCGGCCCTGCGCGAGACCGCGCTTGCCTTTGGTGCCACCCCGCGCCAGCTGCTGTGGAAGGTCGAAATCCCTTCGGCCCTGCCCCAGATCATGGCCGGGCTTAATCAGGCGATCATGCTGTCGCTGTCGATGGTGGTGATCGCCGCGCTTGTGGGGGCCTCGGGGCTGGGGGTGCCGGTTCTGCGCGCGCTCAACTCGCTCAACACCCGGCTCGGCTTTGAATCCGGGCTGGTCATCGTCGTTGTGGCGGTCGTGCTGGACCGGATGCTGAGGATGCGGGGACGGGCATGAACGCGATCGAGTTTGATTGCTGTTCCGTGGCCTTTGGCAAACGGCCGGCCGAGGCGCTGCGGCTGGCGGATCAGGGGCTTGATCGCGCCGAGATCCGCGCCCGCAGCGGGCAGGTGCTGGGCGTTCACGACGCAACGCTTTGCGTCGCCGAGGGCGAAATCGTTGTCCTGATGGGTCTGTCGGGTTCAGGCAAGTCGACATTGCTGCGGGCGGTGAACGGGCTGAACCCGGTGACGCGCGGGGATGTGCGGCTGTCGATGAACGGCGCGATGATTTCGGTTCCGCGCGCTGACCGTGCGACATTGCACAGCCTGCGGCTCGGCCATGTTTCGATGGTGTTTCAGCAGTTCGGCCTGCTGCCCTGGCGCAGCGTCGCGGATAATGTCGGCCTCGGGCTGGAGCTGGCGGGCATCGCGCCGGCGGCGCGCCGGGCGCGGGTCGCCGCGCAACTGGCGGCGGTCGGGCTGGAGGGCTGGGCCGACCGCCCCGTGTCCGAACTGTCAGGCGGGATGCAGCAGCGCGTCGGCCTGGCGCGGGCATTTGCCACCGATGCGCCGGTGCTGCTGATGGACGAACCGTTCAGCGCGCTTGATCCGCTGATCCGCGGCCGCCTTCAGGATGAGTTGCTGACCCTTCAGCAAACCATGCGGCGCACCATCCTGTTCGTCAGCCATGATCTGGACGAGGCGTTCCGCCTCGGGCATCGCATCGCGCTGATGGAGGAAGGCCGCATCGTTCAGACCGGCACCCCGCGCGAGATCATGCTCAACCCTGCGACACGATATGTTGCCGAGTTCACGGCCAATATGAACCCGCTCGATGTGCTGACCGCCGCCGATATCGCCACCAGCGGTCAGGCCGGAGGAGAGCCGCTGCCGCCCGCAACCAGCCTGCGCGCCCTGCTTGATATCCTTGCCGGGACCGAAGCGCGGCCGCTTGCCGGTGGCGGGATCGTCACCCGCGAGGCCCTGCTGCGCCGTCTGGCGGCGGGGGAGCGGGGCTGATGCGGGCGCGCCTCAACCGTGCCTCGCGCCAGGTGATATAGCTGATCGCCCCGATCATCATCGCGCCACCGGCAAATACCGCCGCATCCACCGGTTCGTCAAACAGCAGCGCACCGGCAAGGCTGGCCCAGAAAAGCTGAAGGAATGTGACAGGCTGGGTCACCGCCATCGGCGCGACGGCAAAGGCCCGCGTCATGGTGTAATGGCCCAGCGTCGCCACGATGGCGACCAGCCCCAGCCCCGCGACCTGCGACGCCGTCGGTGGCACCCAGACCCACAGCGCCACCGGCGCCAGCCCGATCGACACCGTAACGGCAAGGACCGCCACGACCGTCTCGGCCGAAGCGCGCTGTGCGAGACCGCGCGCGACCAGATAAGACAGACCAAACGCCACCGAGGCACCAAGCTGGGCCAGATGGCCCGGCTCGATCGCGCGCAGGCCGGGGCGCAGCACAACCATCGCCCCCGCAAGGGCGACCGCAATGGCGATACCGCGCCGCCAGGATACCGCCTCGCCAAGCAGGATCGCGGCCCCGAGCGTGGCAATGATCGGGTTCAGAAAGCCGATTGCCGTCACTTCGGCCACCGGGATCGACGCCATGGCATAGAACCACAGGATCACGGCGACCGTATGCATGACGCCGCGCAGCGCGAATGCCCGGCCCAGACCGGGCGGCAGCCCGACCCGCGCCAGCCGCACCAGCACCGGCGCCAGCAGCACCAGCCCGAAGAGAAAGCGGATAAAGGCAGACTGCGCCGCCGGCAGGCCCTGCCCGAACAGGCGCACAAGCACATTGACGCCGATGAAGCACAGCCCCGTCGCCACCATCCAGGCCACGCCTGCCAGATCATCGCGCCGCTCGGCGTCCACGGCTCACCCCAGAACAAGACTGGCTGCGATAGACCACATCACAGCCGCAATGGCCAGATCAAGCACCTGCCAGGCCCGCGGCCGCGCAAAGACCGGCGCCAGCAGCCGTGCCCCGTAACCAAGCGAGAAAAAGAACAGGAACGAGCCGGTCATCGCCCCGCCGGCAAAGGCGCGCTTGTCGGCGAAATCAGCCGAGATCGCGCCCAGCAGGACAACCGTGTCCAGATAGACATGCGGATTCGCCCAGGTCAGCACGGCCGCCGTCGCCAGCGTCGCGGCCAGCCCCTGTGCCTGCCCGCGCGCCCGCAAGGCCGAGCCGCCGACAAGGGCCGAGCGAAAGGCGCGCAGCCCGTACCAGATCAGAAAACCCGCGCCGCCCCAACGCATCGCATCGTTGAACCATGGCGCGATCCGCGTCAGCGCCCCCGCCCCCGACACGCCGGCGGCGATCAGCAGGGCATCTGACAGCGCGCAGAACAGGCAGACCGCAAAGACATGGCTGCGCAGCAGGCCCTGACGCAGCACAAAGGCGTTCTGCGCCCCGATGGCCACGATCAGCGACAGCCCCGTCCCAAGCCCCACAAGAAAGGCGTGCATCTGTATTCTCCTGCTGCATCCGTGTCAGCCATCTGGCACGCGGGGTTTGATAAATGAAATTGATTATGATTATCCTGTATTAATATCTCTTATGGACAGGGCCATGATCGACTATCCGGCGCTTGCGGCCCTGGCCGAAATCATCCGGCGCGGCTCGTTCGAGGGGGCGGCCCATGCCCTCGGCATCACGCAGCCGGCGGTCTCGCAGCGTATCCGGGGGCTGGAGGCAAGGATGGGGCAGATCCTGCTTGATCGCGGCCCGCCCGTGACCGCGACGCCCGCGGGACAGCGGCTGATCGCACATTACGATCAGGTCAGGCTGCTGGAAACCGGGCTGGAGGGATATGCCGCCGCCCGGCAGGAGCCGGCAACGGTCCGTATCGCGGTCAATGCCGACAGCCTGGCAACATGGGCGATGGCGGCGCTGCCGGCGGCGCCGGGTCTGCTGGATCTGGTCATCGACGATCAGGATCATGCCGAAAAATGGCTGCGCGGCGGGCTGGTGGTTGCCGCGATCACCGCGGGGCGCGGACCGGTCGCGGGCTGTGACAGCCACGCGCTTGGCGCGATGCGTTATCTGGCGACGGCCAGCCCGCAATTCATGCGGCAATATTTCCCCGACGGGCTGACGCCCGAGGCACTGGGCCGCGCACCCGCGCTGCGTTTCAACAGCAAGGACGCCCTTCAGGATCGCTGGGCCGCGCGGGTCACGGGCCGGCCGGCTGCCCTGCCCTTTCACCTGATCCCGGATACGCGGTCATTCGCGCAGGCCACAATTCTCGGCATGGGCTGGGGGATGAACCCCGAGGCGCTGATCGCGGATGATCTGGCGGCCGGGCGGCTGGTGTGCATGGGCGATGAGGCCGCGCTGATGGTGCCGCTGTTCTGGCAGGTGACGCGGGTCATGGCGCCGGCGCTCGCACCGTTCAGCCGCGCGCTGCGCCGCGCGGGCGCCGCCACACTCTGGCCGGTGGCGGCGGCCGAAAAGCCCTGATCAGAGCTGCGCCGCGATCTCGTCCGAAAGGTCAAAGTTCCCGGTCACGTTCTGGACGTCGTCATCGTCCTCCAGCGTCTCGATCAGCCGCATCAGCTTTTGCGCGGTTTCCAGATCCGTGACCTCGGCGGGTGCCTGCGGCTTCCAGATCAGCTTGGCCGTTTCCGATTCCCCAAGCGCTGCTTCCAGAGCGGCGGACACATCGTTCAGATCGGTATCGGCGCAATAGATCCAATGACCATCGTCATCGGATTCGACATCATCCGCCCCGGCCTCGATCGCGGCCATCATCACCGTGTCGGCATCGCCGATGCTGGCGGGATACATGATCTCGCCCTTGCGATCGAACATAAAGGCCACGCTGCCGGTCTGCCCCATATCGCCGCCCGACTTGGTGAAATAGCTGCGCACATTCGATGCCGTGCGGTTGCGGTTGTCGGTCATCGCCTCGACGATGATGGCGATGCCGTTCGGGCCGTAACCCTCGTAACGGATCTCGTCATAGTTTTCGGCATCGCCGCCCTGCGATTTCTTGATCGCGCGGTCGATCACGTCCTTGGGAACCGAGTTTGACCTTGCCTCTTTGACCGCGAGGCGCAGGCGCGGGTTCTTTTCGGGATCGGGATCGCCCATCTTTGCGGCGACGGTGATTTCCTTTGCCAGCTTGGAAAACAGCTTGGAGCGGATCTTGTCCTGACGCCCCTTGCGATGCTGGATATTCGCCCATTTGGAATGGCCGGCCATGTGGCCTCCGTCTGTGTCTGATTGCGTTCGTGTCTATAAGGCAGAGCCGGGCCGGGCCGCAAGCGGGCGACCCGATCTGACGCACGGGGCACCCGTCTGACATGCGATCACCTGCGCCGCCACCGGGGCATCTGGCACAGCCGGCGGCAGGACCGTGGCGGCATCAGCGGCCGGAAGAAGCTTTCTCGCGCGCCTTTTCGTCCTCTTTGAGCCGGCGCGCCGACCAGTTGCGCGAATCAGGCTTGAGAAAGCGCCACTCGCGATGACCGTCCGACAGCGTGATATTGGCATGGGGTTCGGTCAGCCCACGGGTCACATTGCTCAGCCCCGGTGAAAGCTCTTCGACCACATAACGAAGCGGATGGGGACAGCCGGCCAGCTGGCCCGCGCCACCATGCGCAGTGTAATTGTCCCGGCAGACCGTTCCGTCCTGAAAGAATACCTCCAGCACACCGCCGGGGCGCAGAAACACCATATCCGGCGGGGCACCCGGACGCGGTGCGCAAGCCGCCAGCAATGGCACGGCAAGCAAAAGGAAAGCATGTTTCATCGCAAGGGCCCCTTTGTCGGGATGAGGTGTCACAATGGCCAGAAAATGGGGATGAACACCGCCGCCGTCAACGCCAGCAGGATATTGAGCGGCAGGCCGACACGGATAAAGTCGCTGAACCGATAGCCGCCGGGACCATAGACCAGCGTATTGGTCTGATAGCCGATTGGTGTTGCGAAACTGGCCGAGGCGCCCATCATCACCGCCACGATCAGCGGGCGCGGATCAACGCCCAGCGACAGCGCAAGGCTGATCGCAACCGGGGTCACAATGACCGCGACGGCGTTATTCGTCACCGTCTCGGTCAAGGTGGTGGCCAGCATATAGACCGCCAGCACCAGCGCCCAGGACGGCAGTCCCGACAGCGAGGGCGAAACCCAGGAAACGATCATCTCGACCGCGCCCGAATTCTCCAGCCCGGCGCCCACGGCGAGCATGGCAAAAATCAGCGCCAGCAGCCGGCCATCGACAAAGCTCAGCGCCTCGTCGGCATCAATGCAGCGCGTGCCGAGAACCACGGCAACCCCGATAAAGGCAAGATAAAGGATCGGCGCCACATCCATCGCCGACAGAATCACCACCGCGGCCAGCACCGCGACGACAATCGGCGCGTGGCGGCGGCGAAAGGCGCGGTCCGAGGGCGCGTTGACCTCGACCATATCCATATCGGCGGCCAGCCGGCCGATATCGGCCGGCGCACCTTCGAGCAGCAGCGTATCACCGACGCGGACGACCAGATCGTCCAGCTGACGGCCGATATTCTGGTTCTTGCGATGCGCGGCCAGCACATAGACCCCGTAACGCCGTCTCAGCCGCATGGAACCCAGCGAGCGCCCGACCATGTGGCAGCCCGGCGTGATCAGCACCTCGACCGTCGAGGTCTGAACCGAGCTGAGCTTGTCGACCATGCGCAGATCCTTGTTGCCTTGCAGGCCCAGCACCTCGGACATGGGCGTGCGCAGCACCACGCGGTCGCCGGCCTCCAGCATCACCGCCCCGAGATCGCGGCGCAGCGAGGCATCGCCGCGCAACACGTCGATGACGCGGGCGGTGTCGCGGGTAAAGATGTCGACCTCGTCAATCTTTTTGCCGATCAGGGCGCTGTCCTCGGGGATGGCGACCTCGGTAAAGAATTTCATCTTGGAGCGGTTCGAGATGAGCGAGGACATCGACGCCCGGTCAGGCAACAGCCGGGGTGCCACGATCAGCAGATAGGCCAGCCCGACCACCGCCATGATCAGCCCCAAGGGCGAGATCTCAAAGATATGAAAGGCCGGCTGGCCGGCCGCGCGGGCAACCCCGTCGACCAGCAGATTGGTCGAGGTTCCGATCATCGTCACCGTGCCCCCGAGGATCGAAAGATAGGACAAGGGCATCAGCAGCTTTGACGGCGATTGCTCGAACTCTCGGGCAAGCTGCATGAAAATCGGCATCATCACCACGACAAGCGGGGTATTGTTGACGAATGCAGACAGCCCCAGCACCGTGACCGATACCCCGGTCAGTGTCGCCATCGGATGGCTTCGGGCATGGCGCGCCGCGCGTTGCCCGACCCAGTCAAGCGCGCCTGTCCGCACCAGCCCGCCAACGATGATGAACATGAATGCGATGGTCCAGGGCGCGGGGTTCGACAGCACCCGTGTCGCCTGATCGGTTGGCAATATCCCCAGCAACAGCAGCGCCGTCGCGCCGATGATCGCCGTGACCTCGGGCGGAAAGGTCTCGCGGATGAACAGCACGAACATGCCCACGACGATCCCGATCGTCACCAGCGCAGCCGTCCCGCCCGCGATTTCAATACCGAGCATGTGATCCCCAATCCGGCAACCGGTCCCGTCCGGTCTGGCGGTCATGTTTGACCGATCACACCCATCCGCGCAAGCCGGCTGCGGCGTCAGGTCGCTTCGGGCGGGGCCGCGGGTGCCAGCCTGCCGCCATCGCGGACCGGCCAGACGGCGCGGGCCAGCCCGCTGCGGTCATCGGTA
The DNA here is from genome assembly GCA_030538705.1 of Paracoccus sp. (in: a-proteobacteria). Taxonomy (GTDB): domain Bacteria; phylum Pseudomonadota; class Alphaproteobacteria; order Rhodobacterales; family Rhodobacteraceae; genus Paracoccus. The sequence continues at coordinate 3,377 of JAUNTL010000066.1, read as the reverse complement.
TCGACCAGCAGACCCGACAGCGTGACCTCGCCCTGTGCGGGCGTGAAGCGCTCGCGCGTCATGCCGGTGACAAAGCGGCGCATCGGCTCGGCCTTGTCCATGCCGATGATGCTGTCGTAATCGCCGCACATCCCGGCGTCGCTGATATAGGCTGTGCCGCGCGGCAGCAGTTGCGCATCGGCCGTCGGCACATGGGTATGGGTGCCCGCGACCATGCTGGCGCGGCCGTCGCAGAAATGCCCCGCCGCCATCTTTTCGGACGTCGCCTCGGCGTGAAAATCGACCATGGCCGCCTGCACACCCGCCATCGCCCCCATCGGGTGGGCGCGCAAGATCCCGTCCAGCGCCGAAAAAGGGTCATCAAAGGCGCGCTTCATAAAGACATTGCCAAGAACCTGCGCAACCAGAACACGCCGGCCCCGGCTGGCCTCGAACACGGCGGCGCCACGGCCCGGCGCCTCGCGCGCGAAATTCAGCGGACGGATGACGCGCGGCTCTTTCTCGATGAAACCGATCATGTCCTTCTGATCGAAGGCATGATCCCCCAATGTCACCACATCAGCCCCGGCGGCCAAAAGCGCCTGTGCATGCGGACCGGTCAGCCCCATCCCGCCTGAAGCATTCTCGCCGTTGACGACACAGAAATCCACGCGCAGCCGCGCTTTCAGCCCCGCAAGGCGTTCGCTGACCGCCGCGCGCCCGGCACGGCCCATGACATCGCCCAGAAACAACAGCCGCATGACATCTCCCTGATCGGCCTGCCCTACCCCGGCGCGGCGGGGTTGGGCAAGCCCGTCTGCCGTTCTCAAGCAGATATTAACCTTTGAGGATTATGGATCGGCAAGGAACCAGACATGAGGACGGCGATGACCGAATCAATCCAGGCAAATGACAGCGATCGCGTCCGCGCGCTCGGGCTGGCACAGGCGATGATCGAATTCACACCTGATGGCACCATCGTGGACGCCAATGACAATTTCCTGCGCCTGATGGGCTATCGGCGCGAGGATATCATCGGGCGCCACCACCGCATCTTTGCGCGCGCCGATTATGCCGGCAGCCATGACTATACCGAGTTCTGGCGCCAGCTCGGCGCGGGCGCGGCCTTTACCGGCGAGTTCGAGCGCGTCAATCGCGCAGGTGCGAATGTCTGGATCAACGGCAGCTATGTGCCGCTGCTCAGCAGCGCGGGCCGTGTTATCGGGGTTCTGAAAATGGCCACCGACATCACCGACAAAAAGGCCGCCGTCGCCGGAATTATCGAAGGGCTGGGCCATCTGGCCGACGGCCGGCTGACACATCGGCTGACCGCCAGCGTGCCGCAGGAATTCCGCGATGTGCGCGACAGCTTCAACCGGACGGTGGATAACTTTGCGGCCATGGTCAACGATATCCGCGAACGCGCCGCGATGATCCATTCCGAGGCCGGTCAGATCGCACAGGGCGCGGACGAGCTGGCGCGCCGCGGTGAAAGTCAAGCCGCGTCGCTGGAACAGACAGCGGCCGCGGTCGAGCAGATTTCCGGCAATACCGCGATGACCAGCACCGCCGCGCAAGAGGCGAATGGCGCCGCCAAGGACGCCGAAAAGGTCGTAAAGCACGGGAATGACGTCGTATCCGAGGCGGTGGCAGCCATCGAACGGATCGAGCAACATACCAAGAGCATGGCCGAATTCACCCGCGTGATCGAAAATTTCGCTTTTCAGACCAATCTTTTGTCGATCAACGCCGCCGTCGAGGCCGCCCGCGCCGGAGAGGTCGGCCGCGGTTTCGCCGTCGTCGCGCAAGAGGTGCGCAACCTCGCCCAGCAATCAGGCAAGGCGTCGCAGAGCATCGCCGATCTGATCGGCAAGAGCGAGGCCGAGGTCCAGTCAGGCGTCAGCCTCGTGCGTCAGACCGGAACCGCGCTGAACGACATCCAGACCGCGGTGCGCGGCGTTGTCAGCAATATCTCGGGCATCGCCCATGCCACAGCCGAACAGTCGACCGGCGTGCAGGAGGTTTCCTCGGCGCTCTCACATCTCGACAGCGTCAATCAGGCCAATCTCTCGATGTCGGAAAACTATGCAAGTGCTGCGGCATCGCTTTCGGGTCAGGTATCCGAACTGACGCGCCTGCTTGACCGGTTCGAAACCGGGGCAGCGCCGGCGCCGGCCGCCTCACGCCAGGTTGCATGAACAATCGCACAGCGGCCAGGGATCATCTCTGGCCGCTGTGCGGATGCTGCGCGACCGGGCGATCAGGCCACAGGATCCTGCCCCGCCTGCACCGAGGTCACAGCCACCGCCGCAACGATATCGGCAACCGAGCAACCCCGCGAGAGGTCATTGGCCGGGCGCGCCAGCCCCTGAAGCACCGGGCCGATCGCCTCGATCCCCGCCAGTCGCTGCGCGATCTTATAGCCGATATTGCCCGATGCGAGGTCGGGAAAGATAAAGACATTGGGCCGGCCGGACAGCCGGCTGCCGGGCGCCTTGCGGGCGCGGATCACATCATCGAATGCGGCATCGAACTGTAACTCGCCATCGGCCTCCAGCGTGGGGGCACGGTCGCGAATGATATCCAGCGCTTCGCGGATCCGGGTAATGCTCTCATGGCTGCCGGAACCGGCGGTGGAAAAGGACAAAAGCGCGACGCGCGGCTCTTGGCGCAGCATGCTCCGGCATGACGCCGCCGAGGCAATCGCGATATCGGCCAGCTCGGCCGCATCGGGCTGCACCACCAGCCCGCAATCGGCGAATATCATGCCGCCCTTGATGGGCGCATCGGATCGGCAGGACAGCATCAGAAAGAAACTGGACACGATCTGCGCCCCGGGCGCGCGCCCGATGATCTGAAGCGCCGCGCGGACGGTATCGGCCGTCGTTGCGACAGCCCCGCCGACCGTGCCATCGGCCAGCCCCATGCGCACGCGCATCGCTGCCTGTGGAATTGGCTGCATCATCGCCTCGCGCGCGGCCTCGGGCGTCACACCCTTATGTGCGCGCAAGCGGTGATAGGCCGCAGCCAGCTCATCCAGATCCGCCGCGTGGCGCGGATCAGTGCATCTGACGCCGTCAAGCGGATCGGCCGTCAGCAGCTCCACCCGCGCCAGCCCGCGCGCGGTGATCTCTGCGGCGGCGTCGCGGATGCGGGGGTCGTCACCCTCGGGCAGGATAATCCGGCGCTGAGCGGCGGCGGCGGCATGAAAGATATGCTCAAGCGGTTTCATCGGGTCATCCTGTTGTTGACGGCACACAGATTGCTGACGGGGCGCAGAGAAGGCAGCGCCGGCCCTGCGCGACGCTGACGGTTTCGCCGACCAGCACCAGGACCACCGGCGCCCGGCCGCATGCAGGACCGGACAGCGGCGGGCCTGCCGCCGCCAGAAACCGCGC
>JAUNTL010000191.1 GCA_030538705.1 Paracoccus sp. (in: a-proteobacteria) | reverse complement strand
TCCCCCGGCAGGTCTTTTTTGAAACCGAAATGGCTGCGGCTGAACCCGAGCCTTTCGTAAAAGCGATGCGCATCGCTGCGCGCGGCACGGGTCGTCAGCTGGATCAGCGCGGCACCGCCCGCCCTTGCCCGCGCCTCGGCATCCGCCAGCAGCCGCGCGCCAAGCCCCTGCCCCCGCAGATCCGATGCGATACGCACCGCCTCGATCTGTGCGCGCCGGGCGGCGGCAAGGGACAGGCCCGAAATCAGCGTGATCTGATAGGTCGCGACAATCCGCCCGCCGATCTCGCCGACGATCAGATGATTGCCGCCCTCGGCCTGCATGTCATCAAAGGCCGCAAGATAGCGCGCCAGCGGCGCCGTTTCGCGCTGACGGCCCAGCATGTCATCCGCCAGCAATGCGACAACCGCGGCCACATCCTCGCGCCGTGCGGGGCGAAAGGCGATCATGCCGCAGCCGCGATGAAACGGCGGATCAGATCGCCATCCTTGACCCCCGGCGCGCTTTCAACCCCGGACGAGACATCGACCACCGGCGCGCCGGTCAGGCGCACCGCCTCGGCGACATTATCCGGGTTCAGCCCACCGGCCAGCATCCAGGGTTTCAGCCATTTGCGCCCGGTCAGCAGCCGCCAGTCAAAGGCCAGCCCGTTGCCACCGGGCAGCACGGCGTCGCGCGGCGGCTTGGCATCGACCAGCAGCATATCGGCCACCAGCCCGTAATCCCACAGCACGGCCAGATCGCCCGGACCGGCAATGCCCACAGCCTTGATCACCGGCAGGCCGCTGCGCGCAGCGATGTCGCGGACACGGGCCGGCGTCTCACTGCCATGAAGCTGCACCATATCCAGCGGCACAGCCGCCAGAACTTGATCCAGCATGGCGTCATCGGGGTTCACGAACAGACCGACACGGGCCACGCCGGGCGGCACCGCATGCGCCAGCGCCGCCGCCGCCGCGGGCGACAGGTTGCGCGGCGATTTCGCAAAGAACACAAAGCCCAGAAACCCCGCGCCGGCCGCCACCGCCGCATCGACATCGGCGGGCCGGGTCAGCCCGCAAATCTTGACCTGCGCCAAATCAGCGCCGCGCGGGCATGCCCGGCGCAGGCGCAGGCGCCGCCGGGGCCGGGCGGCTGACCGTATCGCCACGCGGGCGGTCGAGGATCGCCAGTACGTCATCCTTTGGCGCATTATGGCGGTCGCGCAGCGCGCCGACCTCGCGTTCCAGCCGCTCGACCTCGAAACTGCGGCGGGCGGCAGCGCTGCGGATATGCGCCTCGCGCAGCCATTCCCAGACAAAGCCCACGACGAGGCCGCACAGAATCGCCAGAAAGATGATGAGAAACAGCGGCAGGGTGATCTGAAGGCTGGTGCCGAAATACTGATCAAGCGAGGCCGGCATCGCCTTGACGGTGACCGGGCCACGGTTGGCAAGCGCGATACCCAAGAGGATCACGGCCATCAGGGCGACGAAAACAAGGCGAATAAGACGCATGACTGACCTTTATGGGCTGCCTGTGCCGCGACGGGCGGGAACCTGACCCAAATGCCAGATCACGCCTCGCCGTTCAACCTGTCGCGCAAGAGCTTGCCCGTCTTGAAGAAGGGAACGTGCTTTTCCTCGACCGGCACGGCCTCGCCGGTGCGCGGATTGCGACCGGTGCGGGCGTCGCGTTTTTTCACCGAAAATGCCCCGAAACCGCGCAGTTCGACCCGATCCCCCCGGGCCATCGCGCCGATGATTTCATCGAAGATGGTTGAGACGATGCGGTCCACGTCACGCTGGACCAGATGCGGATTTTCCTCGGCGATCTTCTGAATGAGTTCCGAGCGGATCATGTTTCCCCCAAACCAGTGCGCAATTCCAAAGACTAGGCCCAGTCTGCGAGCCAATCCAACGCAAAACGCGAAAACTATCATTAAGTTGCAAGAAATCTGACGACATGGGCGCCGAAGATGCAAAAAACCCGCCCCCGGCACGACCGGAGGCGGGCTTGATCAGCTTTCTTGACGCTTATTCGCGGCTTTTGAGTGCAGCGCCAAGGATGTCGCCCAGCGAGGCACCCGAATCGGACGAGCCATACTGTTCAACAGCTTCTTTCTCTTCGGCGATCTCGCGGGCCTTGATCGACAGACCCAGACGACGCGAACGCGAGTCGACGTTGGTGACGCGCACGTCAACCTTGTCGCCGATACCGAAACGCTCGGGGCGCTGATCCTGACGGTCGCGGGCCAGATCCGAGCGGCGGATGAACGACTTGGCGCCGTTATATTCCACCTCGATCCCGCCGTCCTCGATGGCGGTCACGGTCACGGTGATCACGTCGCCGCGCTTGACGCCTTCGACAGCCTCGGCCATCGCCTCGTTTTCCAGCGCCTTGATCGACAGGCTGATGCGTTCCTTGTCGACATCAACCTCCTGGACCACGGCCTTGACCATGTCGCCCTTGCGGAAGTCCTGGATGGCGTCCTCGCCACGGGCATCCCACGAGATGTCCGACAGATGCACCATGCCGTCGATATCGCCTTCCAGACCGACGAACAGACCGAATTCGGTGATGTTCTTGACCTCGCCCTCGATGACGGTGCCGG
>JAUNTL010000065.1 GCA_030538705.1 Paracoccus sp. (in: a-proteobacteria) | reverse complement strand
CGCCGGCTTTCACCGCCCCCCGTCAACCCTCCGGGATCAGCGCCGGCGCTGCCCTGGCTGGCGCGGCACCGGCCAATCGCCGCCCCGCCGCGTCAGGGGCGCCCCTGCGGCCCGGACCGGCTGATATGGGGCGCTCAGCCGGCCATCGCGCGGCCCCGAACCCCGCGCCGGCCACCAGATGGCAGCGGCACAAAGGTTGTTCTCAGCGGCAATAGGACTGGCTGCGCGTCCAGTTGGCGATCTGGCCGCGCCGCGCGGGATTGCGCAGTGACAGCCAGTCGCGGGCCGCCCCGCGCCAGCTGCGCGATTCTGCCGCGCCGCCGCCCGAGGTGGCGGCAATGGCATTATCCGTGATGACCTGACGCGCGGCGATCCGCACGGCACAGGACAGGTTGGCCTGCACATCGCTCATCGCGCCGCCGCAGCCATGGCTGCGCGCCTGCGCGGCCGAAACACGCATCACGGCGCCGCTGCCCGCACCCTCTTGCCTTGCCATGGCGGAAATCAGTCCGGCCCAGAAGGCGCGGCGGTTTTCATGGCTCTGACGGGCATAAGAGGGACAATATTCCAGCACATCGGCCGGAACCTGCGACATCAGCGCCGCCCCCTCGGCATCAAGCGCCGCCAGCGTCGCCACCGTCCATTCCGCGCCCATCTCCTGATCGTCCCATTGCATCGCCGGCAGATCGGGGACGCCGGGCAGGCGTGCCACCGCGCGGCGCAACGGCCCCGGCTCACCGGGCGCGAGCGTGGGCGCATCGACCGCGGCGCGGCTGATGGCGGCGGTTTCGCAGCCGGCAAGCGCCGCCACCGCACAGGCCGCCAGCAGAATCGGGCGGATCATGGTCATACCTCGTCTGTTACCACGCCTCGCGATAGCCGATCGCGACGGCGCAGGCATCTCACATCTGCGCCAGCGCGCCGCGCCTCTTGCCCGTAACCCGCGCGCGGCCTAAAACGCGCCAAGCCAGACAGGACGTGACCATGCCAGACCATCTTGAATTCTCTGCCCCTGAACCGAAGGTGATTGCCGGCGCAAAGCAGGATTGGGAGCTGGTCATCGGGCTGGAAGTCCACGCACAGGTGGCCTCTAACGCCAAGCTGTTCTCCGGCGCCTCGACCACATTCGGCGCGGAACCCAACAGCAATGTCGCCTTTGTCGATGCGGCCATGCCGGGGATGCTGCCAGTCATCAATGAATTCTGCGTGGAACAGGCGGTGCGCACGGGGCTGGGCATCAAGGCGGCGATCAATCTGGTCAGCGCCTTTGACCGCAAGAACTATTTCTATCCCGACCTGCCGCAGGGCTATCAGATCAGCCAGCTTTATCACCCCATCGTCGGCGAGGGCGAGGTGATCGTGGACATGGCCCCCGGCGTCGCCCGCCGCGTGCGGATCGAGCGCATTCATCTGGAACAGGACGCGGGTAAATCCATCCATGACATGGACCCCAACATGTCATTCGTCGATTTCAACCGCACCGGCGTGGCCCTGATGGAGATCGTCAGCCGCCCCGACATCCGCGGGCCTGAAGAAGCCGCCGCCTATGTGTCGAAACTGCGCCAGATCATGCGTTACCTCGGCACCTGCGACGGCAATATGCAGAACGGCAACCTGCGCGCCGATGTGAACGTATCGGTCTGCAAGCCCGGCGATTATGAGCGGTTTATGGAAACCGGCGATTTCTCGCATCTCGGAACGCGCTGCGAAATCAAGAACATGAACAGCCTGCGGTTCATTCAGCAGGCGATTGAATACGAGGCCCGCCGCCAGATCGCCATTATCGAGGACGGCGGCAAGGTCGTGCAGGAAACCCGCCTTTACGACCCCGACAAGGGCGAAACCCGGTCCATGCGGTCCAAGGAAGAGGCCCATGATTACCGCTATTTCCCCTGCCCCGACCTCTTGCCTTTGGAGATCGAACAGGCGTGGATCGACGGCATCGCCGCCGACATGCCCGAACTGCCCGACGCCAAAAAGGCGCGCTTCGTGCAGGGGTTGGGCCTGTCGGAATATGACGCGGGCGTGCTGACGGCCGAGGTCGAGAATGCCGACTTCTTCGAGGCGGTTGCGGCCGGCCGCGATGGCAAGCAGGCGGCGAACTGGGTGATTAACGAACTGTTCGGCCGGCTGAACAAAGAGGGGCTGAGCGTCGCCACATCGCCCCTGTCCGCCGCGCAGCTTGGCGGGGTGATCGACCTGATCGCATCGGGCGAGATTTCGGGCAAGATGGCCAAGGACCTGTTCGAAATCCTGTGGGCCGAAGGGGGCGATCCTGCCGAAGTTGCCGCCGCGCGTGGCATGAAGCAGGTCACCGATATGAGCGCGATCGAGGCCGCCGTCGATCAGATCATCGCCGAAAACCCGGCGCAGGTCGAAAAGGCCAAGGCCAATCCGAAACTGGCGGGCTGGTTCGTCGGGCAGGTGCTGAAGGCCACCGGCGGCAAGGCCAACCCCGCAGCGGTGAACGAGATCGTCGCGCGCAAACTGGGCGGGTGAGTGACGCAACCGGCAGATGGCCGCTGCGCGCATTATTCGCGGCCCCGACCCCGCCGGTGCAGCTGATGGCATAGGGGCTGGCGGCCGGGGCGGGACAGGTTCCGGGCAGGGCTGCAAACCTGTTTGATACCGGCCTGCCGGTTCTGCTGGCCGGGTGACCGGGTGACCGGGTTTTTCTGGCAACACGGCCGCCCGCCCCGGGCAGGCCGCGCACCGCCGCTGCTGCGATCTTATGGGTGGAGTGCTGTTTCCGGGCGCGGTGATCTCCGTGCCTCTCTTTGTGGCGGCCCGCGCGCCGCGCCCCGATGGGATCATCGGGCTGATGCGGGAAAATTCCCGTGCCTTTTCTGTGCGGGATCCCGGATTTCTGCTGCGGGCGGTGATCCCGGCCGGGTTTCATCCGCTGCTCTGCCGGATCCTGACCGGCAGCGGAATCGGCCTCGGCGCCTGATTTTCCGGGCGTGAACAGGTCTGGAAACCCGCGCGCAAATCGGCATAGAAATGGGCAAACAAGCTGGGAAAACTGATGAGTTCCTTTGAATATACCGCCATCCCCGCCCCCCTTCGCGGCGAAAAGGCAAAGGGTGTCAAAGCCCCCACGGACCGTTACGCATTGACCTTAAGCGCCGCGATCAATGACATGGCTGCTCAGGGCTGGGAATATCTGCGCGCCGAAACCCTGCCCTCGGAAGAGCGCAGCGGCCTGACCGGGCGCACGACCGTATTCCACAACCTGCTGATTTTTCGCCGCCCGGCAGCCGGCGTTGCGAAACAACCGGCAGCAGCAGCCGAAACTCCTGCTGAACAGCCCGCAGCACCCGCACCCGTGATTTCCGCCCCTGTCCCTGCGCCCGATGTTCCTGCGCCCGATGTCCCCGCCGCGCCGGCCGACACGCCACCCGCAGCAGCAGGCGAGGCCGCGGCCGATACCACCGGCCCGGATCACCCGCCGTCGCCCTCGCCGATCTTTTCCGAGCCGATGCGGATCGCCGAAAAGCCCGCAGGCGAAGCCGGGACCGATCATCCCGCCCCCAACCGTCTGGGTCCGGCAAGCTGAGGACAGCCGCCGCCGGCGCGCCCCGGGATTCATCAGCCGGGCCGGACCATGGCCCTGGCAGAGACCGGCCCCGGAAGGGGAGGACAGCTGCAAGCGGGGCTGATGAATATCCGGGCGCCGCATCAGGCAGGATGCCGGCAAGCGCCGCACAGGGCCGGGATGCCTGTTCCGTGCCCCGCCCGCGCGCCGGTCAGCGAATATCGGGATCATGGGGCAAGCCTTGCAGTGTTCCGCCCCGCCCGCGCCGCGCTCAGGCCGGCGCAATGCCCGCAGCCGGGCGCGATCCGGCAGATCGGGCCGTCATATCTGCCGCAAGGCCACCAGCGGCGCATGAAGCCCCGCAGCCGGCAGCCCGCGATGAACGCGACAATACGGCCCGGGGGTCAGCCGCGCCGCCGCCGCAAAGCTGGCATTGCGCGCAAACGCCCCGCGCCGTCTCAGACCAGCCGGCCGGCCAGAGAATTAGGGGCCGAGGCGACGATCTCGACCGTGACCAGATCGCCGGGCGCGGCCTCGGGCGCGTCGACGAATACCGAATGCAGATAGCCCGATTTCCCGACCATCTGCCCCGGCTCTCGCCCCGGCTTTTCAAACAGCACATCCAGCCGGCGGCCGACCATGGATTGCTGGGCGGCGCGCTGCTGGCGGGTGATCAGCGCCTGCAATTCCTGCAACCGCGCATCGGCAAGCGCATCGGGCACGCCCTCGCGCCCCGCCGCCGGCGTGCCCGGGCGCGGCGAATATTTGAAACTGAAGGCGGCGCCGAAGCCGACCTTCTCGATCAGGCCGAGTGTATCGGCGTGATCGCTGTCGCTCTCGCCGGGAAAGCCGACAATGAAATCCGAGGTCAGCAGGATATCGGGCCGCACCGCGCGGATGCGGTCGATCAGCCGCAGATATTCATCCGCCGTATGTTTGCGGTTCATCGCCCTGAGGATGCGGTCGCTGCCTGATTGCACCGGCAGATGCAGATAGGGCATCAGCTTTGGCACGTCGCCATGGGCGGCGATCAGGTCGTCCGACATGTCATTGGGATGGCTGGTGGTATAGCGGATGCGGTCCAGCCCGTCGATTTCGGCGATGCGCCGGATCAGCTCGCCAAAGCCGGTTGCCCCCTCGCCATGCCAGCCATTGACGTTCTGGCCCAGCAGCGTGATCTCGCGCACACCGCGCGCGACCAGATCGCGGGCCTCGGCCAGAATGCGGGCGGCGGGGCGGCTGACCTCGGCCCCGCGGGTATAGGGGACGACGCAAAAGGCACAGAATTTGTCGCAGCCCTCCTGCACGGTCAGGAATGCCGTGGGCTGGCGGCGGGTGGCGCGGCGCTCGGGCAGGTGGTCGAACTTGTCCTCGGCCGGGAAATCGGTCAGCACGCGCGGCCCCTCGCCGCGCGCCATCGCGGGCAGGTGGTGATAGCTTTGCGGCCCGACGACCAGATCGACCAGCGGCATGCGGTTGACGATCTCTTCGCCCTCGGCCTGGGCCACACAACCGGCCACGGCGATCTTGAGATCGGGGCGCCCGGCCTTGAGCGGTTTCAGCCGGCCAAGATCGGAATACAGCTTTTCGGCCGCCTTTTCGCGGATATGGCAGGTATTGAGCAACACCATATCGGCCTGTGACTGATCATCGGTCAGAACATAGCCATCGGCGCCCATGGCCTCGGCCATGCGGGTGCTGTCATAGACGTTCATCTGGCAACCATAGGTCTTGATGAACAGTTTCTTGGGGGTCGGGGACATGTCGCGCTTCCTTTGCGCGCGCCTCATAGCTGAAATGGCGCGGGGTTGCAAAGCCGCGCTTACAGATAGCCGCGCCAGACCAGAACCCAGATCACCGCGATTCCCAGCATCAGCAGGCCGAACACGACCGAGGCCGCGAAATTCGTCGCGCGTTCCTGGATGCGCGTCACCCGGCCAAAAGGTTTCAGATAGGCGACCAGATCGGCATGGGCCTGGGCGGCGGCCGAAAAATCGGTCTGGCGTGCGATCTTGGGGGCGAGGGTGACGGATTCGGCGGCGCGCAAGACCTGCGCCTGTTTCAGCAGCTTGTGCGGCAGCGCCCCGCCACGGCGGCGAATCATCGTTTCCAGGTCGACCGTCTCGCCGCGCCGCACGCCGCCCAGACGGGTGGCCATCAGCACCGCGACCTCCTCGGCCCAGCTTCGGACATTCAGTGGCGTCATCCCCATCCCCTTGCACGCGCCGGCCAGATTAGCGGGGATGGCAGCGGCCTGCCAGCCCTGCTAGGCTGCGAGCATGATTCTGAACAGTATTTCCGCAGGCACCGACAATGACCTGCCGCCCGTTTTATTCGTCCACGGCCTGTTCGGCTCGGCCCGCAATCTGGGCGTTCTGGCGCGCCGGATCGAGGGCACGCGGCGGGTCATCTCGGTCGATATGCGCAACCATGGTGGTTCCTTTCACGACCCCGATCACAGCTATGCCGCACTGGCGGATGATCTGGCCCGCGTGATCGAGGCCGCCGGCGGGCAGGCCGATGTGGTCGGCCATTCGATGGGCGGCAAGGCGTCGATGGTTCTGGCGCTGCGCCGGCCCGAGCTGATCCGCCGGCTGGCCGTGCTGGATATCGCGCCGGTCGCCTATGATCACAACCAGCAGGGTTATATCGACGCCATGACCGGCATGGATCTGAGCGGGCTGCGCCTGCGCTCGGATGCCGACCGGCGGCTGGCGGCCAGCATCGGGGATGCCGGCGTGCGCGCCTTTCTGCTGCAAAGCCTTGATCTGAAATCCGACCCGCCAAGGTGGAAGCTCAATCTGCCCGTGCTGGCGGACCAGATGCCCGAGCTTGTGGGCTGGCCCGCCGGCCTGACGCCCGGCGCCTTTGCCGGCCCGGCGTTGTTTCTGGCCGGGGAGGCATCGGATTACGTCGCCGGTCCCGGCCGTGCGCAGGCGGTGCGGGACTATTTCCCGCAGGCTGAATTGCGCCACATGCCCGGCTGCGGCCACTGGCTGCATGCCGAAGAGCCCCGCGCCGTGGCCGAGGCTCTGGCCCAGTTTCTGGGCTGAGAAACAGCGCGGCGCGCCCGAACCGGCGCGCGTCGCCTATTCTTCCAGTTCGATATCGTTCTCGCTGATGCGCCTGGCGACAAGCCAGGACACCGGCAGCGCCAGAAGCGCGCCGGCCGCAGCCGCAAGCACAATAGGCCAGGTGCCATAAAGGCCCATCGCCAACACGATGACGACACCGATCCCGGCAAGGGTGGCCATGGAAATTGACAGCAAGAGCAGGAACAGGCGTTGCACGGCGAAGCCTCCGTCTGGTTGTGCCGCGCGAGATTAGGGGCCTCTCGCGCGGTCGACATTGATACGTATCAAATCGCGCTGTTCATTCGTCGTCGGATGACGGGCCATGGATCACCCGCGTCAGGGCGCCGTCCACAGCCGCGGTGATGCGGTCGATATCATCGGCCGTCGCGATCAGCGGGGGCGCAAAGCACAATGTATTGTTGAACCCCGGCAGTGACCGGTTGGTCATCCCGATGATCACGCCCTGCGCCATGCAATCGGCAACCACCGCCGCCGTCAGCGCCTCGCTCAGCGGTTCCTTGGTGGCGCGGTCGGCGACAAGCTCGGCGCCGCAGAACAGCCCCTTGCCGCGCACATCGCCGATGACCTCATGGCGGGTCATCAGCTCGTTCAGATTGGCCATCAGCCGCGCGCCCATGGCGGTGCAGTTCTCCAGCAGGCCCTCATCCTCGATGATGCGCATGTTTTCCAGCGCCGCCGCCGGCCCGGCGGTGCAGCCGCCAAAGGTCGAGATATCGCGGAAATGGCACATCGGATCGGCGGGATCGTCCTTGAACAGTTCGAACACGCGCTCGGTCGTGACCGTGCAGGAAATCGCCGCATAGCCCGAGGCGACCCCCTTGGCCATGGTCACGATATCCGGCTCGATCCCGAATTGCTGATAACCGAACCATGTCCCCGTGCGGCCCAGCCCGCAAACGACCTCGTCGATATGCAGCAGGAGGTCATATTGGTGGCAGATCTCCTGCACGCGGCGCCAGTAACCTTCTGGCGGCACGATGACACCGCCGCCGGCGGTCACGGGTTCCAGCACCAGCGCGCCGATGGTGTCGGGACCTTCGCGCAGGATCACCTCTTCGATGGCATCGGCCGCGCGGCGCCCATAATCCGGGCCGTCCCATTGCGCGCGGTATTCAAGGCAATGGGGCACCATGACAAAGCCATCGGGGAAAGGCCCATATTGATCCGAACGCTGCGGCTGGCCCGAACTGGCCAGCGTGGCGATCGTCGTGCCGTGGTAATCGCGGTCGCGAAACAGGATCTTCCATTTTTTGCCGCCGTGATGGCGCTGCGCGATCTGGCGCACCATCTTGTAAGCCTTTTCATTGGCTTCTGATCCAGAGTTCGAGTAATAGACGCGGCTCATTCCGGGCATTTTCCCGATCAGGCGCTCGGCAAACTGCGCGCCGGGCACGGTCCCGGCCGCACCGGCGAAATAGTTCAGCCGCACCAGCTGGTCGCGCACCGCATCGGCGATGCTTTCGCGGCCATAGCCGACATTGACCGTCCATACCCCGCCCGAGACGGCATCAAGATATTCCTTGCCCGTCGCATCCCAGAGCCGCATCCCCCTGCCCTCGATAAAGACGCGCGGGTCCGAGGTCTCATAGGGTTTGTGCTGGCTGAGGTGATGCCAGACGCGGGCACGGTCGGCGGCGACGACATCGCGGATGTCGTTATGGGTCAGATCGAGGGTCAAGGCGCTCTCCTGCGGTGGAAACCGGCGCCTGTCCGCGCCGGCTGATCTTTGATTGTGCCATATCGGCAGGGGCTTGTCTCGGGCCTGTTCACGCAGCCGTGCCGCACGGACCGGCGGGGCGGGCGCGGCGGCCGACAGCCGCGCCGCGATCTAGCCGGCGCGCGCCAGGATCATGCGGGCGCGGATGCGCACGGGTTCGTCGACCATCTCGCCATCGACCGAAACAGCCCCCCCGCCCGCCGCCAGAACGCGCTGCGCCCAGTCGATTTCCGCCGGCGTCGGCGCAAAGGCACGCAGGACCGGCGCGATCTGACGCGGATGGATGCACAGCTTGCCCGCCATTCCCAGCGAACGGGCGTGGCGCGCGTCATCATGGCTGATCCCGGGGTCATCCAGCCGCACCGTCACCCCGTCCAGCGGGGCCGCGATCCCGGCCAGACGCGAGGCCAGCACCAGCTCCATCCGGGCCGGCAGCAAAACCTCGCGCAGATGCTCGCAGCCCAGATCAGCGCAGAAATCGACCGAGCCAAAGGCCAGACGGGCAAGCTGCGCTGCTGCCGCAATGGCGCGGGCGGCGGCCAGACCGCGCGCCGTCTCGATCAGCGCGATCACCGGCGCGCCCGTGGCCCGCGCGGTGGCGGTGACGGTGTCCGCGTCCTCGGCCTTGGGCAGGATCACCGCCGCCGGCCCAAGCGCCGCCGCGGCGGCCAGATCGTCCGCATGCCACGCGGTGCCGGCGGCGTTGATGCGGATGATGACCGGCAGATCGGTGAAATCACCGCGCAGCGCCAGGCGGGCCGCATCCTTGGCATCCGCCGCCACCGCATCCTCCAGATCAAGGATCACCGCATCCGCACCCGATTGCGCGGCCTTGGCGAAACGCTCGGGCCGGTCGGCCGGCACGAACAGGGGGGCGCGGATATCGCCTACCATGTCGCGCGCGCCTCCATCGCCACGGGGCCGCCGGGCCGCGCCGTCCACAGCCGCAGCGCGCCGCCGTCCTCATCGGCATTCAGCGTGAAATCGGCATTGTCGAACAGCGGCGAAAGAGAGCGGAAGTCAAAGCGGACCGGCCGCGCGCCCCGGATCTCCTGGGCAAAGCGCAGCAGCATCGTTGCCTGCATCGGGCCATGCACGATCAGCCCGGGATAGCCCTCGACCTCGCGGACATAGGGAGCGTCATAATGAATGCGGTGGCCGTTAAAGGTCAGGGCGGAATAGCGAAACAACAGCGCCGGGCTGGCCTCGACAACCCTGCGCGCGGCGCCTTCGGGGGCCGCCGGCGGGGTTTTGGCACCCGCGCCTGCCCCGTCCTCGCCGCGATAGACGATATCCTGACGCTCGGACAGGACATGGCGGCCATCCGCGTCGATATGATGATCAACGGTGACAAAGCACAGCGGACCGCTGCGCCCTTCCTTCAGCACGACGTCACGGATCACGGATTTCCGCGTCACCGTCTCGCCGATGCGGATCTCATCCAGAAATTCGAAACTGCCGCCCGCCCACATCCGGCGCGGCAAGGCGACGGGGGGCAGAAACCCGCCGCGACGCGGATGCCCGTCGGGGCCAAGCCCGGCCGTCGGCACCGCCGGGGGCGCCAGGCACAGATGGATCAGCGCCGGCGCCGGCGCGCCATCGCGCAGGTCGGTCTCGTCATCAAAGGTCGCATTGAACCGGCCGACAAGGGCACCGCCGACGATTTCCGAACAGGTTTCCTCGCGCCCGATCCACTGGCGCAGATGGTCGATGTCGATCATGAGCTATCCTTTCTCGCCGATGGCGGGGACGGGGCCGTAATGGCGTTCCTCGCCGTGAAAGCGCGCGGCGGGGGCCGGCAGGCTGACCGGACCGGCGGGCGTGTCGACGGTGATGCGGCGCAGATGCGGATGGGCCGACAGCGCCGCCATATCATTGACCGAGGCAAAGGCGACATCCGCCCGGATCAGCCGCGCGGTCGCCTCGGCCGCGCTCAGCCGGGCAAAGGCCGCCGCGACAAGCGCATCGGATTCGGCGCGGTTCTGCACCCGCGCGATATTGGTCGCGAAACGCGGATCACCCGCCGCCTCGGGCTGGTCGAGAAAGACCTGCGCCAGCTTGGCGAATTCGCGGTCGTTCTGGACGGAAATCAGAATATCCTGCCCGTCGCGGCAGCGAAACACCCCGTAGGGCGCGACCGAAGGATGCGCCATGCCGATCCGCCGCGGCGTGCGCCCGGCCTCGTGGTTGAGCAGCGGCACCGTCAGCCAGTCGGCCATCACATCGAACATCGACACCGAGATATCGGCCCCCTCGCCCGTGCGCCCGCGCCGGATCAGCGCCTCGAGTATCGCGGCATGGGCCGTTGCCCCGGTCGAGATATCGACCAGCGAAATGCCGACCCGCGCCGCCGATTCAGGACCGCCGGTAATCGAACACAGCCCCGATTCCGCCTGGATCAGCAGGTCATAGGCCTTGCGATCCGCCATCGGCCCGCCCTCGCCGTAACCCGATACGGAACAGGTGATCAGCGCCGGATAGTCACGCCGCAGCCGTTCGGTCGCAAAGCCCAGCCGGGCAAGCGCGCCGGGCTTGAGGTTCTGGACCACGATATCGGCGCCGGCGATCAGATCCTCCAGCGCGGCCTTGCCTTCGGGCGTGGCGAGGTCCAGCACATGGCTTTCCTTGCCGCGATTAAGCCAGACAAAATAGCTTGCCTGCCCGCGGGCGGCATCGTCATAGCCGCGCGCGAAATCGCCCTCGGGGCGTTCGATCTTGATGACACGGGCACCGGCATCCGCCAGCCGCGCGGTCGTGAACGGCACCGCGACCGCCTGCTCGATGGCGACGACGGTGATGCCCTCCAGCGGCAGGGACGCCATCAAAAGCTCCTCGGCAGGCCCAGCACATGCTCGGCGATATAGGACAGGATCAGGTTGGTCGAGATCGGCGCGACCTGATAAAGCCGGGTCTCGCGGAACTTGCGCTCGACATCATATTCGCAGGCAAAGCCGAAACCGCCGTGGAACTGGATGCAGGCATTCGCCGCCTCCCATGATGCCTTGGCGGCGAGGTATTTCGCCATATTCGCCTGCGCCCCGCAATCGAGCTGCGCATCATAGCGCCGGCAGGCATCCCAACGCATCAGATTGGCGGCCTCGATCTCGATATAGCTTTCGGCAATGGGGAACTGGACGCCCTGATTTTGCCCGATGGGCCGGCCAAAGACGACCCGTTCCTTGACGTAATCGGTCACGCGGTCGATGAACCAATAGCCATCGCCGATACATTCCGCAGCGATCAGCGTGCGTTCGGCATTCAGCCCGGTCAGGATATACTTGAACCCCTTGCCTTCCTCGCCGATCAGATTTTCATGAGGAATTTCAAGGTTGTCAAAGAACAGCTCATTCGTTTCGTGATTGACCATGTTCAGGATCGGACGGACCTCCATCCCCGATTTCATCGCCTCTTTGATATCGACGATAAAGATCGACAGCCCTTCGGATTTCTTTTTCACCTGATCAAGCGGCGTGGTCCGCGCCAGCAGGATCATCAGATCGGAATGCTGCACACGGCTGATCCAGACCTTCTGGCCGTTGATGACCCAGCGGTCGCCCTTGCGGATGGCGGTTGTCTTGATCTTGGTGGTGTCGGTTCCGGTGGTCGGTTCGGTCACGCCCATGGATTGCAGGCGCAGCTCTCCGCTGGCGATCCTGGGCAGATAGCGCTGGCGCTGCTCGTCCGATCCGTGGCGGACGAGCGTGTTCATGTTATACATCTGCCCATGGCAGGCGCCCGAATTGCCGCCCGCGCGGTTGATTTCCTCCATGATGACCGATGCCTCGGTCAGGCCAAGACCAGAGCCGCCATATTCCTCGGGGATCAGCGCGGCCATCCAGCCGGCGCGGGTCAGGGCATCGACGAACTCTTCGGGATATCCGCGGGCCTCGTCGATCTTGCGATGATATTCATCGGGAAACCCGGCACAGAGCGCGCGCACCGCATCGCGAATATCCCGATATTCGTCATCCGTCGGGTGAATGCCCATCTGTCAGCCCCTTTTGATCTGGAAATCCTGCCCCGGACCATCGCCGGTCGTGGCAAATAGATCAAATATGTGGTTCCGATACGGGCCATATAAAAAACCTATGGCTCGGGGTATTCCGATATCTCGATCAGGTTCAGATCCGGGTCACGCAGATAGATCGAGCGGATCGGCCCGGTTGCCCCCCTGCGCATCACCGGCCCCTCGGCGATCGTGATGCCACGGGCCTTGAGCGTGGCGATGACCTCGTCAAGCGGCCGGTCGGCGATAAAGCACAGATCCAATGCGCCGGGCACCGGCAGATGTGCCTTTGGCTCGAACTCGGCGCCGCGCAGGTGCAGGTTGATTTTCTGGCGGCCAAAGCGGAACGCCTTGCGGCCCGCGCCGAATGTCTCCAGCTCCATCCCCAGAATGCCGGTATAAAAGGCCACGCAGGCGGCCTCGTCCGTGGTGGTCAGCACCAGATGATCAAGCCGGCAGATCATATCCCCTCCTTACAGCAGCACCGCCAGGGCCGTGACCCACAGCGACAGCACCGTTCCCATGATCAGCACATAGACCCCGTTCCAGACCAGCCCGACATGGCGCGGGCTGACACCCCCCAGCGATGCCGCCAGCAGGACCGAGGCGGTAAAGGGCGATGACACCCCGCTGAGCGCCCAGCCGCCGGTGATCGCGGTGATCATGACCGTCGGGCTGATGCCCATCTCGGCCGGGGTCGGCAGGATCGGAACCATCAGCGAGACGGCGAGAATCGGGTTCATCCCGATCTGGCCGGTCAGGGGAATGATCCAGATCAGCGCGATCACCACGACCAGCGGCGCCATCCCCTCCAGCCCGATCCCCCGCGCCTCCATCAGCGGCACAAGGATCAGCGCCCCGATCTTGCCGATAAAGGCGGCCATGAACAGCAGCACGACCTCGTGGCGATAACCGGGCAGCTCGCGAAACAGGAACTGCCCGATCCGGCCGCGCGCCTGCGACATGCCCAGCCCCTGCGACCGCGTCTGAAGAATGATCCAGCCCGCCGCGACCAGCGGGATGAACGAAATCACCGCCCCGATGACCTCGACCCCGGTCAGCAGATGCAGGGCCGCCGCCCCCCCCATCACCACGCCCAGCAGCACCAGCAGCGGGCGCAGATGATCCAGCCATCGCCCCGGCTCGCGCGCGCGCGGCGGGGCCGGGCGGCTCAGCCGCGGCTTGAAGGCGGCGTCCAGCCCCCAGCCCCCCGCCAGCAGGATCACCGCGCTGATCGCACAGGGCAAAACGGCGGCATTCCAGCGCGCGCCCTCGACCAGCGACAGCCCGATCACCATCGAAAAGGCCATCGGCGACCAGCACAGGGTCGCGGCGAAACCGCGCTGGATCGCAACCAGCATGCGCCGCGTGCGGTGGCGGCGGATCTCGGCATCAGGTTCATCGCGCGCGCTTTCCGTCGCCAGCGCGCCCAAGAGCGAAATCGCGCCATAAAGCAGCGTCAGCCCGAACAGATGCCCGCCCATGGTCAGCGCCGCATAGCGCTGTCCCGGCCGCTGGCGGGCCAGAAACCGGCCGCATTCGACAATCGCGGCCGAGCCGGCGGCGGCGCTGCGCAAGGCGACAAGGGCGGTGAACATGGCCACGATCAGGCTGCCATTGGCGATGGCGCGCGCCAGCCCGTCGCGCCAGTCCGGCAGCGACAGCATGGCCCAGACCGTCAGCGCCGCGCCGATGGCGACAAAGGCGCGCGGCCCAAAGCGTCCGCCGATGGTGCAGATCGCGACCGCCAGTAACGACAGCCCCCCGGCCAGCCAGCCAAGGACCGCCGGCCCGCCATATTCCAGCCCCGAAACCGCGATCACCACCCCGATCATCGCCGCACCGGCGACCGCATTGGGCAGGGCCGTGGCATCATCGGGGCGAAAGGAAGATTTCAACGGCAACTCTGCATTCCCTGATTGCCCGGCAGCCGCTCCGGCAAGCGCGCAAAGCATGATCCCGCCACCGCGACTTGTCCATAAGCCCCGGCATGGCGATAGGAAATCCTTATGGCGACCATGGCCCGAGGTTTGATGTTCACCGCCGCCCGTGATTTCATCGCCGCCGTTACAGCCCGGAGCCCCAGCCATGACCGCCATCACCGAGGATCACGTCACCCAAAGCATTGCCGAGGCGCTTCAGTTCATTGCCTGCTATCACCCGCGCGATTTTATCCGCGCCATGGCCGATGCCTGGCGCAGCGAGCAAAGCCCGGCCGCGCGCGATGCCATGGCCCAGATCCTCGTCAATTCGCGCATGTCGGCCCTTGGCCACCGCCCGATCTGTCAGGATACCGGCGTCGTCAATGTCAGCGCCCGGATCGGCGTTCAGGCGCGGCTGGACTGGCGCCGCCCGTTGCAGGAGATCGTCGATGATGCCGTGCGCATTGCATGGGCGCGCGACGACAATCCGCTGCGCGCCTCGGTTGTGGCCGATCCTTTCGGGCGGCGCGGCAATACCGGCGACAACGCCCCGGCCATGCTGCATGTCGAGATGGTTGCGGGCGACAGGGTAGAGTTCGACGTCTCGGCCAAGGGCGGCGGGTCCGAGAACAAGACCCGTTTCGCGGTTCTCAACCCCTCGGCCTCGGTCGCGGACTGGGTGGTCGAGACGGTCGCCACCCTTGGCGCGGGCTGGTGTCCGCCCGGCATTCTGGGCATCGGCATCGGCGGCAGCGTCGACCGTGCCATGGTCATGGCCAAGCAGGCGCTGAACGAACCGATTGACGCCACCGCGCTGCGCGCCCGCGGCCCGGCCACGCCCGAGGAAGAGCTGCGGCTGGAGCTGATCGAGCGCGTCAACGCGCTTGGCATCGGTGCGCAGGGGCTGGGCGGGATGACCACCGTTCTTGACGTCAAGGTCCGCAGCTTTGCCACGCATGCCGCATCGCTGCCCGTGGCGCTGATCCCCAATTGCGCGGCCACGCGGCATGTCCATTTCGCCCTGGATGGCAGCGGGCCGGCCAGCTTTGATCCGCCCGATCTGTCGGATTGGCCCGAACTGGATTTTCGTGACGCATGGAAGGACGCCCGCCGCGTCGATCTGGATCATCTGACGCGCGACGAGATCGCATCATGGAAACCCAGCGAGGCGCTTTTGCTGTCGGGCCGGCTGCTGACCGGGCGCGACGCGGCCCATCGCAGGATCGCGCAGATGGTTGATGCAGGCCAGCCCCTGCCCGTCGAATTCCGTGACCGCGCCATCTATTACGTCGGTCCCGTCGATGCGGTCGGGGATGAGGCGGTCGGTCCGGCCGGGCCGACGACCTCGTCGCGGATGGACCGCTACAGTGATCTGATGCTCGACCGGCTGGGCGTGGCGGTGATGATCGGCAAGGCCGAGCGCGACGCCGGGACCGTCGCGGCCATCGCGCGCAACCGCGCCGCCTATCTGATCGCGGTCGGCGGGGCGGCCTATCTGGTGTCGCGCGCCATCCGCGCGGCGCGCGTGCTGGCATTCGACGATCTGGGCATGGAGGCGATCCACGAATTCACCGTCACCGATATGCCGGTCACGGTTGCGGTCGATGCCGCTGGCGTCTCGGTTCATGACACCGGCCCGCGTCTGTGGCGCCGCGAAGCCCGCAGATGAACAGCCTGCCGGGTCGCGTGGCCCGGTCCCGTGACGTGGCGGCCGGGCAAGGCCATCAGAACGCCCGCTCTGCGCGCCCCGCTGGCCGCGCATGACCCCAAGACGCCGGGGGCCTGACGCCGCCCCCCGGAACCGGGCCGGGACGGCTTGACTCTGCACAGCGCCGCGAAGGAAACTGTCGCGATTACAATCTTATGATCGGGCCGGACGGTTTGACCCAGCAAGGCAGAGAGCAGGCGCGACAGCCCGGCCCGGACGGGTCGCAGGATACGGCCGACGGCCCGCCCGCCGCCGTGCTGCGCGGTGATCTCACCCTGCACCAGATCAGCACGCTGCCGCCCGAAATCGGTCAGGCCGCGCGGCTCGATCTGGCGGGGCTGGAACGTCTGGACACGGCCGGGGCATGGTATCTGGCCGGGCGCAGCGCCCAAGGGGTCGAGCTGACCGGGCTTTCAGACGCCCACCGCCATCTGATCGAACTGGTTACCAAAGCCATACCCGTGCCCGACACGCCGCTGCCCGCCACCCCGCTGTGGCGGCGTTTTCTGGGCACGATGGGCGCGCAGGTCAGTGATGCGGCCGGCTATCTCATTGCGCTGACGGGCATGCTGGGGCGGTTTCTGGCCGCCCTCGGGCGCAGCCTGCGCCGCCCGTCCGAGTTCCGGCTGACCTCGCTGGTGTTTCACTGTCAGGAAACCGGGGTCAAGGCGATTCCGATCGTGGCGCTGATGTCGCTGCTGATCGCGGTGGTCATCGCGTTTCAGGGCGCAACGCTGCTGACACAGTTCGGCGCCGAAATCTATGTGGTCGATCTGATTGCCATTTCGATCCTGCGCGAACTGGGCGTGCTGCTGACCGCGATCATCGTCGCCGGCCGCACGGCCTCGGCGCTGACGGCCTCTATCGGGTCGATGAAGATGCGCGAAGAGATCGACGCCATGCGCACGCTGGGGATGGATCCTGACAATGTGCTGATCGTGCCGCGCATTCTCGCGCTGATCATCACCCTGCCGCTGCTGACGCTGATCGCCGATATCGCCGGGCTGGCGGGCGGGGCGGTGATGGCATGGATCACGCTGGGGATATCGCCGACGCTGTTTCAGGCGCGCATGATCGCCGATACCGGCGTCTGGCATGTCGCGGTCGGGCTGATCAAGGCGCCGGTCTTTGCGGTCATCATCGGCTGCGTGGGCTGTCACGCCGGCCTGAATGTGGAACGCAACGCCGAATCCCTTGGCCGCATGACATCGGATGCCGTCGTCCGCGCGATCTTTGCGGTCATCATGGTTGACGCGCTGTTTTCGGTCTTTTTCGCGCAGGTCGGCATATGAGTGCGGCCGCGGAAAATGTCATCGAGGTGCGCGGGCTGGTCACCCGGTTCGGCCGCAACACCATCCATGACGGGCTGGATCTGGATCTGCGCCGTGGCGAGATCCTGGGCGTCGTCGGCGGCTCGGGCACGGGGAAATCGGTGCTGCTGCGCAGTATCGTCGGGCTGAAACGGCCCGAGGGCGGCACGATCCGCGTGTTCGGTCAGGATCTGGCCGCCCTTGACGGGCCAGAGCGCGCAGCGATTGAACGCCGCTGGGGCGTCATGTTTCAGGACGGGGCGCTGTTTTCGGCCCTGAATGTGCGCGAGAATGTCGAGGTGCCGCTGCGCGCCATCGCGGATCTGCCCGCCGCCACCCGCGCGGCGCTGGCGGATCTGAAGATTTCGATGGCCGGGCTGCCGTGGTCGGCGGGCGATAAATATCCCGCCGATCTGTCGGGCGGGATGCGCAAGCGCGCCGGGCTGGCGCGGGCACTGGCGCTCGACCCGGAAATCGTCTTTCTGGACGAGCCGACGGCAGGGCTGGACCCGATCGGCGCCGATGCCTTTGACCGCCTGATCATCAGCATGCGCGACATGCTGGGCCTGTCGGTCTTTCTGGTCACGCATGACCTTGATACGCTGCACGCCTGCTGCGACCGTATCGCCGTGCTGGCGGAAAAGCGCGTCCTGACCACGGGCACGATGGCCGAGATGCTGGAGGTCGAACACCCTTGGGTGCGCGAATATTTTCACGGGCCGCGGGCGCGCGCGGCAATGGCGGACGGACAGGCAAAGGGCTGAGCGATGGAAACACGGGCAAACCATGTGCTGATCGGCGCGTTCGTCGTGCTGGGCTTTCTTGCCATGCTGGGGTTCCTGCTGTGGTTTGCCAATTACCGCGCCGATCGCCAGTTCGATTACTATGACGTCTATTTCAGCGAGGTCTCGGGCCTTGGTCTGGCCTCCGAGGTCCGTTTCGCCGGCCTGCCGGTGGGTCAGGTCGTCGATATGCAGATCGCCCCCGGTCAGAGCGGTGGTGCGGTCCGGGTCCGGCTGGAGCTGAATGCCGACACGCCGGTGCGCAGTGATTCGGTCGCCTCGGTGGAATCGCTGGGCATTACGGGGCTGTCGATTGTCGGCATCACCGCCGGCAGCCCCGGCGCGGCCCTGCTGACAAGTGACGACGGCACCATCCCCGAAATTCGCGCCGGCCAGTCGATCCTGCAATCGCTCGGCACGCAGGGCCCCGAGATCATCGACCGGCTGAACCTCGCGACAGAGCGGCTGGCCGAACTGCTTGGTCCCGACAACCAGCAGCGCGTGCAGAACATTCTCGGCAATGTCGAGCGATCCACCGGCAATCTTGATCAGGCGATTGCGGATGTCACCTCTGCCACGCAGTCGATTGCCCGGGTCGCGGGCGAGATTTCGGGCTTTGGCGAACAGATCGGGGGATTGAGCGATGCCGCGCGCACGACGCTGGGCAATGCCGACCGGACGCTGGCAAGCGCCGATGAGGCATTGCAATCGGCACGCGTGACCTTTGAGCGGCTGGACGGCTATATCGCGGGGGATCTGACCGCGGCGACAGGCTCTGTGCGCGACAGCACCGACGAGATCGGCGCCCTGGCGCGGCGCGCCGGCACGACGCTGGACGGGATCGACACGGCGATGGTCGCGGTCGATGAGGCCCTGCAAACGGGTCAGGGCGCATTAAGTGCCGCGCAAAGCGCATTCGAGGGCGCCGACCGGGCAATCAACGAGGATCTCGGGCCGGTCATCAGCGATCTGCGCGAAAGCCTGAGCCGGATCAACACCGTGACAGAGACGCTGGCGAGTGACCTGCCCGCGATCATGACCCGTATCCGCGGCGCGGCCGACGCGGCGCAGGCATCATTCACGACGCTGGGCCGGGTCGTGAATGCGGCAAGCGTGCCGGTGACGCGTTTCGCATCCGACGGGCTGCCCCAGATCTCGACCGCTGCCCGCGATCTGAGCAGCATGGCACGCTCGGCCGATGAGCTTGCCCGCGCGATGCGGCGGCTGCTGCGCTAGGTCGCGCATCCGCAGATCGGCGCTGTTTTCGCCCCCTTTGCGCCGGCCGGGGGGTTGAGTGCGGCCGCCGGGGCCGTGATTTTGCGGCGCGCCTGTCTTGCCGTTGGGCCGCAACACCCTTCCTGACGGGCCGGATCTGCGCCTCGCCGAAGATCCTTGGCGGCGTCGGCGACGAGCGAAATCACAGCCCCGTTCACCATTCGTCAGGATGAATGAATCCGGCGGTGACAAAGGGCGAGGATCCGT
>JAUNTL010000064.1 GCA_030538705.1 Paracoccus sp. (in: a-proteobacteria) | reverse complement strand
GCGCCAGCAGCCATAAGATACCAGCCGGATCTCTCCGTCGCGGTCGCGCACCGGGCGGGTGCAGGTGTCATATTCGGTCCGTGTGACCTGCCGCTCGCGCCAGGCGTAACCGCGCGCCAGATTGGCCTCGGTCTCGGATAAAAGGCCGCTCAGGACGCGGTATTCGCGGGTATGGTTGTGGATGCAGTTTTCCTGCGGCGTGGCGCAACCGGCCAACAACGCCAGCGGCAGCATCAGGGCAAGCGGTCGGATCATGACGGACCTCATCGCGGATCGGGGTCAAGGCTAACGCCGCGCATGGCTGCGGGCAAATCAACTTTTGCCCCCCTTGCCGGGCACTGGGCCGGGCTTGGGGGCGCGGCCGGGTCCCGCAGGGCCATAAATTCCGCAACTGCCGGTCAGCACTGCCCCGGCTGTCGGGGCCGGGACCGGGTCGCCGGTCGCGGCCCTGCGCGATCTGCGGCGCGCGCACCGCGCCCTGCGGGCGGGGCCGGGCCACATATCGCGCGCCTTGCCCCGCTGCGCTGTGGAACTTATGAATCCGCCACCCGGACAGGGGCCATTCAGCGAAAGGAGCCGATCATGGACGAGATGACGCAGGAGCGCGGCGAGGCCGCCCGCTGGTTTCGCACCCTGCGCGACCGCATTACCGCCGCCTTTGAGGCGCTGGAGGACCGTGGCTCCGGCGATCTCACCCCGGGCCGGTTCGAGGTCACGCCGACGCAGCGCGGCGCGGATGGCGATGGCGGCGGCGGCATCATGTCCGTGATGCGCGGCGGGCGCGTCTTTGAAAAAGTCGGGGTCAACTGGTCCGAGGTCCATGGCACGCTTTCACCGCGCGCGCAGGCCGCGATGGCCGCGCGCGGCGTGCCGGGGATGGAAAGCGATGGCCGCTTCTGGGCCTCGGGGATCAGCCTTGTGGCACATATGCAAAATCCGCAGGCCCCGGCGGTGCATATGAATACGCGCATGTTCTGGACGCCCTGTGCGTGGTGGTTCGGGGGCGGGGCGGATCTGAACCCGTGCATCGAACATGCCGGCGATACCGCGCATTTCCACGCCACCCTGCGCGATGCCTGCGCGCCACATGGCGATGATTATTACGACCGCTTCAAGGCATGGGCGGATGAGTATTTCTTTATCCCCCATCGCGGCCGGGCGCGGGGTGTCGGGGGGGTATTCTATGACGATCTCAATAGCGGCGACTGGACGGCCGATTTTGCCTTTACCCGCGACATCGGTGCGGCCTTTCTGCCCGCTTTCCTGCCGCTGGCCGAGGCGCGCATGGCCCAGCCCTTCAGCGATGCCGACCGCGAGACGCAGTTGATCCATCGCGGGCTTTATGCCGAATACAACCTTGTCTATGACCGCGGCACAAAGTTCGGGCTTGAGACCGGCCATAACGCAGATGCCGTGCTGATGAGCCTGCCGCCGCTGGCGAAATGGGTGTGATCCGGGCCGCCGGATCATGCATGACAGGCGCCGCAGATGATGCCCGGCGCCCGCCCGCATTCCCGGGCCTGCGGCACGGCTGTCCGCGCAGGGGCTGACCCGCCGCTGGCCCGCCTTCGGAACCCGTAAACGCGGCCCCCTTGTGGCGTCGGGCCGGCAAGGGATGCGCGGAACGTGCGGGGCGTGATGATGCCACGACCGGGCGCCGCATGCGGGGTGACTGGCTGGCCGCGACCTTGTCAGAAAGCGGGTCAGGCAGGCAGATCGCCCGCCCTGCCCTTTGACAGGGTTTACAGGGTCACAACCTGGCCCTGCGGCATCAGGAAATGTGCCGTCGCCTGTGCGAACAGCCGGGCGCGATTATCCTGCCATGCCTCGACCTGAACGCTGGCATAGCGGCGGCCCGAGCGCACGACACGGGCGCGGGCATAGGCATCCCTCGGCAGGCCGGAACGCAGATAATCAACGGTGAAATCAATGGTTTTCGGCAGGCGCGGCAAGGTTCCCGGCACCGCCGAATCGGGTGCGATACGGCCCGATTCCAGATCCTCCCACATCGCCGACCATGCCAGTTCGATCATCGCGGCCGTTTCCAGAAAGGCCGCAGTCGCGCCACCATGGATCGCCGGCAGCCAGGGATTGCCGATCAGCTTGTCGTCAAAGGGCATGATCGCGGTCAGCTCATCCCCGCGGCGGTCAAAGCGGATGCCCATCCAGCGGATATAGGGCACGCCGCTGATCAGTGCGGCAAGCGCGCTGTCGCGGCGTGACTTGATCTGGTGAAGCGGCTCGTTGCGGTCGACCATTTCAGCGTTCCAGCGTGAATGCACCGGTCGCGGCTGCCACCGGGTTTTCCGCATCATCATCAAAGGCATGCGCACGCACAAAAGCCACGCTGCGGGTGACATGATAGCAGCGCGCCCGCGCGGTGATGCGCTGACGCGGCGTCGCGCCGCGCATATAGTCGATGCGCAGATCCAGCGTCGCCGCCGCCGTTGCCGCCTCGGCCTGGGGATGGGCCAGCACCGCCGCGCCGCAGCAGGTATCCATCAGCGCCGACACGACGCCGCCATGGATCACCCCGCTATGGGGGTCGCCGACGAAATCCTCATGCCAGTCCATCGCGATCTCGGCCTCGCCCTGGCCGATCCGCTCCAGCGTCATGCCCAGTGCGCTCGCATGGGGCAGCGCGGCGATCATCCGGCGCGCGATACGGTCGCGGGCCTCGGCTGTGGTCGGGTCTTGCTGGTCCATCTGGCTTTCTCCGGCTGCCTTATCCGCTGATAACGCCAAGCCCGGTGCTGCGGCAAGGGTGCGACGTCCATGACCTTGCGGGAACGGACTAACCGGTTTAGCCTGTTGCGGGTATTCGCAGCGGTTTGTCGCCGGGCGCAGGATAGAGATGACGGGATCAGACGAACTGAACTTCAAGGAAATGTGCGCGCGCTTTGACGTGACTCCGCGCACGCTGCGTTATTACGAATATATCGAGCTGCTCAGCCCGCGAAAGGTCGGCCGCGCACGCTTTTACGCACCGCGCGAGGTCGCGCGCATGACACTGATCCTGCGTGGCCGCCGCTTCGGCTTCAGCCTTGAAGAGATCCGTCAGTGGCTGGAGATCTATGACCAGAAGGGCGACCGCGAGCAATATGAGGTCTGGGTCGACAAGGCCAATCGCCAGCTGGATGTGCTGGCCGGCCAGAAGGCCGAGACCGAAGCCGCGATCGAAGACCTGCGCACCCTGCGCGATGAAACCGTGGCGATTCTGCGCAAGATGGGCTGAGCCGCCCGCCCTGCCCGCCGCCATCCATGTGACGCAGCCGGCGATCAGGCCCGGACCCGCTCTGACCACAGCTGAAGATGGACATGTGGGCGCGCAGGAGGCTTGCCCGGCGATCTCAGCGCACAGGGACGGCATCCACATCCATACAACCCCGCGCGCGCCCCGATTTCGCGCCGTGTTCCAACGCGGTGGTGCGCCATACGACCCGCCCCCCCCGCACGGCCGAATACCCTAAAATACAGTGGTTGCCTGCTGTCGCATACGACCCGCGCGCGCCCCCCCGGATGGCCGGCCGGGGCGCTAAAAGCGGTCTGAATACCCGTTCACGGCCTGCGGTCGAGGGGGCCCCATTTCGGGCCGGACAGGCAGCCGCAAGCGGTCACGTGAACAGATCCCGTGCGAACAGCTGCCCAGACCACGGCCCCGGGGCTGACGGCGCGATCTGCCCCAAGAACATGCGCAATATCCGCCGCATTCGCCATCTGATGCGGCTTTGCGGCTGCTGACCGTGCAGCGCGACCTCTGTGACGCAGCGTTTTCGTTTACGTTCACGTCAACTTCTGCAAGCTTTAGTCAGACCCGCCCGCCGGGTCCGCGTCACGACGCGCAAGGAGGAGCCGCAGCAATGACCGACGAGCCGATGACCATCCGGCAGATGTGCAACACCTTTGAGGTGACGGCGCGCACGCTGCGCTTTTACGAGGCACGCGAACTGATCGCCCCGGAACGCCGGGGCCAGCACCGTCTTTATGACCGCCGCGACCGCGCCCGGTTGACGCTGATCCTGCAAGGCAAGCGCTTCGGCTTCAGCCTTGAAGAGATCCGCCAGCTTCTCGAACTTTATGATCCGCGCGAAAACAATGTCACCCAGCTTGCTGCGACACTGGACGCCGGGCGGCTGCGTCTGGCCGACATGATCCGCCAGCAGCAGGAACTCGGTCAGGCCATCGAGGAACTGACGCGACAGATCGCCGAGGTTGAAACGACACTCGACCGTCATCGCGGCGCCTGACGCATACCGGCACAAATCAGACAGAAACATCAGCCAACAGGACCAATCATGCCCATCTATAACGCCCCTGTCCGCGATATGCAGTTCATCCTCCATGATGTGCTGAATGTCTCGGCCGCCGGCCTGCCCGGCCATGACGAACTGGACCGCGACTTTACCGAGGCCGTGCTGGACGCCGCCGGAAAGCTGGCCAGCGAAGTGCTGGCACCGCTCAACCTGCCGGGTGATCAGGCGGGCTGTGTGCTGGAAAACGGTGTCGTGCGCACGCCCGAGGGGTTCAAGGCGGCCTTCGAGGCGATGAAGGAAGGCGGCTGGACCGCGCTTGACTGCGATCCCGAATATGGCGGTCAGGGCATGCCCTATGTCATGGGCCTTGCGACCGGCGAGATCTTTGTGTCCGCGAATATGGCCTTTAACATGTATCAGGGCCTGACCCACGGTGCCTATTCCGCGATCCACGCCCATGGCACGGATGCGCAAAAGGCCACCTACCTGCCGAAAATGGTGTCCTGCGACTGGACCGGCACCATGAACCTGACCGAACCGCATTGCGGCACCGATCTGGGCCTGCTGCGCACCAAAGCCGAACCGCAGGAAGATGGCAGCTATCTGATCACCGGGCAAAAGATCTTTATTTCCGCCGGCGATCACGATCTGGCGGAAAACGTCATCCATCTGGTTCTGGCCAAGGCACCGGGCGGCGGCGAGGGCACGCGCGGGATCAGCCTGTTCATCGTGCCGAAGTTTCTGGTCAATGATGACGGCTCCGTGGGCGAGCGTAATGGCGTCTCGGTCGGCAATATCGAACACAAGATGGGGATTCACGCCAACTCGACCTGTGTGATGAACTTTGACGGTGCAAAGGGCTGGCTGCTGGGCGATCTGCACAAGGGCATGCGGGCAATGTTCACGATGATGAACGAGGCACGCATGGGCGTCGGCCTGCAAGGCTATGCCGTGGCAGAGGCCGCCTATCAGAACGCCGTCGCCTATGCCAAAGACCGCCTTCAGGGCCGCGCCGTGACCGGGGCGGAAAACCCCTCCGGTCCCGCTGATCCGCTGATCGTGCATCCCGATATCCGCCGCAACCTCATGGACCAGAAGTCCTTTCTTGAGGGCGCGCGGATGCTGGCATTCTGGGGCGCCCATATGATCGACCGCGCCCATAACGGTGATGCGGCGGCCGAGGGGCTGATCTCGCTGCTGACCCCGGTCATCAAGGGTTTTCTGACGGACAAGGGCTTTGACGGCGCGGTTCAGGCCCAGCAGGTTTACGGCGGGCACGGCTATATCGAGGAACATGGCATGAGCCAGTTCGTCCGCGACGCCCGCATTACCATGATCTATGAGGGCGCAAACGGCATTCAGGCGCTTGATCTGGTCGGGCGCAAGCTGGCGGCGGACGGCGGCAAGCCGGTGATGGCCTTTTTCGAAGAGGTCAAGGGCTTTATCAAGGCCAATGCCAGTGACGAGGAACTGGCGCGCGACTTCCTCGAACCGCTCAAGGCCGCGTCCAAGGATCTGCAATCGGCGGCAATGTTCTTTATGGAGCGGGGGATGAAAAACCCCAACGACGCGCTGGCGGGGTCATATGACTTCATGCATCTGTTTGGTCATACGGTGCTGGGCTATATGTGGGCACGCATGGCGGTTGCCGCGCGCGCCGGGCTGGCGGCGGGCGATGATGCCGGCTTCCTGAACACCAAGCTGGCGACCGGGCGCTATTACATGGCGCGGCAACTGCCGATGACCACGACGCATCTGGCGCGCATCACCTCGGGCGCCGGTCCGGTAATGGCACTGGACGCCGCGCAGTTCTGAAGGCCCTATGGGCGCGGCGCCCGCAGCGGCGCCGCCTCATTTCATATACAGGAGCCTGAATTATGATCATTTCCCCGCGCCGGACATTGGCGGCCCTGCTTGTTGCGGCCTCTCTTGGTCTTGCCGGCTGTGCGCCCGGGATCACCGCCAGCGACACATTCAGCGAAACCACATTGATCACGGATCAGGCCAAGCAATCGCTCAGCGCCCGCGTCGCCAGTTTTGACCGCGACATCAACCGCGGCAGTATCGGCAATGCGGTCAACTATCTGCCGCCGCGGATGCTGGCACAGCTGTCAGACGATACCGGCGTGCCGGTCGAGTTTCTGCGCGCCGCCGGCGGGGCCATGCTGGACGGCATGACGCGCGAAATGACGGTGCGCAGCCGCACCGACCTGTCGCAGGCCCTTGTCGGCACGACCACAACCGGCAGGGCCTATGCGCTGATCCCCGGCGTGGCCGTCATCACGGCGCGCGGCCAGACGCTGACCCAGCAGGGCAACACGCTGGCCCTGACCGATGACGGCCAATGGTATCTGATCGGGCTTGGCGATCAGGACACCCTGGACGACATCCGCCGCGCCTATCCCGAGTTTCGCGGCGTGAACCTGCCGGTCCGCTGAGAAAGGATGAAGAGATGATCAGCCGGTCAATCATTTTCGCCGCCGCTCTGGCACTTGCCGGCCCCGCGATGGCGCAAACGGACGAGGACCGCGCGACGGTTTCAGATCTGCTGCACGACCTTGCGCAGATGATGACGGACAAGGATCTCGTCGGGCTTTATGACAGCGAGCCGCCCGCATTGCGGGAATACAGCGCCGATTTCTGGGGCGTGTCCCAGGAACGTCAGCGCGAGGCCATGCGGCGGCTGATGGCAAACCCCGATGAGGTCGGCGCTACCGAGAATCCGGCATTCTCGCTTGACGCCGCCGAATGGGGGGTCTCGCCTGCGGGCCGGGATTATGCCGTCATCCCGTTCAGCTTTGTGGCGCGCGCGCCAAACTTCGTTACGCTGAGGCATATCCACGTTCTTGCCCTGACCGAAGATGACCAGTGGTATCTGCTGCGGGTCAGCGGCAGGCTGGACATGGAGTTTGTCGTCGAGGCCTATCCCGACCTTGCCGGTCTGGACATACCCGAACAGGTTCTGGAGCCCGCCCCATAAGACCCGCGCCTGTCCGGCCCCGCGCCGGGCAGGCACCCCCACCGGGTATTTTTGCACAAGAGAACCGCGAAACGCCCACCCCGACACGTCTCTTGTGTCCAGATACCCAGACCGCGCCCCGCGCCCCAAGGCCGGGCCGATCCGCCACAGTCAGGAGGAACGAATGACCGAAGCCTATATCTATGACGCCGCCCGCACCCCGCGCGGCAAGGGCCGCCCCGACGGCAGCCTGCATGAAGTCACATCGGTCGCATTATCGGCGCGGCTGCTGAACGCGATGGCCGCGCGCAACGGGCTCACTGGCCACGCGGTCGAGGATGTGATCTGGGGCAATGTCACGCAGGTCAAGGAACAGGGCGGCTGTCTGGCGCGCTCGGCGGTGCTGGCATCGGACCTTGACGAAAGCATCCCCGGCCTGTCGATCAACCGTTTCTGCGCCTCGGGGATGGAGGCGGTGAATCTGGCCGCCAACCAGATCAGGGGCGGCGCGGGCGATGCCTATCTGGCCGGCGGCGTGGAAATGATGAGCCGCGTCCCCATGGGCAGCGACGGCGCGGCGATTGCCGTGGACCCCAGCCTGACCTTTCCGACCTACTTCGTCCCGCAGGGGATCAGCGCCGACATCATCGCCACCGAATACGGCTTTACCCGCGAACAGGCCGACGCTCTGGCCGTCGAATCGCAGCGCCGCGCGGCAAAGGCGTGGGAGGAAAACCGTTTCGCCAAATCCATCGTGCCGGTGATCGACCAGAACGGCCTGACCATTCTGGACCGCGACGAATACATGCGCCCCGGCACCACGGTCGAGGATCTGGCCAAACTCAAGGCCAGCTTTGCCGAGATGGGGCAGATCATGCCCGGTTTCGACAAGGTGGCGATGCTGAAATATCCGCATCTGGCGCAGATCAACCATATCCACCACGCGGGCAATTCCTCGGGCATCGTGGACGGGGCGGCGGCTGTGCTGATCGGGAACAAGGCGTTTGGCGAAAAGCATGGCCTGCGCCCTCGCGCCCGCATCCGCGCCACCGCCAAGATCGGCACCGATCCCACGATCATGCTGACCGGCCCGGTTCCGGTGACGGAAAAGATCCTGCGCGACAGCGGCATGTCCATCAGCGACATCGATCTGTTCGAGGTGAACGAGGCCTTCGCATCCGTCGTTCTGCGCTTCATGCAGGCCTTTGACGTCGATCCGGCCAAGGTGAACGTGAATGGCGGCGCGATGGCGATGGGCCACCCGCTTGGCGCGACCGGCGCGATCATCATCGGCACTTTGCTGGACGAATTGGAACGGCGCGACTTGTCCACCGGACTTGCCACGCTGTGCATCGCGTCCGGCATGGGCGCGGCAACGATTATCGAACGTGTGTAAGGGGCAACGGATATGACCGATTTCACCATGAAAACCGGCGACGACCATGTTGCCATCATCACCTGGGATCTGGCCGGCAAGTCGATGAACGTGCTGACCGAGGCCGGCATCCGCGAGTTGGACGCGCTGATTGATCAGGGGCTTGCCGACGACAGCGTCAAGGGCATCGTCATCACCTCGGCCAAGCCCGATTTTGCCGCCGGGATGGATCTGAACGTGCTTGGCTCGATGCGCGAAGCGGGCGGGGCCGAGGCGATTTTCGGCCTTGTGATGCAGCTCCATACCGTGCTGCGCAAGATCGAACGCGCGGGCATGGACCCCAAGACGCTGAAAGGCGGCAAGCCGATCGCGACCGCCCTGCCCGGCACGGCACTGGGTATCGGGCTGGAGATCCCGCTGGCGACGCATCGCATCTTTGCGGCGAACAACCCAAAGGCCAAGATCGGCCTGCCGGAAATCATGGTCGGTATCTTCCCCGGCGCAGGCGGCACGACGCGGCTGGTGCGCAAGCTGGGCGCGATGGGTGCAGCACCCCTGCTGCTGGAAGGCAAGCTGAGCGATCCGGCCAAGGCCAAAGCCGCCGGGCTGATCGACGAGGTGGTCGATGATCCGGTTGCCGCCGCGCGCGATTGGGTGCTGAACGCCAAGGACGCCGATCTGGTCAAGCCGTGGGACGCCAAGGGTTACAAGATGCCCGGCGGCGAACCCTATCATCCGGCTGGTTTCATGACCTTTGTTGGCGCGTCCGCGATGGTGCATGGCAAGACGATGGGCGTTTATCCCGCCGCCAAGGCTCTGCTGTCTGCGGTCTATGAGGGCGCGATGGTGCCCTTTGACACCGCCCTGAAAATCGAGGCGCGCTGGTTCACCAATGTGCTGATGAACCCGTCATCCGGCAACATGATCCGCAGCCTGTTCATCAATAAAGAAGCGCTGGAAAAAGGCGCGAACCGGCCCGATGAACCCGATCAGAAGGTGAAAAAACTTGGCATCCTTGGCGCCGGGATGATGGGCGCGGGCATCGCCTATGTCAGCGCCATGGCCGGGATCGAGGTGGTGCTGATCGACGCCGCGCAGGATGCGGCGGATCGCGGCAAGGCCTATTCGGCGAATCTTCTGGACAAGGCGATCAGCCGCAAGAAATCGACCGAGGATAAAAAGGCCGAGGTGCTGGCCCGCATCACCGCCACCACCGATTACGCGGCGCTGAAAGGCTGCGATCTGGTCGTCGAGGCGGTGTTCGAAGACCCCGCCATCAAGGCCGAGGTGACGAAAAAGGCCGAAGCCGTGATCCCGAAGGGCGCGATTTTCGCCACCAATACCTCGACCCTGCCGATTTCCGATCTGGCCCGCGCATCCGCCCGCCCGGAACAGTTCATCGGCATCCACTTCTTTTCCCCGGTGGACAAGATGCTGCTGGTGGAAATCATCAAGGGCCGCGAAACCGGCCCCCGCGCGGTTGCCAAGGCGCTGGATTTCGTGCGCCAGATCCGCAAGACGCCCATCGTGGTCAATGACGCGCGGTTCTTTTACGCCAACCGCTGCATCATCCCTTATCTCAACGAAGGCATCCGCATGGTCGGCGAGGGCGTGAACCCCACGCTGATCGAAAATGCCGCTAAGCTGATGGGGATGCCGCTGGGGCCGCTGCAACTGGTCGATGAAACCTCGATTGATCTGGGCGTCAAGATCGCCAAGGCGACGCGGGCGGCGATGGGTGACGCCTATCCCGACGGCGCGGTGGACGAGGTGATCTTCAAACTGGCCGACAAGGGCCGGATGGGGCGCAAGACCAAGGCCGGCTTCTATGACTATGACGAGGCGGGCAAGCGTCAGGGGCTGTGGTCCGGCCTTGATACCGAATGGCCGCAGGCCGACGCTCAGCCCGATCTGACCGAGGTGCAGCACCGCCTGATGTTCGCCCAATCGCTTGAGGCCGTGCGCGCGCTGCAAGAAGGCGTGCTGGAGGACATCCGCGAAGGCGATGTCGGCGCGATCCTTGGCTGGGGCTTTGCGCCCTGGTCGGGCGGGCCGTTCGGCTGGCTGGATATGCTGGGTGCTGCGCGTGCGGCGGAAATCTCGGACGGGCTGGCGGCGCGTCACGGCGCGCGGTTCGAAACCCCTGCCCTGCTGCGCGAGATGGCACAGAAGGGTGAAACCTTCTATGGCCGCTTTGGCCAGACACCGCAGGCCGCCTGAACAACGATCAGGCAGATGCACGGCCGGTCGCGGCCGGATCAGAGGCCCGGGCATCATGTCCGGGCCTTTTTTCCGTCTTGCGCCGCAATCGTGGAACCGCCGTGGTGCGGCCTCGGTTGAACCTGTTGAAAAACACCCTATTCTGCCGGCGACATCCCGCCTGCGACCCGAGGAAGGAAAGCCATGACCACCGAAACGCAACGCGCGGCCACGCAGACACAAAGCCAGATCGAGGAGGTGACGGCCGTGGTTCTGCCCGAACCCGCCGGCGAGGTCGTGCCGCTGGCCCAGGCCCCCGCCCCGCTGGCCGACGAGATCCGCCGCCGCATGGACGAAATCAACCTGCGCGATACCGGTTCGGTCGTGCATTTCGGCAGCCGCGCCCAAAGCGAGCTACAGGAAATCAGCCAGCAGATGCTGGCCGATGTCAAAAACAAGGATGTCGGCCCGGCGGGCGAATCGCTGCGCGGCATCGTAACCACCATTCGCGGCTTTTCCGTCAGCGAGCTGGATGTGCGCCGCGAAAGGACATGGTGGGAGCGCCTGCTTGGCCGTTCGGCACCCTTCGCGAAATTCGTCGCCAATTACGAAACCGTGCAAGGTCAGATCGACAAGATCACCGAGGATCTGATGACGCATGAGCATCGCCTGCTCAAGGATATCAAGTCGCTGGACGTGCTTTATGACCGCACACTGAATTTCTATGACGAGCTGGCGCTTTATATCGCCGCCGGCGAGGCCAAGCTGCGCGACCTTGACGAGGAAGCCATCCCCGCCAAAGAGGCCGAGGTTCAGGCATCCCCCGCAGATGGTCAGGTGATGGAGGCGCAGGAGCTGCGCGACCTGCGCACCATGCGCGACGATCTGGAACGCCGGGTCCATGACCTGAAACTGACGCGCCAGGTGACGATGCAGTCGCTGCCCTCGATCCGGCTGGTGCAGGAAAACGACAAGTCTCTGGTTACAAAGATAAATTCTACGCTGGTCAACACCGTGCCGCTGTGGGAAACCCAGCTTGCGCAGGCGGTGACCATCCAGCGTTCGGCGCAGGCCGCGACCGCCGTGCGCGAGGCCAGCGACCTGACCAATGACCTGCTGACCGCGAATGCCAAGAACCTGCGCGAAGCCAATACCCGTATCCGCACCGAGATGGAGCGCGGCGTTTTCGACATTGAATCGGTGCGCACCGCCAATGCCGAACTGATCGCCACGATCGAGGATTCTCTGCGCATCGCCGATGAGGGCAAGGCGCGGCGTGCCGCCGCCGAGGACGAGCTGGCGCGGATGGAGGACGAGTTGCGCCGCACGCTTTCGGCCTCGCGGGCGCAGCCTCAGGGCCAGATCGCGGCGCAGGCCCCGCAGGCGTGATATCGGTGCCGCCCGCCGTCATCCGCCACGACCGCCCCAGTCCCGGCGCTGCCCTGTCACGGCGGCGGGTCTGGGTGTTTTGTGGCCTGCTGACGCTGGCGGCCTGCGCGGGCACGCCCATAACCCAAGCGCCGCCACCCCCAACCGCCGAGACCCCGGCCGCCCTGCCCGCCGGCGCCGAGCCGCCGGCCGCGCGGCCGAACGCCGCCCTGCGCGCGGCACGGGCACGGCGCGCGGCAGACGAGGCCCGCGCCGCGGCACAGGCCGCAGCCACCCCGATCAGCCAGACACTGCAAGGCTATTACGAAGGTGTCGAGGATATGCTGATCGCGCGCGGCAGCCTGCGCCGCGACGATGGCCGCACGATCCCGGTGGATGCCGATACGCTGGCGCGTAACTTTATCGCCATCGCGCTGCATGACGAATATACCCGAAAGGGGGCCGAACTGGTCGCACAAACCCGGCCCTCGCGCCTGCGGCGGTGGTCTCAGCCGGTGCGGGTCGCGGTCGAGTTCGGCGCCTCGATCCCGCCGGCCGCCCGCACCCGCGACCGCGCCGAGGTGCAGGCATTCACGGAACGTCTGGCGCGTGTGACCGGCCATGATATCGCGTCGACGCCGGGGGCGGGGAATTTCACTGTCATGTTCCTGTCCGAGGATGAACGCCGCAGGATCGGGCCGCGCCTTTCGGCGCTGATCCCTGGCATCCCCGCCGGGGATATCGAGGCGATTCAGGCGCTGCCCCCGCAGGCATATTGCACGGTATTCGCCTATTCCCTCGGGGCAAGCCC
This sequence comes from Paracoccus sp. (in: a-proteobacteria), assembly GCA_030538705.1. GTDB lineage: Bacteria > Pseudomonadota > Alphaproteobacteria > Rhodobacterales > Rhodobacteraceae > Paracoccus. The sequence continues at coordinate 6,673 of JAUNTL010000064.1, read as the reverse complement.
GCTTTATTCCGACGCCGTTGCCATTATTCGCGCGGAACTGCCGGCGCGTCTGCGATCCTCATGCATCCACGAGGAGCTTGCGCAGGGGATGGGGCTGGCCAATGACAGCCCGGCGGCCCGCCCCTCGATCTTTAATGATGACGAGGAATTTGCGCTGCTGACCAGCCATGACGAAATGCTGCTGAAAATGCTCTATGACCCGCGCCTGATCCCGGGCATGACGGTCGAGGCCGCATCCCCTGTCGTGCATCGCATCGCCGCCGAACTGCTGCCATGAATGGGATTTCCGCCGGCCTTGTCGCGCTGATCGCGGCCCCGGCGGGGGCGGGGCCGGTGACCGACTGGCTGATCGCCACCGGGGCAGAGCCGCGCGAGATCCGCCATGTCGCGCGCTATACGCCCGAAAAGCCGGCGATCCTTGGTGCTGACCCGCTGACCTATGCCCCCGGCTATCCGCCCTATGATTTCGCAACCGTGCCTGCGGGACCAGCCGAAGTCATCGCCCTGATCGAACCCGCCGAGGGGCGCATGGCCCTTGGCGCACTGATATTTTCCGATGTCGCGCCGGTCTGCGGTGACGAGGTCGGCGCGATCTGGGTCGACAGCGGCACCGCCGCCTTTCTGACGCCGGTCAGCGCGGCAAAGCTGGCGGCCATGGCCGATGAATACAGTGCCGGCGGCCGCAACCTGTATGATGATTACTTTCAGGCCCCGGGCCAGATGGGCGACGGGGTTTTCGCGCGCATGCTGACCCTGCCCGACGGCACGGGTTTTCCCGGCTTTTCATCCGGCTGGGGTGACGGGGCCTATCCGGTGATCCGGCTTTTTGATGCCGATCAGCGCGTGATTGCCATCTATGCCGATTTCATCGGCAGCGACCATCTTGACGATTTCATCCTGCCTGCGCCCTGCGCGCCCCTGCCCGGAACCTGATCGCGGGCCGGCGGGTTTCATCCGCGATGCCTTAACGGAGATCTTCCATGTCCCTGTTCAATATCCTTTCGGGCGAGTTCATCGACGTCATCGAATGGACCGATGACACCCGCAACACGATGGTCTGGCGCTTTGAGCGGCGCGGCAATGCGATCAAATACGGCGCAAAGCTGACCGTGCGCGAGGGTCAGGCGGCGGTTTTCGTGCATGAGGGGCAGATCGCCGATGTTTTCGGGCCGGGCCTCTATATCCTAGAAACCAACAACATGCCGGTCCTGACGACCTTGCAGCACTGGGACCACGGCTTTAAATCGCCGTTCAAATCCGAAGTTTATTTCGTCAACACGACCCGTTTCAACAATCTGAAATGGGGCACGCGCAATCCGATCATCGCCCGCGATCCCGAATTCGGCCCGGTCCGCATCCGCGCCTTTGGCACCTATTCGATGCGGGTAACCGATCCTGCCCGTTTCATGGCCGAGATCGTCGGCACGGATGGCGAGTTCACCAGCGACGAGATCACCTTTCAGCTGCGCAATATCATCGTGCAGGAATTCTCGCGGATGATCGCAAGCTCGGGGATTCCGGTTCTCGATATGGCGGCGAATACGGATCAGCTGGGCAAGATGGTCGCAAAGGCAATCGCGCCGGCGATTGCCGCCTATGGCCTGACCATTCCCGAATTTTACATTGAAAATATCAGCCTGCCTGACGAGGTCGAGGCAATGTTGGACAAGCGCACCAGCATGGGCATCGTCGGCGATCTTGAGCGTTTCGGCCAATATGCACAGGCCGAAGCGATGCTGAATGCCTCGCGCAACGAAGGCGGGGCCGGCGCGGGAATGGGCGCCGGGCTGGGTGCTGCCATCGGCATGGGCATGGCCGCACAGCGCGGACCATGGGGCCAGATGCCGGCGCAACAGGCGGCACAGCCGGGCGCCAGCGGGGCCTTGCCGCCGCCCCTGCCCGGCGCGCGGTCGGAAACCGTCTGGCATGTCGCCCTGAACGGCGAGGCCGACGGCCCTTACGGGCGCGGCCATCTGGGCCGCATGGTCCGCGACGGCAGCTTTACCCGCGAAACGCTGGTCTGGTCGCCCGGTCAGGACGGCTGGAAATCCGCCGATGAGGTGGCCGAGCTGGCGCAGCTTTTCACGATTTCACCGCCGCCGCCCCCGCTTCCCAAGGGCTGAGCCAGCCCCCGCCGATGACCGGGCGGCGCGCCGTTGCGCCGCCGCCCGCGCCCCGCCGCGACTGACAGCCCCCGGATGCGCCCGCCATGCCCACCCCTCCCAGCGAGTTCCGTTATCCCTGCGACAACTGCGGCGCGAGCCTGACCTTTTCACCCGGCCTGCAATCGCTCAAATGCGCCTATTGCGGGCATGTCCAGACCATCGGCCCCGGTGCCGCGCGGGCGCCGGGGCGCGCGCGCGATGACGGCGCCGAGGGCGAGCGCGAATTGCTGCGCGATCCGGCGACGGGCCGTGCGTTGCAATGGGATGCCAGCCACAAATCGCCCGAACTGCGCGAGATCCCGCTGGAAAAGGGATTGAGGCTGGAAGCCGGCAGTGAGCTGGCACAAGAGATCCGCACCCTGTCATGCCCGAATTGCGGGGCAAAGTTCGAACTCGACAGCGACAGCCATTCAACGACCTGCCCGTTCTGCGCCACTGCGGTCGTCACGGATACCGGGGCCACGCGGCAGATCAAGCCTCAGGGTGTCTTGCCCTTTGTCGTGACCGAAACCCAGGCCCGTGCCGCGCTTGAGGATTGGCTGGGCAGGCTGTGGTTCGCACCTGCCGGGCTGGTCGCCTATGCCCGCCGGGGACGGCGCATGATCGGGGTCTATTCGCCCTTCTGGACATTCGACGCGGACACCCGATCCGAATATAGCGGGCAGCGCGGCACATATTATTATGAGACCGTCTATGTCACGCAGACGATTGACGGCAAGCCGCGCCGCGTCGCCCAGCAGGTGCGGCGGACACGCTGGGCCTCTGTGCGCGGGCGCGTCAGCCGGGCCTTTAATGATGTCCTCGTGCTGGCCTCGGCCGCGCTGCCACGCCGCCTGACCGATTCGCTGACGCCGTGGGATCTGTCGCATCTGCGCGCCTATGATCCGCAATTCCTCGCCGGTTTCGAGGCCGAGGGCTATACCGTCCCGCTTGCCGCCGGTCATGATGTCGCCCGTCAGGAAATGGCCGCTGTCATCGCCATGGACGTGCGCCGCGATATCGGCGGGGACGAGCAGCGCATCAACCAGCTGCACACCAGCCATTCGGCCGAAACCTTCAAGCATATCCTGCTGCCGGTCTGGTCCGCGGCCTATCGCTATAATGGCCAGAGCTATCGCTTTGTGGTCAACGGCCAGTCGGGCCGTGTGCAGGGTGAACGGCCCTGGTCGGTGTGGAAGATCGCGGCCGCCGTCATCGCCGCGCTGATCGTGCTGGGCGGGCTGATGCTGCTGGCCGATCAGTCGGGCATGGTCCAGATTGATATGGGCGGCTTCTCCTCGGGCGTTGACTATAATATCGGGGAATGGTGATGGGCACGAAAGGGGGCGCCGGTGATCCTGTGCTGTGGTGAATCGCTGATCGACATGGTGCCCGGGGATGGCGCCTTTCTGCCCCTGCCGGGCGGGTCGGTCTATAATACCGCCGTCGCGCTTGGCCGGCTGGGGGCGCAGGCGGGCTATCTCTGGCCGATCTCTCAGGACGCATTCGGTGCGGCGCTGCGCGCACCGCTTGAGGATGCGGATGTCGATATCTCGCTCTGCCCGTCCAGCCCGCGCCCGACAACGCTTGCCTTTGTCTTTTTGTCGGACGGGCTGGCAAGCTACAGCTTTTATGACGAGGGCACGGCCGGGCGCATGTTCGAGACCGCCGCCCTGCCCGCCCTGCCCGCTGCTGTGACGGCGCTGTTCATCGGCGGGATCAGCCTGGTTCAGGAACCCTGCGGCAGCACGGTCGAGGAACTGGCCCACCGCGCCGCGCAATCGGGCATGGTCGTGATGGTCGATCTGAATATCCGGCCGCAGCTGATCGCCGATGACCGCGCCACGCGGGACCGGTTGGGCGGGCTGATGCGGATCGCCGATATCGTCAAGATATCCGACGAGGACGCGGGCTGGCTGTTTCCCGACCTTGCCCCCGAAGATACGGCCCGCACCCTGCTGGAGCTTGGCCCGCGGCTGATCCTGCGCACCCATGGGGCGCAGGGCGCGACGGCAATCCACCGTAATCTGACGCTTCACCGCCCGGCCGATGAGGCGATGATCGCCGACACGATCGGGGCCGGGGATACGTTCAATGCCGGGCTGCTGACCGCATTGTCCGAGGCCGGCGCACTCAGCCGCGACGGGCTGGACGGGCTGGACGCCCCGACATTGGGCGCAGCACTGGATCTGGCCACCAAAGCGGCCAGCGTCACAGTATCCCGCGCGGGCGCGAACCCGCCATGGCGCAACGAATTGCCGGGCTGACAAAGGGTTATCGCGCGCGGACCGGGGCAGCTGTGGCCGTGTGACGCCGCTGTCCGGGTGATGGCAGGCGGGCTGTATGACACCGCCACGCCGCCTGTTGCGGTGGGCTGATCTGCCCTGACCCGCCCTGCGCGGCGATGGCGCGCCCACATATATTGATCACCGCCCAGTAACCGCGCGCGCCCCTTTTGCCGTGATATCAGCGCCGCCATCAGGGCCATCCACCCCGGTCCGGCAGGCGGCCCTGATCCATATCCCGGCCGGTCCGCGCGGCCAGCGGCCAGCCTCGGTGGCAATGCCACCAGCAAACCCTGTGCCCCCATACGCAAAACGCCGCCCCTTTCGTGGCGGCGTTTCCTGTTTCCTGCCGGATCCGGGGTGCGGGCCGCTTATGCGGCCTCGGCATCCTCGGCGGCCTGCCGCCGCTCGCTCTCCTCGCGCGACAACGCGACCGAGGTGCGCACGCCCTTGGAGACGAACTCCATCAGCCCCTTGACCACCCGTTCATTCGGGTCGATACCGGCGCAGGACAAAACCTCGCGCCCATCACGCGAGCGCGCCCAGCGGGCAATCTGTTCGGGACCATTGCCGTATTTCTTGTCATCGGCAATCGCGTCGTCGAGCGCGGCAAGCACTACCGCTGCAAACAGCTTGCGCGCGCGCTGACCTTGTTCGAAATTGAAGGCCGAGCCGTCAATCAAATCTCGCATCTTTACCGTCCTGACAAAATATGTTCCGATGCGCCGGCAGAGGCGCGATCCAGGGGCTGATTCTGGGTGGTGGAACCGTTTACCTCATTCCGGCCCCGATTCGGTATGACGCTAACGTCATACCTGCCATGCGTATGTGACATAACTCAATTTCACCTTGCAACCTAGCCACGAAACGCCTGAACCCCGGCACCGGGTTCCGTGCAGATGGGGGTTTATTCGAACAAGTCAAGCTGGGAGGCCGAATTTTCTTCGGGTTTCACCAGACCGGACAGGGTGATCCCCAAAAGGCGCACCCCGCGCGCATCGGGCATCACTTCGCCCAGCAGCGCCTCGGCGATGGTCCGCATCTCGGCCAGCGAGCTGACAGGACGAGGCAGGGATCTGGCACGCGTGATCTGGCGGAAATCGGCGAATTTCACCTTGAGCGTGACGGTCCGGCCCTGCGCCCCGGCACGCCCGGCATGGTGCCATACCTTTTCGGCCAGAGGCGCAAGCGCCTGCCGGCCCTGCCCGAGATCATGCAGATCATCGGAAAATGTCGTCTCGGCCCCGACGGATTTGCGCGCACGGTCGGGGCAGACATCGCGGGCGTCGATGCCGCGGGCGATGTCGTGATACCAGCGGCCCGCCTTGCCAAACTGATCCGTCAGGAACGCCAGGCTGCGGGCGCGCAGATCGGCCCCGGTTTCGATCCCCATCGCCTGCATCCGCGCCGCAGTCGCCGGGCCGATGCCGTGAAATTTTGCAACCGGCAGCGCGGCGACAAAGGCCGCGCCGCGCTCGGGCGGGATCACGAACTGGCCGTCAGGCTTGTTGCGGTCCGAGGCGATCTTGGCCAGAAACTTGCAATAGCTGATCCCGGCACTGGCCGTCAGCCCGGTCTCGGCCCGGATCTCGGCGCGGATACGCGCCGCGGTGGCGGTCGCGGTCATCCCCGCCGCCAGACGGCCGGTCAGGTCGAGATAGGCCTCATCCAGCGACAGCGGTTCGATCAGCGGCGTATAGCGGGCGAATATCGCGTGGATCTGACGGCTGACCGCGCGATAGACGTCAAAGCGCGGGCGCATGAAAATCAGATCCGGGCAACGCCGCGCCGCCGTGACCGAAGGCATGGCCGAGCGCACGCCATAGCGCCGCGCCTCATAGCTGGCCGCCGCGACAACCCCGCGCCGGCTGGAGCCGCCGACCGCCACCGGCCGTCCACGCAGTTCGGGGTTATCGCGCTGCTCGACCGACGCATAAAAGGCATCCATGTCGATATGGACAATACGGCGGACCGGCGCCGCCCCGGTCATTCCGGGCGGACCGCGACACCGCCGGCGGTCATCCCCTCAGCGATACGGTCAAAACGCAGATAGGCGATGGCGCGCGCGCCCGAGACAGTATGAACCATGCCCGCCTCGCGCCCGTCGGCACTCAGCACCGGGGTGCCGGGAATGACGGGGCCGTCCAGCCGCACCCGGCGCAGGCCCTTTTTCAGCTCGGTCTTGTGCCTCATGCGGGCGGTGACCTCTTGTCCGACATAGCAGCCCTTGCGGAAATCGACGCC
>JAUNTL010000190.1 GCA_030538705.1 Paracoccus sp. (in: a-proteobacteria) | reverse complement strand
GACAGGCCGGTACTCTAACCAACTGAGCTACAACCGCATGCTCACCAACCCCGGACGTGTCGCCCCCCGGGGTAGCGGGGATTTACGCGCAGGCTTCGGGCACGTCAAGGCAGTTTTCGCAAAATTATGGGGGATGCGGGCGAGGTCGCGGGCGGACACGGCTTTTCCTTCGCTGCCACCGGCAGTATATGCGGCCTCAGCGAAAAGGAACATGCCATGTTGACGCCTGCGAAATCCGACTTTCTGCGTATCATCATCGAGCGCGGCTTTCTGGCCGATTGCACCGATCTGGGCGCGCTTGACGATGCCCTGACGCGGGGGCCGGTCACGGCATATATCGGCTATGACGCGACGGCGGCTTCGCTTCATGTCGGGCATCTGCTGAACATCATGCTGCTGCGGTGGTTCCAGAAGACCGGCAACCGGCCGGTCACGCTGATGGGTGGCGGCACGACCAAGGTGGGCGATCCGTCCTTCCGTTCGGACGAGCGGCCGCTTCTGGATGATGCGGCGATTGCGCGCAATATCGACGGGATGGGGCAGGTTTTCGCGCGTTATCTTGATTACGGCGATGGCGGCGCGATGATGGTGAACAATGCCGACTGGCTGGTCGGGCTGAACTATCTTGAGTTCCTGCGCGATATCGGGCGGCATTTCAGCGTCAACCGCATGCTGAGCTTTGAATCGGTGAAATCACGGCTGGACCGCGAGCAGTCGCTGAGCTTTCTTGAGTTCAACTACATGATCCTGCAGGCCTATGACTTCCTGGAGCTCAACCGCCGTCATGGCGTCACCTTGCAGATGGGCGGGTCCGACCAATGGGGCAATATCGTCAACGGGGTCGATCTGACGCGCCGCGTTCTGGATGCCGAGGTCTGGGGGCTGACCACGCCGCTTCTGACCACCTCGGACGGGCGCAAGATGGGCAAATCGGCCGGCGGCGCGACCTGGCTGAATGCCGAGATGCTGTCGCCTTACGAATTCTGGCAGTTCTGGCGCAATACGACCGATGCCGATGTGGCGCGTTTCCTGAAGCTTTACACCGAATTGCCGGTGGATGAATGCGACCGGCTTGGCGCGCTTCAGGGGGCCGAGATCAACGAGGCCAAGGTCCGGCTTGCCAATGAAGTGACCACGCTTCTGCATGGTGCCGAGGCCGCCGCCCGCGCCGCCGCCACCGCCCGCGAGGTGTTCGAACAGGGCGGCGCGGGCGGTGATCTGGAAAGCGTGACGGTCGGTGCCGATACGCTGCCGGTTTCGGTGACGCAGCTTCTGGTGCAGACCGGCATCACCGCCTCGGGCAAGGAGGCCAAGCGCCTGATCGCGGAAGGCGGCCTGCGGCTGAACAATGATCTGGTCAGCGATCCGCAGGCCCCGGTTGACGCGGGGCTGATCGGGGAAGGGCTGAAGATCTCGGTCGGCAAGAAGAAACACCGTATGGTGCGGCTGGGGTAGCCCCCGGCCTTCCCCCATCAGCAGCGAAAGGATGCCACATGAGCCATTACGACCCCGATCAGCCGCCCGGACGCGACCGGGAGCAGGATGCCGAGGAGGCGCGTCAGGCGCGTGAGGCCATCGCCAGCATGCGGGAATCGCCCGCGAAGATCCTTGGCTTGCTGGCCGTGCGCGTGGCCGTGGTGGCCGTGGTGATCGCGCTTGTGAACTGGATCGCCGGGCCTTTCGCAAGGATCTGGTGGATCCTGCCGATCTATGCGGGGATATCGCTTGTGGCCTCTTTCGTGCTGGCCGGGATCATGAACCGGCAGACGAAACGGCTGGAGAGGTTTCTGGACGACGACCGCTAAGTGTCGCGAGGGGTTGAAGTCAGCCCGCGAAAACGGCCTATTCTGACGCGCGGCGCGGATGCCGCCAAAGACGGAGAACCGATATGCAGATGCTCGTTCATTATACGATCGCCGATTATGCCCGCTTCAAGACCGCCTTCGATGCCGATGCCGAGGATCGCGGCAACAATTCGCTGTCGCTTCTGCAACTCTGGCGGGAAAGCGGTTCCAGCGCATGGGCGCTTTATCAGGTGGCCGATGCCAAACAGGCGCAGGACTATCTGAACGGGGCGGCGGGCGCCTTCAATGCGCAGGCCGGGGTCAGCGCCACGGCGCTGCATCTCCTCGAAACGGCGTGATGCGGGCATGATGACGCCGGAACTGACCGTCCTGGCGCTGGCGGGGCTGCTTCAGGCCGTCCAGATCGGGCTGGCGGGCATGGTGATGAACGCCGATATCGGTGCGAGATGGAATACCGGGCCACGCGACAGCATGCCGGAGTTCTCGGCCCTGACCGGGCGTTTGCGGCGCGCGGTGAACAATCACTTTGAATCGCTGGCGTTTCTGACCGTCGCGGTGGTGGTTCTGTCCGTTTCGGGCAAGGCCAATGGCTTTACCGCATGGGCGGCATGGCTGCATCTGGGCGCGCGTGTCCTTTACGTGCCCGCCTATGCTTTCGGCTGGACGCCCTGGCGTTCGGTGATCTGGGCGGTGGGTTTCGTTCCGCTGATCGCGATGATCGTGGTGGCGCTGATCTGAGTGGCGGAATTGCGCCGGGGGCCTGCGTTTTCCGGGTGAACAGGCGTCAAGGCTTGTGTATGCA
>JAUNTL010000063.1:373-19714 GCA_030538705.1 Paracoccus sp. (in: a-proteobacteria) | reverse complement strand
CGGGATAGATCAGGCCGTCCGGCCCATGCAGGCCGGCCCCTTCCTGCGGCGCAGAAAGGGCGGCGCGGATATCACCACGCGAACAGGAACAGGGATAGCACAGCCCCTGCCGCACAAGCTGGTCCAGTGCCCCGGCATAGGCGGCCATGCGGTCGGACTGGCGCATCACCGGAGCTGGCCAGTCCAGCCCCAGCCAGGCAATATCCTCAAAGATCGCGGTCTCATAGGCCGGCGCGCAGCGCTCGCGGTCGATATCCTCGATCCGCAGCAAGAACTGCCCCGGCGCGGCCATCCGGGACGCGGTCAGGGCCGAAAAGGCATGGCCCAGATGCAGAAACCCGGTGGGAGAGGGCGCGAACCGCGTCCGCCAGCCTGCGGCCGGCGGAGCAGGTTCCGGCGGCGTTATTGTGCTGCCAGCCATGCCCGGAAATCATCCTTGGCGCGCCCGGTATAGGCCGGATAACGGTCCTTGCGCCCGCGCCGCCCGCTGCGCGCCTCGACCGGCGGGAAAAGACCGAAATTGATATTCATCGGCTGAAATGTCTTTGCCTCGGCGCCGCCGGTGATGTGATGGATCAGCGCGCCCATGGCGGTGGTGCCGGGCGGCGGGGCCAGATCGCGCCCCTGTGCCTCGGCCGCGGCCATACGGCCGGCAAGCAGCCCCATCGCCGCCGATTCGACATAGCCCTCGACCCCGGTGACCTGCCCGGCAAAGCGCAGATGCGGGTGCGTCCGCAGGCGCATGCGGTCATCCAGCAGGCGGGGCGAGTTGAGAAACGTGTTGCGGTGGATCCCCCCCAGCCGGGCGAAACCGGCATCCTGAAGGCCGGGGATCATGCGAAACACCTGCGATTGCGCGCCATATTTCATCTTGGTCTGAAATCCGACGATATTATAAAGCGTTCCCAACGCGTTATCCCGGCGCAGCTGAACAACGGCATAGGGTTTGATAGCGGGATTATGGGCATTGGTCAGGCCAACCGGCTTCATCGGGCCATGGCGCAGGGTCTCGCGGCCGCGCTCGGCCATGACCTCGATCGGCAGGCAGCCGTCGAAATAGCCGGCGGTTTCGCCCTCGTGGAACTCGGTCTTGTCGGCGGCCAGCAGCGCGTCGATGAAAGCCTCGTATTCGGGCCGGGTCATCGGGCAGTTGATATAGGCGGTGCGCTCTTCCTCGGTCTCGCCCTTGTCATAGCGTGACTGGCGCCAGGCCACCGACATGTCGATGGTTTCGGCATAGACGATCGGCGCGATTGCATCGAAAAAGGCCAGCGATTCCGCCCCGGTCTCGGCCCGGATCGCCGCGCCAAGTGCGGGCGAGGTCAGCGGACCGGTGGCGATGATCCAGCGTCCGTCATCGGGCAGACCGGTGATCTCGCCCGCCTCGACCCGGATCAGCGGCTCGGCGCGCAGGGCGGCGGTGACGTCGCGCGAAAACGCGTCACGGTCGACAGCCAGTGCCCCCCCGGCCGGCAGGCGGTGGCGATCCGCCATAGCCATGATCAGCCCGCCGGCCGCGCGCATTTCCCAATGCAGCTGACCGACGGCATTGTTTTCGTCATCATCCGACCGGAAAGAGTTCGAGCAGACCATTTCCGCGAAATCGCCGCTTTTATGGGCAAATGTCGCGACCTGCGGGCGCATTTCATGCAGCACGACCGGCACGCCGGCGCGTGCGATCTGCCAGGCGGCCTCTGATCCGGCAAGGCCGGCGCCGATGATGTGAACGGGTTCCATGGCAGCGGCGGTTAGCGCGCCCATGCGCCGGACGCAAGCAAAAGGCGCGGGGGAACCACCCCCCGCGCCCGGAGCAAGTCAGGCGTCCAGCTTTTCGACGCGGGGTGCGTCATCGCTGTGCGTAATGGCGATGCGCCGGGGCTTGAGCGCCTCGGGCAGCTCGCGGATCAGGTCGATATGGAGCATGCCATCGCGATGTGACGCGCCCTCGACCCGGATATGCTCGGCAAGCGTAAAGCGGCGCTCAAAGGCACGGGCCGCGATGCCGCGATGCAGAAATACGCGCTCACCCTCATCGCCGGGCTTGCGGGCCGAGACGATGACCGCACCGTCGCGCAGCTCGACATTCAGATCATCGGCGGCAAAACCGGCCACGGCAACGGAAATGCGATAGGCATTTTCCCCGGTCTTTTCGATGTTATAGGGCGGATAAGGCTGGGTGGTGGCGTCGGTCGACAGAACCCGGTCCATCAGATCGGCCATGCGGTCAAAACCGACCGAGGCGCGGTAAAGCGGCGCGAGATCAAAGTTGCGCATTGTGACATCCTTTCAAAGCGATGCGTCATGATGCCCCCGTTTCCGGGCGGCGGGTGACGGGGCCCTTGCGGCGCCCACCTCAGCTATTTGGGAAGCGATGGGCTGATTTCAAGCCAGCCACCACCACGGCCAGCGGGCATCACCCGGCCGCATCCCTGCGCAGACCAGGCACTGCGACTGGCAGGGCGCATCTGTCCCGTCGCCGGATATTCGCGCGGGAAAACGGTCGCAAATGGCACGGCCCGCCTGCCCTGACCGGGTCAGGCACCCCGGCGGCGCGTGACCTCAGGCGGCCTCGGTCAGCGCGCGCGGGCGCGGCCCGCCCGTCGCCCAGTCGAGCAGCTCGACCGTATGGACCACCGGCACATCACTGCCCGATCCGATCTGAACCATGCAGCCGATATTCCCCGCCGCGATGATCTCGGGTGTGGTTGCCGCCAGCGTGGCCAGCTTGCGCTGTTTCAGCTCACGCGACAATTCGGGCTGCATCATGTTATAGGTTCCGGCCGAGCCGCAGCACAGATGCGGGTTTTCCGGCTCGACCACGGTGAATCCGGCCCGGGCCAGCAGGGCCTTGGGCGCGGTCCTGATCTGCTGGCCATGTTGCAGCGAACAGGCCGAGTGATAGGCGACGCGTGCCGGATGCGGCGTGACCTCGGGCAGGCCGTGGCTGTCGAGGAACTCGGTCACATCACGGGCCAGACCGGCGATCCGGCGGGCATCGCCGGCGATATCGTCCTCGCCGGCGAAGATATGGCCGTAATCCTTGATCGTCGTGCCACAGCCCGAGGTATTGATGATGATCGCGTCCAGCGGCGCCGCACGGTCCGCCTCCATCAGCCGCGCAATCGTATCACGGGCCGAGGCTTTCGCATCGGCTTCGCGGCCCATATGCAGGGTCATGGCCCCGCAGCAGCCGAAATTCTCGGGGATGACCACCTCGCATCCGGCGCGCCGCAGCAGGCGGATGGTGGCATCATTGATATCGGTGTTCAGCGCGCGCTGCGCGCAGCCGATCATCAGCGCGACACGGGCGCGTCGGGGCGCGGCAGGGGCAAAGGTCTGGCCGTCGTCATTGCGGCTGACCGGCGGCAGGCGACCGGGCGCGATCTCCAGCATGGCGCGCAGACGGGCGTCGGGGATCAGCCGCCGGAACGGGCGCGCAATGGCCGCCCCCAGCATGGCGAGGCGGAAACGACCGGGATGCGGCAACACCCATGCCAGCATCCGCCGCAGGGCACGATCGCGCCAGGGGCGGCGGTAAGTGGCCTCGATATGCGCCTTTCCGACCTCCAGCAGATGGGCGTAATGCACCCCCGAAGGACAGGTCGTCATACAGGCCAGACAGCCCAGACAGCGGTCAATATGGCGCACCGTCCGCTCATCGGCGGGGCGGCCGGATTCCAGCATTTCCTTGAGCAGATAGATCCGCCCGCGCGGACTGTCGAGTTCGTCGCCCCGGATCAGATATGTCGGACAAGTCGCTGTGCAGAAACCACAATGCACGCAGGCGCGCAGAATCTCATTGGCCCGTGACAGGCCCGGATCGGTCAGCTGTTCGGGCGTGAATTCGGTTTTCATGGCCCCCCTCCGAACAATCCGCGCGGATCAAAGCGTGCGCGCAGACCGGCGTTCAGCCGGGCGGTCACCGCATCGGGCGGCGGCAGCATCGCCGGCGCGCAACCATAGGCACAGATCGCGCGGGCACCGGGCGGCAGATCCGGGCGCCAGCCCTGAGGGGCCTCGGCCCAGATCAGCGCGCCGCCCCAGTCAACCGCGGCACGCCCCGGCAGGCCCGCCAGCATTGCCGCCGCCTGCGAAGGCCGCAGCACGATCCGCCACAGCGCCGTGCCGTCGGGCCGGGCCGGCACCGCGAAATCGCGCAAGGCGGCAAAATCATCATCATGGCCGACCGTCTCGATCGCCCCCAGCCCGCCAAGCGCCGCCGACAGCGTGCCGGCACGATATTCGACCGAACCCGCCAGCCCCTCAAGCCGCAGGATCACGCAGCCATCCGGCAGCATGCCGGCGCCGGTGACATCATAAGGCCCGCCCAGGGCCTGCGTCATCGCGGTGATGGCGGTGGCGCGATCCACGCCGCTGAGCCGCAGCACGGCGCGCGCCGGCGAGACGGGCGCGGTCTTGAACGCGATTTCGGTCAGCGCGCCCAGTTGCCCGCGCGACCCGGCGAGCAGCTTGACCAGATCATAGCCCGTGACATTCTTCATCACCCGCCCGCCGTTGCGGATGATCTCGCCCGCGCCGGTGACCAGCGTGATCCCGATCATCGCATCGCGGCAGGCCCCGGCCGCCACCCGACGCGGCCCCGACGCATTGGCCGCCGCCACCCCCCCGATGGTCGAACCGGCACGCGGGTCAGGCTCGAACGCCAGCATCTGGCCCTCGGCGGCCAGCAGCGCGTGTATCTCGGCCAGCGGTGTTCCGGCACGCGCGACCAGCGTCAGCGCCTCTGGCTCATAAAGGGTCACACCGCTCAGCCCGCTCATGTCGATGCGCGTGCCACAGCCCTCGCCGGGATGCAGCCGCGAGGCCCCTCCGGTCACGCTCAGCGGGCCAGAGGCCGCGCGGATCATCGCGGCCAGGTCTTTGTCGCTCTCAGGCCGCATCATCAGCCCGCCCTGCCCCGCGCCGCGCCGCCGAGGCGGCCAGCGGGAACACCTTGGCCGGATTCAGCAGCCAGCCGGGGTCAAACACATCCTTGACACGCATCTGCGCGTCCAGATCGGCGGGGGTATATTGGGTGGACATCAGTTCACGCTTTTCGATGCCGACGCCATGTTCACCGGTCAGACAGCCGCCGACCTCGACACAAAGCCGCAAGATATCGGCGCCCAGCTTCTCGACCCGCTCCAGATCTCCGGGCCGGTTGGCGTCAAAGATGATCAGCGGATGCATATTGCCATCGCCGGCATGAAAGACATTGGCGACACGCAGCCCGGCCTCGTCCGACATTGCGGCAATACGGTTCAGCACATGGGGCAGCTGGCTGACGGGAATTGTCCCGTCCAGACACATGTAATCACCGATCACACCCATGGCGCCAAAGGCCGACTTGCGGCCCAGCCAGATCCGGCGCGATTCCTCGTCCGATTGCGATTCGCGGAACTCGACCGGATCAAAGCGCGCCGCGATCTCGCGGATCAGGGCAAGCTGCTCGGCGATCTCCGGCCCGGCCCCCTCGACCTCGACAATCAACAGGGCCTCGCAATCGGGATATCCGGCGCCGCAAAATGCCTCGGTCGCGTGGATACAGGGGCGGTCCATATATTCAATGGCGACCGGCAGGACGCCCGAACGGATGATCGCCGCGACACAGGCGCCGGCGATCTCGGCGCCGTCAAAGGCAATCAGCACCGGACGCGCGCCGGCCGGGCGCGGCAGGATGCGCAGCACGGCCTCGGTCACGATGCCCAGCTGGCCCTCCGAGCCGCAGATCACGCCCAGCAGGTCCAGACCTGCACCCTCGCCCATCGGGCCGCCCAGTTCGACGACTGATCCATCCATCAAGACGACGGTCGCGCCCAGCAGGTTATTGGTGGTCACGCCATATTTCAGGCAATGCGCCCCGCCCGAGTTCATGGCGATATTGCCACCGATCGCACAGGCCAGCTGGCTCGAAGGGTCGGGGGCGTAAAAGAATCCGAAAGGCTCGACCGCGCCGGTCACCGACAGGTTGGTGCGTCCGGTCTGGACACGGATCAGCCGGTCCTCCGGGCTGATTTCCAGCACCGCATTCATCCGCGACAACCCGATGATGACCGCATCGGCCGTCGGCATGGCACCGCCCGCAAGGCTGGTGCCCGATCCGCGCGGCACAACCGGCACGCCCTCATCACGGCAGATGCGCAACACCGCCGCCACCTCATCCGTCGTCGAAGGCAGCACCACCGCCAGCGGCGGGCAGCGATAGGCCGACAGCGCGTCACATTCATAGGCGCGCGTCTGAACCGGGTCGGTGATCACCGCCGCCGGATCAGCCAGCACCGCGCCAAGCCGCGCCGCGATCTGGTCGCGGCGCGCGATAACGCCCGCATCGGGTGCGGGCATTTCCATATCAGGCCCCGGCCTTGGCGGCCGAGATCATGCGCGCGATCTCGTCCTTGAGGCGGGCGCGCTGCTTGCGCAGCTCTGTCTCATGCTCTTCAGACGTCGGCTCGACGCGGGTTTCCGCGGCAGCGACCTCATCATTGACGCTGTCGTATTCGTCCATCAGGCGGGCGAAACGATTGTCAGAAACCTTGAGCGCGTGGATGGTTTCGGCGTCATTGGGAAATTCTTCGTGGATGGCATGTGCAGCGGCCATTCTGTCCTCCTGGCAAAAAGTCCAGCCATTGATAGTTGGGACATTTGCGACTGGCAACCGCAACCTGACCGGCCTATCAACAGAACATGGGCACGGCATCGCATCTTTCGACCCTGACCGCAGGTGACTATGCGGCGCTGATCTGGCTGATCGGCATCGGCTGGCTGATCGAGCATCCGCCGCGCCGGCGGCCCTCTGTCAGCCGGCTGATGGTGCATTACCGTCATGAATGGATGCGCCAGTTCATCACCCGCCAGCCGCGTATCTTTGACAGCGCGATCTTGCAGACCCTGCGCGAGGGGACGACGTTTTTCGCCTCGGCCTCGATGATCGCGATCGGCGGCGGCATGGCGCTGATCGCCAATCCCGAGCGTCTGGGCCGCGTCGCGGCCGAGCTGGAGATCGGGCAGGCGCCGACCGCGCTATGGCAGATCAAGGTCATCACGGCGCTGTTCTTTGTTGCCAATGCACTGCTGAAATTCATCTGGTCGCACCGGCTGTTTGGCTATTGCGCGATCATGATGGCCTCGGTGCCCAACGACCCGACCGACCCGCTGGCCCTGCGCCGCGCCGCCCAGGCGGCCGAGATCAACATCACGGCCGCCAAAAGCTTTAACATCGGGCTGCGCAACATCTATTTCTCGCTGGCGGCCCTTGGCTGGCTGTTCGGGCCATGGGGGCTGTTTGTGACCACGACTTTCGTGCTGGGGCTGACCTGGCGGCGCGAATTCGCGTCCCATTCCCGTGCGGTGATGCTGTGCGATCTGCCAGAGCGCAACCAGAGCTGATGCGCCGCCGGGTTCTGTATATCCCCGGTTTCGATCCCATCCCGCCGCGCCGCTATCGCGAGCTGTTCCGGCGCGAGGGCGCCACGCAGGCACGGATATCGGGTTATGAGCTGTCCCCGGCAGAGCGCGGCGATACGACCGGTTTTGGCTGGGCGGCGCAGAGCGTGACCAAGGACCGCCCCGCGCATGCCGAAATCGAAGTGCTGATCTGGTCCGATCTGGTCGCGCGCAGCATGGGCCACTCGATCCCTGCAACTTACGGCCAGCTTTTGCGCACGGCCTGGGCCTATATCGGATCGGGCGCGCTTGTCGGGCTGATGCGGCTGCGGCGCGGGCCGGTGATCGCGGCGCTTTATCCGATTGCGGTTCTGCTGGCGCAGGCCGCCACGGCCCTGATCCTTGCGGCGATGGCGGGCTGGCTGGCGGCATGGGGGGCGCGCGCGGCGGGTCTGCCCGGCTGGATGGCGGCGCTGCCCGTGGCCGGCGCGGTCGCGGCTGCGGTTCTGGCGGGCTGGCGCCGGCTGGACGGGCGCATCTTTGCTTATTACCTGATGCATGATTACGCCTTTACCGCGCAGGACCACGGGGCCTATCCGCCCGTGCTGAACGACCGCATCGACGCATTCGCGGCACGTGTGGCACAGGTGGCCGCGCAGGACTGGGACGAGGTGCTGGTGGTGGGTCATTCCTCGGGGGCATATATCGCGGTATCGGTGCTGGCGCGGCTGGCGCGCCGGCGGCAATTACCGCCCCATGTCGCGCTGCTGACGCTTGGCCATGTCGTGCCGATGGCCTCGTTCCTGCCGCATGCGGACGAGCTGCGGCGCGATCTGCACGATCTGGCGGCATCAAAGACGGTATGGGTCGATGTGACCGCCCCCGGCGATGCCTGCTGTTTCGGCCTGTGCGATCCGGTCGCGGTCTCGGGCTGCGCACCACAAGGCGGCGGCGGCCCGCTGATCATCTCGGCGGCATTTACGCAAACCCTGTCGCGCGAGCGCCTGCGCCGGCTGCGTTTCCGCTGGTTCCGGCTGCATTTTCAATATCTTTGCGCCTTTGACCGGCCGGGCGTCTATGACTATTTCCAGATCACCGCCGGCCCGATCACGCTGGCTGAACGTTTCGCCAACCGCAACCATTCGCCCGGTCGCATCGCGCGCGCCGTCAACCGCTGGCATTACCCATGATCCCGCCCCGGCCCGAGACATCCGCAGGCGGCGGCCTCCTGCATTACATCCGTGCCTTTCGCCGTGACCTGCTGTCGGCACTTCCGGGGCGGCTTTACCGTGCCTGGATGGCAGAATACCGGCGCGGCCCGATCCACAGCTTTTTCTGCAACGACCCCGCGCTGATCACGCTGATCCTGCGCGAGCGGCCCGATGAGTTTCCCAAATCCAACCGCCTGCGCGAGGGGCTGGCGCCGCTGCTGGGGCGGTCGGTCTTTGTCACCAACGGCGCGGAATGGCGCCGCCAGCGCCGCATCATCGACCCGGCATTCGAGGGCGGCCGCCTGCGCGAGATCTTTCCCCATATCCGCGACGCCGCCATCGCCGCCACTGCCCGCCTGCCCGAGGGTGAGACCGATCTGGAGCCGCTGACCGCGCATGCCGCGGCCGATGTGATCTTCCGCACGCTCTTTTCAATCCCCATCGCGCATGAGACGGCGGCACAGGTATTCGCGACCTTCCGCGCCCATCAGGACGCCCAGCCGATCGTCAATCTGGCCGCGCTGATCCCGTTTCCTGCATGGCTGCCCCGCCCGCATTCGCGCCGCACCCGGCGCACCGCCGCGACGATCCGCAGGCTGATCGAATCACTGGTTGCCGCCCGCGCGGCCGAGATCGCGGCAGGCAGCGCGCCCGATGATCTGGCAACCAAGATCATGACCACCCCCGATCCCGAAACCGGCCGGATCTTTACCCCCGCCGAGATGGTCGATCAGGTCGCGATCTTTTTCCTTGCCGGGCACGAGACCTCGGCCTCGGCACTGGCATGGGCGCTGTGGCTGCTGGCCGCATATCCCGACTGGCAGGACCGCATCGCCGCCGAGGCCCGCGCCGAAATCGACCCGGCGGATACGGATTTTGCGACGCTCAGCCGGCTGAGCCTGTCGCGCGCTGCCTTCCGCGAGGCGATGCGGCTTTACCCGCCCGTGCCGATGATGGTGCGCGAGGCCGCCTGTCCGCACGAGTTCCGTGGCCGCCCGGTCCCAAAGGGCGCACAGATCGTCATCTCGCCCTGGCATCTGCATCGCCATGAAAGACTGTGGGACCGCCCCGACGAGTTCGACCCCGCGCGGTTCGGGACGGAAAACGGCCGCGACTGCCTGCGCCGGGCCTATATTCCCTTTTCCGCCGGCAGCCGCGTCTGTCCCGGCGCCGGTTTTGCCATGGTGGAGGGTCCGCTGATCCTGTCGATGATCCTGCGCGATCACCGGCTGGAGATCACCGACCAGCTGCCGGTTCCGGTCGCCCGGCTGACCGTGCGCAGCCGCAACGGTATCCGCGTCAGGATTTCACCTCGCGGCCCGCTGACATCCCCCGGGCGTCAATAACGCGGGTATATGTCCCCTCGCCGGCCAGAATGCCGCAAAATCCGCCCGGCTCATCCAGCGAAAAGACGATGATCGGCAGCTTGTTGTCGCGCGCCAAAGCAATCGCCGAGGCATCCATCACGCCGAGGTTTTTTTGCAGCGCCTCGTCATAAGTCACTTCGTCATAGCGCTTGGCCTCGGGGAATTTCTTGGGGTCCATATCATAGACCCCGTCAACCTTGGTGCCCTTGAAAATCGCCTGACAATTCATCTCATTAGCGCGCAAAGTTGCTGCGGTGTCGGTGGTGAAATAAGGGTTGCCGGTGCCTGCGGCAAAGATGATGACGCGCTTTTTCTCCAGATGGCGCACGGCGCGGCGGCGGATATAAGGCTCGGCCACCTCATCCATGCGGATAGCGCTGATCACGCGGGTGTGGATGCCCTTGGCCTCAAGCGCGGATTGCATCGCCAGCGCGTTCATCACCGTGGCCAGCATGCCCATATAATCGGCGGTCGTGCGTTCCATCCCCTGGGCGCTGCCCTGAAGGCCGCGAAAGATATTGCCGCCGCCGATGACCATGCAGACCTCGACCCCCAGCTTGTGGACCGATTCGACCTCATCGGCGATGCGCGCGATGGTCGGCGGATGCAGGCCATACCCCTGATCGCCCATCAGCGCCTCGCCCGATATCTTCAGCATTACGCGGTCATAGCTGGTCGGGGGTTTCGGATCGGTCTCTGACATGCGCGGCGCCCTTCCAGCGGTTCAACTTGTTGGCAAAATGTCGCAAAAGGAGCCGGTATTCAACCGGGAGTGCGCATGAACGCCGCCGATATCATCCCAGGGCTGGACCCGGCCCGTCATGTGGTCATCGCCGGCCCCACGGCGGCGGGCAAATCGGCGCTTGCTCTGGCCATCGCGCAGGCACAGGGCGGCACGATCGTCAACGCCGACGCCTTGCAGATCTGGTCCTGCTGGCGGGTGCTGACAGCACGGCCCGATGCCGCGGATGAGGCGGCGGCCGTGCATGCGCTTTACGGTCATGTCGCGCCGGGGGCCGCCTATTCGGTCGGCGACTGGCTGGCGGATGTCGCGCGCCTGCCCGGCCGGCTGATCATCGCAGGCGGCACCGGGCTTTATCTCAGCGCGCTGACCCGGGGGCTGGCCTGGATACCGCCGGTCCCGCCCGAGATTCGCGCCCGCGCCGATGACATGATCGCGGCGGGTGGCCTGCCGGATATGATCGCCGGGCTTGACCCTGCCAGCCGCGCGCGTATCGACCTGAAAAACCCCGCCCGTGTTCAGCGCGCATGGGAGGTGTTCATCGCCACCGGGCGCGGTATCGTCGAATGGCAGGCCCGGACCCCCGACCCGCTGATCGGCCCGCAGGCCGCGCACAGGCTGGTGCTGGAATGTGACCGCGACTGGCTGGCCGGACGCATCGCGCAACGCTTTGATCAGATGTGGCACGGCGGCGCGCAAGATGAGGTGCGCGCCATGCTGCCCCGCTGGGACGCCCGCGCGCAATGGGCGCGCGCCATCGGCGCGCCCGAGATCGCCGCCCATCTGCGCGGCGAGATGACCGCAGACGAGGCCATGGCACGCGCCATCATCGCCACGCGGCAATATGCGAAATCTCAGCGCATATGGTTTCGCGGCCGGATGCGCGACTGGCAAAAGCTGCGCGCCGGTCCGGTGTGATCTGCTGCGTGACAAGGGCGCGGCGCCACAACCGCGCGGGCAGGCCGGGGCCGGCGAAAACCCGGCCGGGCGTAACCCTCTGCACGATCACGGTTTTTGCAAAGGCGCCCGGCAAGGCAACACGCCAGGCGGCTGCCAAAGGGAAAGCCGCCGCGCCCGGAGCCGCGCAGCGCGGTCTTTGCGCGGCCTCTGGCCCTGTCGTGGCTCCCGCAGCATACCGGCCCGACGCGGGCGGCGGTGCGCGGGCATGATCGAGACCCCTGCCCGTCAACCTGTATTTCCCCGGACAAGCCGCGTGATCACACAGCGCCGGGCCGCAAGGGGCAAGACAGTGCGCCTATGCGGCGGGCGTAATCACAGCAGGCACCGGCCCTGTCGTGGCGCCACGGCTCCCGCAGCATACGGGACCGACGCGGCCGCTAGGCACACGGGCATGATCGAGACCTTGCCCGCCAACCTGCATTCCCCCCGGACGCGCAGCGTGATCACACAGCGCCGGGCCGCAAGGGGCAAGGCAGTGCGCCCCTTGCGGCGGGCGTGATCACAGCAGGCACCGGCCCACCGTCATGGAAAAAGGTGCGGCCCCGACCATGCCCGCGCCGGGCCACGGGCGATGTCCATCCGCAGGGCCGCGCGCGGCCCGATCCCCGCAGCGGACAGCCCGTGCCGATCATCACGGC
The DNA here is from genome assembly GCA_030538705.1 of Paracoccus sp. (in: a-proteobacteria). Classification (GTDB taxonomy): domain Bacteria; phylum Pseudomonadota; class Alphaproteobacteria; order Rhodobacterales; family Rhodobacteraceae; genus Paracoccus. The sequence goes on along the minus strand of JAUNTL010000063.1, from coordinate 7,413 downwards.
CGGCATCAGCCGGCGGCGATCATCATAGCCGGTATCAGCCCGCGCCCATCGTCATGGCCGGCATCAGCCGGCGGACGGGGCGCGGTCATCCGCATCAGCCTCGTCCGGGCGGCCGCGGAAACCCATCGCGACGACGAATTTCTCGGATGAATCGGATCGCGAGGCCGAAGGCTTTACATTCGCAACCTTGTCGAAATTCTGCTTGAGCATGGTTTGCAGCCCCTGCTCGGCCCCGCCGGCCAGCACCTTGGCGACAAAAGTCCCCCCCGGCGCCAGAACATCAAAGGCCAGTTGCGCCGCCGCCTCGACCAATGCCACGATGCGCAGATGGTCCGTGCCCTTATGCCCGGACGAGGAGGCCGCCATATCCGACATCACCACGTCGGCCTGACCGCCCAGCCATGCCTTGACCTGATCGTCGGCCCCATCGGCCAGAAAGTCGAGAACATGCAGTTCCGCCCCGGCGATCGGGTCGACCTCTTGCAGGTCGATGCCGATGATCCGGCCCTGCCTGCGGCCCTCGTTTTCGCCCAGGGCATTGATGCGCGGCACCGCGACCTGACACCACCCCCCCGGCGCACAGCCCAGATCGACAACCCGCGCACCGGGTGTCAGAAACCCGTATTTATCATCGAGTTCCAATATCTTATAGGCCGCGCGCCCGCGATAGCCATCGCGCCGCGCGCGGGCGACATAGGGGTCATTGAGCTGGCGTTCCAGCCACAGCGTCGAGGACAGCTTGCGCCCCTTGGCCGATTTTACCCGCACCCTGAGGTCGCGCTGTCCGCGTCCCGATGATTTGCGTTCCCGTGGCCCCTGCGCGCCTGCGCCGCCACCCGGTTTTCTGGCCATCACGCCACCCCGTTCATACCGTCATCCGTTATCGCCCCGTCGCGCACCATCTGCGCATAGAGCAGCCCCTCGCGCAGCCCGCGATCCGCCACCGACAGCCGCCGTGTCGGCCAGATCCGCATCAGCGTCTGCAAAATCGCCGCCCCCGACATGATCAGCGCATGACGCTCGCGCCCGATCCGGGGATCGTTGCGCCGGCCCTCGGGACCAAGCGACAGATAGTTGCGGATCACCGCGTCGATCTGTGCGCTTGTCATGGTCAGCCCGTCGACCTTGGTGCGGTCATAGCGTTTCAGCCCCAGATGGCTGGCGGCCACCGTCGTCACCGTGCCCGAAGTCCCGATGATCTGAAAACCACGATCCGGCGCGCCCTTGGCATAGGGGGCGAAATCGGCGAGCATTTCCTCGAAATACCAGCTCATCAGCGCAAAGCGGCCGGGATCGTCGATGACATCGGCATATTGATCACGCAAGGTCGCCACGCCCAGAGGCACAGAGATCCAGTCCACCACCCGCGCACCGCCTGCCCCGGTCGGGGTAAAGCTGTTGCCCAGCTTCATGATCGCGCGCGAACGCTCATGCGGGTCGACATCCGACAGGTCGATCCAGACCAGTTCCGTCGAGCCGCCGCCGATATCGACGACCAGCAATTGCTCGGTGCGCTGATTGACCAGCGGCGCGCAGGAAATGACGGCCAGCCGTGCCTCTTCCTCGGCACCGATGATCTCGATCGGCAGGCCGGTCTCGCGGCGGATCATGCGCATGAAATCGCGGCTGTTACGCGCGCGCCGGCAGGCCTCGGTCGCAACCAGCCGCATGTTGCGCACGTCATGCTGTTCCAGCTTGCGCCGGCAGACCTGAAGCGCATGGACCGTCCGCGTCATCGAGGCACGCGAAAGCCTGCCCGAGGCTTCAAGCCCCTGACCCAGTTGGACTGGCTTTGAAAAGCTGTCCACGACCTGAAACTGATTGCCCGTCGGCCGGGCAATCAGCATCCTGCAACTGTTCGTGCCCAGATCCAGCGCAGCATAAAGCTGCCCCGATTCGGGTGGGCGGGTGCCGGATGGCTCAACCGTGATTGCCGGGAACGCGTCCGCACCCGCGGGACGCCTGGGCGTCATGGCAACGCCCTCCGTTTTCGAGTTATTTCCAAGGTAATCAGACGCGCGTCCCGGATCAAGGGCGGAACGCAGATCAGCGCATCGCGCCGGCCGCCGGGTATCCGGGGTGGGTGCAGGCGCAGAGTTTCATGGCCCCCGACCGCGACCGCGGCGCGGCCGGAGTGGATATTTATGGACAGAAGATTGCGCAGCCACGCATGACGATGCGCGCGGCGCCCTGTCTATGGGCTGCTGTCTGATGTCAGCGCGCGCAGATGACGCGGCGCGCCGGCTGGGCAGGGTGCGCGATCAGGAAGGAACCGGCAATCTGATCGGTGATGCGCGCGATATCCTGTCGCGCATCGCGCATCAAAGACAGGCTGTCTTTCAGTCCCCGTCCAATGGATGGCGCGCGCGGACCGCGCTCATCCCTTGTCGGCGGAATCTGATCTCGCTTCGTCATCCGGCGCCGCCGGCGCGGGGGTTTCGCCGCCCGCACCAAACAGCCCCGCCAGCCCGCGTGAGACCAGGTTTCCGACCCGTGGCCGGGGCTGGGCGATGAATGGCAGCGGGCGGCAGACCTCCATCGCGGCGATCCCGACCCGCGCGGTCAGCGCGCCGTTGACCACCCCCTCGCCGAAACGGCGCGACAGTTTGGCCATCAGCCCGCCACCGGCCAGCGTATGGATCAGATCATCACCCGCCGCGACCGCGCCCGTCGCAATCAGATGGGTCATCACCACACGCGCCAGCCGCCAGCCGCCGACCGCGCCGGCCCGCCCGCCATAGATTTCCGCCATCCGCCGGATCATCCGCAGATTGGCCGCAAGTGCGGCGGCGACATCGGCAAAAGCCAGCGGGATCAGGGCGGTCACGGCGGCAACGGTGCGGGTCGCGGCCTCGATCTCGGCGCGCGCCTCGCGGTCGAGGGGGGCGAGCAGCTGCGCCTCGGCCAGGATCAGCAGGGTTTCGGCATCCAGCGCCTCTGGCCCGCGCTCGGCCAGTGTCGCGCGGCCCCACTGCGCCTGTGGCCGCTCTGCATAGAGCCGGTCAAGCCGCGCCGTCACCGCGCGCGCGCCCGTCAGATCACCGCGCGCCAGCGCCTGCCCGGCATCGCGGTTGATCTGGTCGATCTGGGCAAAGCGCCGCCATGCCCGGATCTCGCGGATACCAACCGCCAGCACCGCGATGGTGAACAGCGCAAACAGGCCGACGCCGATCCAACCCAGCACCGGCCAGCGGATGAACAGCCCCGAGATATAATTCAGCGCCGCCACCGACAGCAAGAATGTCAGCAGGGCGGCGCCCGCATTGAACAAAAGCCGTGTCAGCCGCGATGGCCCGCGACCGGCCAGCCGGGCGACCATCTCCATCGCGCGCGGGCGAGGCAGCGGCAGGCCATCATCGCCGACCGGCGGCGCATCCGCGGGGTTATGGCTGTCCTGCGCCGGATTGCCGCCGGCGTTTGCGGGTGCTGCCCGGTCACGCGGGCGCGCATCATCCAGTTCGACCAGCACGGGGCCGGGGCGGCGGGGGTCGGTCACAGGCGGTCTCCGATCAGGAATTCGGCGGCACGGTCCAGCCGGATATGGGGTGGCCCGTCCCCGGGCCGCGCGGTCATCGCAGCGGGGCGGAAGTTCATCACGGCATAGTCACCATCAAGCCATTCGCCCCGCCCCTCGCGCGCGGGCATCAGCAGAACCGCCGGATCGGCGGGCAGATCACCGGCGAAAAAGGCCGCGCGGCGCCCGTCCATCAATGTGCCGCGCACGGCCTGAAGCTCCTGCCCGTTCTGGCGGATCACATCCTCGGTCGTGGCACGCAACGCGGCGATCGCCATCGCCTCGGTCCGCGCGCCGGCAAAATCGGCGCGGTCGCGGGCCTCGCGCAGCAGCGCCGTGACAATGCCCGTCAGGCGCGCGTGCTGGCTGTGATGCAGATGATCGGCCTTGGTCGCGGCGAACAGAATGCGCTCGACCCGCCGCAGACCCAGCATCTGCGACAGCCAGCCGGTGCGGCCGGGGTTAAAGGCCGACAGGATATCGGCCATGGCCCGGCGCAGATCCTCCAGCGCGGGCGGACCGGCATGGATGGCACCCAGCACATCGACCAGCACCACCTGACGGTCAATGCGCGAGAAATGATTGCGAAAGAACGGCCGCACGATGCGCGACTTATAGGCGGCAAAGCGGCGCGCGAACTCACGCCGCAGGGGCGATTTCACATCCCCCCCGGGCAAGGGGGCGAAGGTCAGCGCGGGCGAGCCGGCCATCTCGCCCGGCAGCAGGAACCGGCCCGGCGTGCAATCGGAATACCCCGCCTCGCGCGCGGCATTGAGATGCGCCGCATAGGCCGCCGCCAGCCCCTGCGCGACCTGTTCGTCAAAACGCGCATCCAGATCGGTGGCCGCCAGCGCCGCCAGATAATCCTCTGCCCCCGGTCGGCCCGGCATGCGGGCCATGACCTCGGCCGACCACTCGTCAAAGCTGCGCCCCATCAGGCGCAGGTCCAGCAGCCACTCGCCGGGATAATCGACGATATCCAGATGAACGACCCGTTCGCCCCGCCAGCCGCCCAAAAGGCCACGCGGACGCAGCCGCAGCGACAGCCGCAGTTCCGAGACATGGCGCGTGCCCTCGGGCCAATGCGGTTCAGGTCCGGTCAGCGCCGCCAGATGGCGTTCAAAGTCAAAGCGCGGCACGGTGTCATCGGGCTGTGGTTGCAGCCATGCCGCGCGGATCGAGCCGTCTGCGGCGGCGCGCAGCGCCGTCATGCGGCCGCGATCCATCAGATTGGCGACCAGCGAGGTGATGAACACCGTCTTGCCCGCCCGGCTGAGACCCGTCACGCCCAGCCGGATCACCTGCTCGCCCGTGCCGATACCGCGCAGCAGGCCCGTCGTGAAATCACCAATACCCATGCCTGTTCCGTCTGTGGCTCTGTCCGGACTAACCCATTGCCCGGCCTCGGGGTTTCATATGGGGGCGCGGGGGCGGCTTGCAAGCGCGGGCGGGCTTGCGCGATAAGCGGGGCATGAGCGCAACCGACGAGCCGACCCGCCTGCCGATCGACGATGCCCTGCCGGCGCTGCGTGCGGCGGTCGCGGCCGGGGGCCGTGCCGTTCTGGTCGCGCCGCCCGGTGCCGGCAAGACGACGCGGGTGCCGCTGGCGCTTGGCGATGTGGTTGCGGGGCGCATCCTGATGCTGGAACCCCGGCGGCTGGCGGCGCGCGCCGCGGCCGAGCGGCTGGCGCAGTCGCTGGGCCAGCAGCCCGGCGGTGATGTCGGTTACCGGATGCGCGGCGAATCCGTCCCCGGCGCGCGGATCGAGGTCGTGACCGAGGGCATCCTGACGCGCATGCTGCAATCGGACCCCGCGCTCGACGGGGTGGGCTGCGTCATTTTTGACGAGTTTCACGAACGCAGCCTGAACGCCGATCTCGGCCTTGCCCTGGCATGGGAGGCGCGCGGCGCGTTACGTCCCGATCTGGCAATCGTGGTGATGTCGGCGACGCTGGATGCCGGCCCGGTCGCGGTCATGCTGGATAACGCCCCGGTCATCGAATCACCCGGCCGCGCATGGCCGGTCGAGACCCGCCACCTGCCCCGCCCCCTGCCCGCCGGCAGCCGGCTGGAAAGCGAGGCCGCCCGCCTGATCGCCATGGCCGAGGCCGAGACCCGCGACACCACCGGCGGCTCGATCCTTGTCTTTCTGCCCGGCGAGGGCGAGATCCGCCGCGTCGCCGCCCTGCTCTCGGATCTGCCGTGCGAGATCATGCCGCTTTATGGCGCCATGGACCCCGCCGCGCAGCGTGCCGCCCTGTCGCCGCCGGGCAAGGTGCGGCGCATCGTGCTGGCGACGGCGATTGCCGAGACCTCGCTGACCATTCCCGGGGTGCGCGTCGTCGTCGATACCGGGCGGGCGCGGCGCGCACGGTTCGATCCCGGTTCGGGCATGTCGCGGCTGGTGACCGAGCGCGTCAGCCGTGCCGAGGCCGAGCAGCGCCGGGGCCGGGCCGGCCGGGTCGCGCCGGGGGTCTGTTTTCGCATGTGGGCGCGCGCCGAAGAGGGCGCCCTGCCCGCCTTTGCGCCCCCCGAAATCACCACCGCCGATCTGAGCGGGCTTGCCCTGGATCTTGCCAACTGGGGCAGCGACGGGACCGGGCTGGCCTTTCTGACCCCTCCGCCCGAGGCCGCACTGGCCGGCGCGCGGGCACTGCTGGGCGATCTTGGCGCGCTTGACGCGGGCGGGCGGATCACCGCGCATGGCCGCGCGATGGCGGTGCTGCCGGTTCATCCGCGCATCAGCCATATGCTGATCCGCGCCGGGCGCGGGGCGGCCCCCCTTGCCGCGCTGATCGAGGACCGCGACCCGCTGCGCGACAGCGGCGCCGATCTTGGCCTGCGGCTGCGCGCGCTTGCCGAACCCGGGCGCCATGGACCGGCGGTGCGCCCGGCGCTGATGCGTATCCGTGACGAGGCCCGCCGCCTGCGCCATATGGCCCCAGAGCGCCAACAGCCGCCCGGTCCCGCTGCGATGGCCGCGCTTGCCTATCCTGACCGCATCGCCATGCGCAGGCCGGGCGATCAGCCGCGCTATCTGCTGTCGGGCGGGCGCGGGGCGATCATGGCCGAGGGCGATCCGCTGTCGGGCAGCCCCTTTCTGGTCGTGACCGATCTGGACGGCGCCGGGCGCGAGGCGCGCATCCGGCTGGCCCTGCCGCTTGATCCGGCCGAGATCCGCGCGCTTTTCGCCGATCGCATCACCATGGCCGAGGTCGTCGAATGGTCCCCGCGCGAGGGTCGCATCAGCGCCCGCCTGCGCGAGACATTGGGCGCGCTGACCCTGTCCGAGCAGCCGCTGCCGCGCCCCGATGCCGATGCCATCGCCCGCGCCGCATGGGAGGGCATCCGCGCCGAGGGTCTGCCATGGTCGCCCCGCGCCGCCCGTCTGCGCGCACGCATCCGGCTGCTGCCTGACGGGCCCGATGTGTCAGACGCCGCATTGCTGGCTGATGGCGACTGGCTGGTCCCCCATCTCGGGCGGGTGCGCAACCGTGCCGATCTGCGCGCGCTTGATCTGACCCAG
>JAUNTL010000063.1:0-363 GCA_030538705.1 Paracoccus sp. (in: a-proteobacteria) | reverse complement strand
TGATGGATATGCTGGGATGGGAGGGGCAAAGGACGCTTGATCAGATCGCACCCGCGCAGTTCCGCACTGCTCTGGGCCGCGCCGTGCCGATTGACTATGACGCGGAAACCCCCTCGGTCGAATTGCGCCTGCAAGAGGTATTCGGGCTGGACCGCCACCCGATGATCGGCCGCCAGCCGCTGCGGATGGTGCTGCTGTCGCCCGGGCAAAAGCCGATTGCGGTGACAACGGATCTGCCCGGTTTCTGGGCCGGCAGCTATGCCGAGGTGCGCAAGGAAATGCGCGGCCGCTATCCCCGTCACCCATGGCCCGAAGACCCGACCGCCGCCGATCCGACATTGCGGGCCAAGCCGCGCGGGACAT
>JAUNTL010000189.1 GCA_030538705.1 Paracoccus sp. (in: a-proteobacteria) | reverse complement strand
GCGTCTGGCCGAGCGGCTGCGCGGCTGGTGCGGCGGGCAGCGTTGGGCCGTCAGCGTCGTGAACGAGGGCGGCGCCCCGACCGTGGCCGAGATCCGCGCCCGCGACGAGGCCGAGGCCATGGCCCGCGCCGTGACCCATCCGGCGGTGATCGCAGTCCTTGCCGCCTTTCCCGGCGCCAGTGTGGTTGCCGCGCGGCGGATACCCCCGCCCGCCGAACCGGTCACACAGGCCGCATCCGATCCCGGCACCACGCATGATGACGGCACCAGCCCGGTCGCGGCGGCCGAGGAATGGGATCCTTTCGAAGATGAGGAGTGATTGATGTTCAAGGGATTGGGCAGCATTGGCGACATGGCCAAGATGATGGCCACGGCCAAGGACATGCAGGCCCGGGTCGCCGAAATGCAGGAAGGTCTGGCCCAGCTGACCGTCACCGGCGAGGCCGGCGCGGGGCTGGTGCGTGTCACGGCCACCGCAAAAGGCGAGCTGACCGGGATCGAGATCGACCCCTCGATCTTTGTCGCCTCGGAGAAGGAGGTCGTCGAGGATCTGATCCTCGCCGCGATCAATGACGCGCAACGCCGCGCACAGGAAAAGGCGCAGGCCGAAATGGCCCGCATCACCCGCGATCTGGGCCTGCCACCCGAGATGAAGCTGCCCTTCTGAGGCCGGGCGATGGCAGCGGCTGGCCCGTATCGCCGGGGATGATCCGGCATTTTTGTCCGCCCGAGCCGGCCGGGTGCGGACCGGCCATCACATGCAGCAGGTGAACCCTGCGGCAGGTGAATAACCCGAGCGGCAGGCCGGGCCGCAACTGCCGCCCCCCCTCTCTGCTTTGTCCGGCGCCCGGGATCGGGTGGCGGCGCCCCTGACGGGTTTTACCCTGCCCCCACTAAGGTTTTTGCGGCCCGGTTGACCGCGCGCGGCACAGCCGGCGGGGCATCCGGCACTGCGATCAACCGCAGACAGCCGCCTCCGGCAAAGACCTGCGGCCGGGCGTGTGATGCCGGAACTGAGTGGATGGCAAACTGTCGCGCCGGTTTGCCCTGCTTTGCCCGGCGCCCGGGATCGGGTGACGGCGCCCCTGACGGGTTTTACCCTGTCCCGGCCAGACTTTTATGCGGCCCCTTTGACCGTGCCCGGCACAGTCGGCAGGGCACCCGGCACCGCGATGAACCAAAGACAGCGGCCGGACAAGACCTGCGGCCCGGGATCGGGTGCAGATGACGAGCCCCTTTCGTGGCGGCGCTGGCATGGCCCTCTCCTTTGCCCGGCGCCCGGGATCGGGTGCAGGGCGCTCCTGACGGGTTTTACCCTGCCCCGCTCAGGTCTATGCAGCACAGCCGGCGGGGCATCCGGCACTGCGATCAACCGCAGACCGCCGCCTCCGGCAAAGACCTGCGGCCGGGCGCGTGATGCCGGAACTGAGTGGATGGAAAACTGTCGCGCCGGTTTGCCCGGCTTTGCCCGGTGCCCGGGATCGGGTGCAGGGCGCCCCTGACGGGTTTTACTCTGTCCCCGCATAGGTTTACGCGGCACCGTCGGCAGGGCGTCAGGCATGGTGACAAGCCGCAGACAGCCGCGACCGGCAAAGACTTGCAACCGGGCCGTGTGATGGTGAGGCAGAGCGGCACCAACGGGGTGAACCTATGGCCCGGCGCGTGATGGTGAAACGGCTGAGCCGGGTGGTGCGGCGCCACCCCGATCCCTGCGGCCGGGCGCGTGATGTTGGAACAGGTGCCATCATGCCGACAGATGCCCCCTTTTCCTGCATCACCCGGATGATCAGAAATCGGGCCTGTCAGCGACAATGGGCGCAACAGGCAGCTGTGCCGCAGGCCGTCGCCCGTGGCAGGGCGCGGGCATGGTTCCCATCACTCTCACGGGTGATGCGGGCAAGGCCGCGCGATGGCGGAACCTGCGACCTCCGGTCATATCAGGGCGCGGCAATGGCTGGACAGCAAGCCGGCGGCGGCGGATAAGCAGCGGCGCGGGGTTTCCGTGCCGGGCGCGCGGTGCGCACTTGCGGCGCGTGGTTCCTCTGTGCGGGGCTTGCGGTCCGCTTGCGCCCTGGCCTGCCATTGCCGGGCGGGGGCGGGAAATCAGGGCCGGATCGCGATACCGCCGCGCCGGCCGGCGGCGATGAAAACGGAGCATGAAAGTCATGGATGAGCGGGGCAAGGAACAGACAGGCAGCGGCGACATTCAGGCGCTGATCGCTGCTTTGGCGCGGCTGCCGGGGCTTGGCCCGCGTTCGGCCCGGCGGATCGTTCTGACGCTGATCGGCCGGCGCGGCGGGCAGATGGCCCAGCTTGCCCGGCTGATGGAACAGGTCGCCGTCAACGCCCGCCCCTGCCTGCGTTGCGGCAATATCTCGCAAGACGAGATCTGCCCGATCTGCACCGATCCCGACCGCCTGACCGGCGAGATCTGCGTGGTCGAGGATGTCGCCGATCTCTGGGCGCTCGAGCGCGGGCGCGCCTTTGGCGGGCGCTATCACGTGCTGGGTGGGACGCTGTCGGCGCTTGATGATATCGGGCCAGAGGATCTGGGCATCCCGCGGCTGAACGCGCGCATCCGCGATGAGGGCATTACCGAGGTGATCCTTGCGCTGAATGCGACGGTCGAGGGGCAGACCACCGCCCATTATATCGCCGA
>JAUNTL010000001.1 GCA_030538705.1 Paracoccus sp. (in: a-proteobacteria) | reverse complement strand
AGCGCGATCGGGAGATCGAAATGTGAGCCCTCCTTGGGCAGATCGGCCGGCGAGAGGTTGACCGTGATGCGTTTCGACGGGACCGCAATCGACAGCGCCCCAAAGGCCGCGCGCACGCGCTCGCGCGCCTCGGAAACGGCCTTGTCGGGCAGGCCGACAATGGCAAAGCCCGGTAACCCCTGCGAGACTGTCGCCTGAACCTCGACCAACCGGCCCTCGGCCCCCTCAAAGGCGACCGCATAGGCGATTGCAACCATGACCACACCCCTTTTACGGCGCAGCTTAGTGTCCCCGTGGTTAAAGAGTCGTTAACCCCGCTGTCCCGCCCGGCTTTCCTTGCTGTTGACGGCCTGGTCGCCTATCTGAAACAGGCATAACGATGGAGGCAGCGATGGCGGGCAGCCGGATTCTCTTGGTGATCGGGGGCGGGATCGCCGCCTATAAGGTGCTGACACTGATCCGCGACCTGCGCCGCGCCGGTCATCAGGTCGTCCCGGTGCTGACCCGCGCCGCCGAAGAGTTCGTGACCCCGCTTTCGGTCGCGGCCCTTGCCGGCGAAGAGGTCCACCGCGACCTGTTTGATCTGACGCGAGAGGCCGAGATGGGCCATATCCAGCTGTCACGTGCGGCCGATCTGGTCGTGGTCGCGCCGGCGACGGCGAACCTTATGGCCAAGATGGCGGGCGGGCATGCCGACGATCTGGCTTCGACGCTGCTGATGGCGACTGACAAGCGGGTGCTGATCGCGCCGGCGATGAATGTGCGGATGTGGCAGCACCCGGCGACACAACGCAATCTGGCGGTGTTGCGTGGCGACGGGGTGCTGGTTGTCGGGCCGGATAATGGCGACATGGCATGCGGTGAGTATGGGCCGGGGCGCATGGCCGAACCGGCGGCGATTGCCGAGGCGATTGCCGGGGCGCTTGGCGGGCCGCAGCCTTCGGGGCGGCTGTTGCTTGGGCCCGAGGTCGCGGTCGGTCCGCTGTCGGGGCGCCATGTCATCGTGACCTCTGGCCCGACGCAAGAGCCGATCGACCCGGTGCGCTATATCTCGAACCGTTCATCGGGGGCGCAAGGGGCCGCAGTTGCGGCGGCATTGCGTGATCTGGGGGCGAGGGTCAGTTTTGTCACCGGCCCGGCGACTGTGCCGGCGCCCTACGGGGTTGAGGTGATCGCGGTCGAAACCGCCACCCAGATGCGCGATGCGGTCGAGGCGGCACTGCCGGCCGATGCGGCGGTGATGGCGGCTGCGGTGGCCGACTGGCGCGTCGCCAATCCTGCCGGGCACAAGATGAAAAAGGACGCAGCCGGAACTTTGCCCGTGCTGGAATTCGCGGAAAACCCCGATATTCTTGCCTGGATCAGCCATTTGCAGAGCGGCCGGCCAAAGCTGGTCGTGGGCTTTGCCGCCGAGACCGACGACGTCATCGCCCATGCGACGGCCAAGCGCGCCCGAAAGGGCTGTGACTGGATCATCGCCAATGATGTCTCACCCGGCAGCGGCACCTTTGGCGGGGCTGACAATACCGTGACGCTGATTTCGGCCGACGGTGCCGAATCATGGCCGCGTATGGGCAAGGATCAGGTCGCCCGGCAACTGGCCGAGCGCATTGCCGGGGCGCTGTGATGCGGACCTATCTGGACTGGAACGCGACAACCCCGCTGCGCCCCGAGGTTCGCGACGCGATGATCGCGGCGATGGATATGGCGGGCAACCCCTCGTCGGTCCATGCCGAGGGGCGGGCGGCCAGAATGGCGATGGAGCGCGCGCGCGAGGATCTGGCGGCGGCGCTTGGCGCAGAGGGCGCGGATGTCATCTTTACCTCGGGCACGACCGAGGCGGCGGCGATGGTGCTGGGCGGCGGCGGCATCCATTGCGCGGCGGTTGAGCACAGCGCGGTCAAGGCGTGGTGTGAAACCGATCTGGCCGTGGACCGTGACGGGATCGTCACCGTGCCAGAGCCTGCGCGCGCGACGCTGCAACTGGCCAATAACGAAACCGGCGTGATCCAGAGCCTGCCCGCCGGGCTGCATTCCAGCGACCTGACCCAGGCTTTTGGCAAAGTTCCTTTTGCTTTCAACTGGCTGGATATTTCCGCGGGTTTTGTCAGCGCGCACAAGCTGGGCGGGCCGAAAGGTGTCGGCGCGCTGATCCTTCGCAAAGGGGTCGAGTTTCCCGCCCTGTTGCGCGGCGGCGGGCAGGAGCAGGGCCGCCGTGGCGGAACCGAGAATTTTCTTGGCATCATCGGCTTTGCCGCCGCCGCCCGCGCCGCACAGCGTGATCTTGAGGCCGGGCTGTGGGACGAGGTCGCGTCCCGGCGCGACGCGCTCGAGGCGCGGCTGCTGGCGGCGGCGCCCGGGGCAGTGGTTGCCGGGCAGGGGGCGGCGCGCTTGCCGAATACGACCTGCCTTCTTACATCTGGATGGAAGGGCGAGACGCAGGTCATGCAGATGGATCTTGCGGGTTTTGCCGTTTCTGCCGGCTCGGCCTGCTCGTCGGGCAAGGTGCGCGCCGGCGGCACATTGCAGGCGATGGGCTTTGACGATCAGACAGCCGCATCGGCCATACGCATATCCATAAGCCCGGCTTTGGGTGACGATCAGATGAACCGATTTGCGGATGCGTGGGAAAGCGCGTATTCACGCTGGCGCGACAGGAATGGCGGGGCGTCGGCCCGGCCAGAGGAAGGATGAGATGAACCAGACCCCCGATCTTGAGGTGCGCGAGGGCGTCGACCGTGAAACGGTCGAGACCGTCGCCAATATGGGCAGCTATAAATATGGCTGGGATACAGAGATCGAGATGGAATACGCCCCGAAGGGGCTGTCCGAAGATATCGTCCGCCTGATCAGCGAAAAGAACGATGAACCCGAATGGATGACCGAATGGCGGCTGGCGGCCTATCGCCGCTGGCTGACCATGGCGGAACCGAAATGGGCGATGCTGAACTATCCCGAGATCAACTTTCAGGATCAGTATTATTACGCCCGCCCCAAATCCATGGCGGTCAAGCCGAAATCGCTGGACGAGGTCGATCCCAAGTTGCTGGCGACCTATGAAAAGCTGGGTATCCCGCTGAAAGAGCAGATGATCCTTGCCGGGGTCGAGGGCGCGGATGAAACCCCCGCCGACGCGCGCCGGGTCGCGGTCGATGCGGTTTTCGATTCGGTTTCCGTCGGCACGACCTTCAAGGACGAACTGGCCAAGGCCGGCGTGATCTTTTGCTCGATCTCCGAGGCGATCCGCGAACATCCCGAACTGGTGAAAAAATATCTCGGCTCGGTCGTGCCGCAGTCGGATAATTTTTATGCCACGCTGAACAGCGCGGTGTTTTCCGACGGCTCATTCGTCTATATCCCGCCCGGCGTGCGCTGCCCGATGGAACTGTCGACCTATTTCCGCATCAATGCCGAGAATACGGGCCAGTTCGAGCGCACGCTGATCATCGCGGACAAGGGCAGCTATGTCAGCTATCTTGAGGGCTGCACCGCACCCAAACGCGATACCGCACAGCTGCATGCGGCGGTGGTGGAGATTGTCATCCTCGAGGATGCCGAGGTCAAATATTCGACCGTTCAGAACTGGTTCCCCGGCGATGAGGAAGGCAAGGGCGGCATCTATAATTTCGTGACCAAGCGGGCCGATTGCCGCGAGGCGCGGGCCAAGGTGATGTGGACGCAGGTGGAAACCGGCTCGGCGATCACGTGGAAATACCCGTCTTGCGTGCTGCGTGGCGACGACAGCAGCGGCGAGTTCTATTCAATCGCCATCGCCAATAATCACCAGCAGGCTGACACCGGCACCAAGATGATCCATCTGGGCAAGAATTCGCGGTCGCGCATCGTGTCCAAGGGGATCTCGGCGGGCCGGGCGCAGAACACCTATCGCGGGCTGGTGTCGATGCACCCGCGCGCCACCAACAGCCGCAACTATACCCAATGCGACAGCCTGCTGATCGGCGATAAATGCGGGGCGCATACCGTCCCCTATATCGAGGTCAAGAATAACAGCAGCCGCGTCGAACACGAGGCCACGACCTCCAAGGTTGATGACGACCAGCTCTTTTACTGCCGTTCGCGCGGGATGGGCGAAGAGCAGGCGGTCGCGCTGATCGTCAACGGTTTTGCCAAAGAGGTGCTTCAGGCCCTGCCGATGGAATTCGCGATGGAAGCGCAGTCGCTGGTCGCGATCAGCCTGGAAGGGAGCGTCGGCTAGTGTCGAACCCACGGCTGGACAGGCTCAAGCTGCTGTGCGAGCTGGTGGCGCCCGCGCGCCTGACGAGGATTCTCGATATCGGCGCCAATCCCGTTCATGCGCCCCCCTATCAGATGATGCTGGACGCCGGGCTGTGCGAGGTCTGGGGGTTCGAGCCGGCGCCCGACGCCTATGCGCGCCTGCAAGAGATCAAGGGACCGAACGAACATTATATTCAGGCCGCGGTCGGTGACGGCGAAACGCATGAGCTGCGGATGTTCGGCGAGGGAGGGTTCAATTCGACGCTTGATGCGAACCTGTCCTTTGTTGATGACTATCTCGGCCCGCGTTTTGGCCGTGGCATGCGTGAAACCGGCCGGCTGTCGTTCAGGACAGAGCGTCTGGACGATCTCGACCTGCCGACGCCGGACCTGCTGAAGATCGACATTCAGGGCGGAGAAGTCCGGGTGTTTGATCACGGCGCGCACAGGCTGGCCGGGACCGGGGCGATCATCACCGAGGTTGCGATGGTGCCGCTTTACCGCGATCAGCCGCTCATCGGTGATCAGATGAATGTGCTGCGTGGGCAGGGGTTCGAATTTCACAAGTTCACGTTCTTAAAGGGCATCCCTCTGGCAAGCCGGCTGACTGCGGGTTTGAAAAGAAGGCAGATCGCCAATCAGGCCGTTGATGGAGACGCGGTTTTTCTGCGCCGCGATCTGGTGATGCGCAACGCCGCCCCGGATGATCTGGAGGCGGTCAGGCATCTCGCGCTGACGGCTGATGCGGTGTTTGACAGTCTGGACGTCGTCTGCCGCTGCCTTGAGATATTGCAGGGGAGGGTTGAAATGGACCAGACCTTGCTGCGGACCTATCTGGATAGCCTGACCTGACGCGGGCCGGCGCCCGTTCGGTCTTGAGGACAAAGGGAAAGAGAAATGCTGAATATCAAAAACCTGCACGCCGAACTTGAAGACGGGGGCAAGCAGATCCTCAAGGGCGTCGATCTGATTGTTCCCGCCGGCGAGGTCCATGCGATCATGGGGCCGAACGGTTCGGGAAAATCTACGCTGTCCTATGTGCTGGCGGGCCGTGACGGCTATGAGGTCACCGAAGGCAGCGCCGCGCTGGAGGGCGAGGACCTGCTGGAGATGGAACCCGAGGACCGTGCGGCCGCAGGGTTGTTTCTGGCGTTTCAATACCCGGTCGAGATCCCCGGCGTCGGCAACATGACCTTTCTGCGCACAGCCGTGAACGCGCAGCGCAAGGCGCGCGGCGAGGACGAGCTGTCGGCGGCAGATTTCCTGAAGCTGGTGCGCGAAAAGGCGCGCGCGCTGGATATCGACGCCGATATGCTCAAGCGCCCGGTCAATGTCGGTTTTTCCGGCGGCGAGAAAAAGCGTAACGAGATCCTGCAAATGGCCATGCTGGAACCGCGCATGTGCATTCTCGACGAAACCGATTCCGGTCTTGACGTCGATGCGATGCGGCTGGTCTCGGACGGTGTGAACGCGCTGCGCTCGGCCGGGCGGGCGTTCCTTGTCATCACCCATTATCAGCGCCTGCTTGATCATATCAAACCCGATGTTGTTCACATCATGGCCGATGGCCGGATCGTGAAATCGGGCGGTCCCGAACTGGCACTGGAGGTCGAGCGTAATGGCTATGCCGACCTGCTGGCGGAGGCTGGGGAATGACGGAACATGCGGTCACGACAAGCCAGGTGACGCCCGCCCTCGCGCGTGAGGGCGCGGCGGGCGCGCTTGATGCGCGGCTCGCGGCACTTGATCTGCCTGATGGTGGCTTTGCCGCGCCGGCCCGTCACGCGGCGCTGGAACGGCTGCGGGCGATGGGCCTGCCGCGCGGGCGTGACGAATATTGGCGCTATACCGATCCGGCGGGTTTCAACGCCGCACGGCCCGCGCCGATCCCGGTTGCCGGACCCGGCCCTGACAGCCCGCTGTTTGATGATCTCGACAGGCTGCGGCTGGTCTTTGTTGATGGCGTCTTTGATGCCGCGGCCTCGGATGACCTGTCCCTTGACGGGGTCGAGATTACCCTGCTGGCGGATGCTGCCGATATGCCTGATCATTGGGCAACCGCGCTTTACGGCACGCTGGAGGCCGCGGCCCAGACGCGGGTCGCGCGCCCGATGGCGGCGCTGAATACGGCCGTTGCACGTAACGGGGCGCTGATCCGCGTCACTGGCAAGCCCGCGCGGCCGATCCACCTGATCCATCGCCGCAGCGATGCCGGGGCCGATGTTTACGGCCATCACGTTATCCGGCTGGAGCCGGGGGCAGAGCTGACGCTGCTGGAAACCGGCATGACCGGGGCACGCGCAAATCAACTGATCGAGGTCGATGTCGCCGAGGGCGCACGCTTTCATCACATCGCGGCCAAACGCGCGGGGCATCAGAAACTGGGTTGGGTCGGGATCTTTGCCCGCGTCGCCGCGGATGCGCTGTTCAAGTCCTTTACGCTTTCCGTCAACGGCACCCTGATGCGCCACGAGGCCGTGATCGACATCATCGGTGATGATGCCGTGGCCCATGTCGCCGGGGCCGTGCTGGGCGACGGCAAGACCGGCGATTTTCACCATGATGATACCGTTTTCATCACCCATGATGCCGAGCGTTGCGAAAGCAGGCAGGTGTTCAAGAAGGTGCTGAAGAACGGCGCCGTCGGCGTCTTTCAGGGCAAGATTCTGGTCCAGCCGGGCGCGCAGAAAACCGATGGCTATCAGATCAGCCAGGCGCTGCTGCTGGACGGCGACAGCCAGTTTCTCGGCAAGCCCGAGCTGGAGATCTATGCCGATGACGTCAAATGCAGCCATGGCTCGACCACCGGTGCAATTGACGAGGGGGCGCTGTTCTATCTGCGTTCGCGCGGGGTGCCGCGGGGGCGCGCGGTGGTGCTGATGGTGCTGTCATTTCTGGCGGATGCATTGGAGGAAATCGAGAACGAGACCCTGCGCGAGCAGATCAGCGAGCGGCTGGATGCATGGCTGACCCGGCACGCCTGAGGGCGGGGATCGTCCCGCGGGTGCTGGCAAGCTGGCGCCGGCCGGGCCGCGTCATGCGCGATCTCTCCCCGATGAGCGAGGGCGCGCTGCTGGCTACGCTGATGGGGGCGATGCTGGTCTTTCTGATCGCGCAGACGCCGGGTCATGCGCGGGCGGCGGCACTTGATCCCTCTGTTCCGCTGGCCGGGCGGATGGCGGGGGCGGTCATGGCGGTCATCTTTTTGCTGCCGTTGCTGGCCTATGCGGTGGCGGCGCTGGTTTCTTTTGCGATGCGGCTTGCCGGCCGACCGGTGGCGCCAGAGGATTCGCGGCTTGCGCTGTTCTGGTCGCTGCTTGCGATCTCGCCCGCTATGCTGCTTGGGGGGCTGACCGAGGGGCTGGCCGGTCCCGGCCCGGCGCTGACGCTGGTCCGGGTCGTCACCGGGATCGGCTTTATCGTGATCTGGGGCGCGGGGCTAAAGGCCCTTGGCGGGCGCGCATGACATTCGACGATCTCATCACCCTGACGCGCAACAGTTTTCGCGACCCGGATCTGGCGGTTCGTCAGTTGCAATCGCTGGATCTGCCGATGTCGGCGCGCTGGATGGCGCTGGTGCTGGCGGTCGCGCTGTCCTCTTTTCTGGCGGTTCTGGCGGCGCTTTTGTTTCCGGTTGCGGTTCAGCCGGTGATCGCGGTGCTGTCGCGTGATCCCTTTGTGCTGGCGGCGGTGCAGATGGCGGGTATGGCGCTGGCTGCATGGCTGATCGCCGTGATCGGCGGGAGCTTTGGCGGGCGCGGCGATTTTGCCGATTCCCTGCTGGTCGTCGTGTGGATCGAACTGCTTTTATCGGCGGTGCAATTCGTGCAGGTCATCGTGATGCCACTGTTTCCGCTGATCGCCAGCCTGCTTGGTGTGGCCGGGGCGATCGCATTTGTCTGGCTGGCCGTTCATCTGATCAAGGCGCTGCACGGATTTCAAAGCGCGCTTCTGGTGCTGTTCGGGATGGTTGGCGGCGTCATGATGACGGCGGTTTTCCTTTCAGTGCTGGCCGCGAGCCTTGGCTTGCTGCCGCAACTTCCTCCCGAGGTCATGAATGGGCTTTGATGTTGATGCGGTGCGGGCCGATTTTCCGATCCTGTCGCGGCAGGTGAACGGCCGGCCGCTGGTCTATCTCGACAGCGGGGCAAGCGCGCAAAAGCCGCGCTGCGTGATCGAGGCGATCACCCGCGCCTATGAGGGCGAATATGCCAATGTCCATCGCGGTCTGCATTTCCTGTCGAACCTCGCGACCGATCGCTATGAGGCCGTGCGCGGCATCATCGCCCGCTTTCTGAACGCAGCCCATGAGAATGAGGTGATCTTTACCTCGGGCGCGACCGAGGCCATCAATCTTGTCAGCTATGCCTGGGCTGCGCCGCGCATGCAGGCGGGCGACGAGATCGTGCTGTCGGTGCTGGAACATCATGCCAATATCGTGCCCTGGCACTTTTTGCGCGAACGGCAGGGCGTCGTGCTGAAATGGGTCGAGCCCGAGGCCGACGGCAGCCTGCCGCCCGAAAAGGTGCTGGAGGCCGTAAGCCCGCGCACCCGGCTGATCGCGCTGACCCATATGTCGAATGTCACCGGGACCGTGGTCGATGTCGGTGCGGTCGCGCGGGCGACCCATGTGCCGGTGCTGGCGGACGGGTCGCAGGCCGCTGTTCACATGCCGGTCGATGTGGCGGCACTGGGCGTCGATTTCTATGCGATCACCGGCCACAAGCTTTACGGGCCCTCGGGTTCGGGGGCGATCTGGATCGACCCTGCGCGGCAGGCCGAGATGCGCCCCTTTCTCGGCGGCGGCGATATGATCCGCGAGGTCAGCCGCGATGCCGTCACCTATGCCGACCCGCCGCTGCGGTTCGAGGCGGGAACGCCCGGCATCGTCAACCAGATCGGATTTGGCGTTGCACTGGAATATCTGATGTCGCTGGGTATGGAGAATATTGCGGCCCATGAGCGGCGTCTGCGCGATTATGCACGCGCGCGGCTGCGCGCGCTCAACTGGTTGCAGGTTCAGGGCGACGCGCCGGACAAGGGGGCGATATTCTCGATGACGATGGAGGGCGCGCATGCACATGATGTCGCGACCATCCTTGACAAGCGCGGCATCGCACTGCGCGCCGGCAGCCATTGTGCCATGCCGCTGATGGAGTTCTACGGCATTACCGCCTCGGCCCGGGCCAGTCTGGCGATGTATAACACCGAGGCCGAGATCGACGCGCTGATCGAAGGGCTGCAATTCTGCCACGAGCTGTTCGCCTGACCATCCACGTTTTTCGGCAACTGCCCCATTGCGGCGCCCAGCAATTGCCGCTAATCAGACCCGCACGCACCCGTAGCTCAGCTGGATAGAGCGCTGCCCTCCGAAGGCAGAGGCCAGAGGTTCGAATCCTCTCGGGTGCGCCAAATCACGCTAAATTATTGACTTTATTCGGAAATCCGGCCGATCTTATATCGGTTTCGGCGGGCGGAATAGTGATGTGTTCCCGCTTTGCCCCTGGGGTAAGCCTGCCTTTTGGATATGATGCCTGGCCCCGGGCTTGCGGCATATCCTCCCGGGCGCAGATTGCGTGACAGATTTCAACCGGCCGCCCGGGCAGGCGCGGTCCTGATCTGCCCGCGCCCATTGGCCCATCCGCATATTTCTATTCCTACCTTGCCGAATTGGGTGACCCGCGCGGGCTGGAGGAGCTGGACCGCGCCACCCGAAGTTTCGAGGACGATCCGAGCAAGCTGGTCGGGATGCTCTTTGCGCTGTCCAGCTTGCAGCGCGCCGACGCGTCCCACATCTTCCGCCGCTATCTGGATGATGAGCGCCGTGGCCGTGGCAAAAGCGGACCCGGCACCGGCAGCAAAGTATCGACCGCCGCGAAAAGCGGCCTTGCCGCCGTGGACTATCACGCCAGAAACCGCTGACCCGCGCCGCCCGTGACCGCATCCTGACCTCAGCGGCACAGCATCTGAGCCGTGGCACCCTGATGCGCCTGCCTCAGAGGATATCGTCGCGGATGCAGGCCCGCATCTGCGACGGTGCGACCTCGCGCAGTTCCGGGATATGGGCCGCGCAGGCCGGGATGGCAAAGGGGCAGCGCGTGCGGAACACGCAGCCAGAGGGCGGACTGGCGGGGCTTGGGATGTCTCCGCTCAGGATCTGCCTTGGCTTTCGCTGCGCGGGATCGGGCGAGGGAATGGCCGACATGAGCGCGCGCGTATAGGGGTGGCTGGGCCTTGCGTAAAGATCGGCGGCGGGCGCCATTTCCATGATGCGCCCGAGATAAAGCACGATCACCGTGTCACAGATATATTCCACCACCGCCAGATCATGCGAGATGAACAGCATGGTCAGGCCGAGACGCAGCTGCAAATCGCGCAGCAGATTGACCACCTGCGCCTGAATCGAGACATCAAGCGCAGAGACCGGCTCATCGGCGACGATGAATTCGGGTTCCAGCGTCAGCGCGCGGGCGATGCCGATGCGCTGGCGCTGCCCGCCCGAGAATTCATGCGCGTAACGCTCGAACGCATCGGGCGGCAACTCGACCGCCATCAGCGCCTTTTCGGCCCGGATGCGACGCTCGGCCCGGGTGCCGATGCGTTGGATATCAAGGCCCTCGGTCAGCACCTGTCCCACGGTCAGACGCGGCGACAGGCTGGCAAAGGGGTCTTGAAAAATATACTGTATCCTGCGCCGCTGCTGGCGCAGGGCCGCCCCCCTCAGCGTGGTGATATCGACCCCGTCAAAGCGGACCTCACCGCTGGTCGGCTCGATCAGGCGCAGCACCGAGCGCCCGATCGTCGTCTTGCCCGACCCGGATTCGCCGACCAGACCGACCACCTGACCACGCGCGATCTCGAATGAGATATCATGCAGCACCCGGACCGCCGGCCCGCGCGAGAAAGCCGCCGGCCTGAACTCCTTGGTCAGCGCTTTGACGGAAAGATAGGGCGGTTGCGTCATCGGATCTCCTGCCAGCGGATGCAGCGGCTTTTCCGGTCCGGTGTCACGGAAAACAGCGCAGGCATGGCTGCGTTGCAGGCCGGTATGGCGAAGGTGCAGCGATTGGCAAAGGCACAGCCCGGCGGCAGGTTGTGCAGCGACGGCACATTGCCGGGAATGGTCGGCAGCGGCGTTCCGGCCCGCTTGAGGTCAACCGCCTGTCCCAGCCGGGGCACGGATCGCAAAAGCCCGCGCGTATAGGGGTGGCGTGGATGGGCGAAAACCGCGCTGACCGGGCCGGATTCCACGATGCGCCCGGCATACATCACCATCACCCGATCAGCGACTTCGGCAACCACGCCCAGATTATGGGTGACGAACAGGATACCCATGCCGCGCTTTTGCTGAAGCTGTTGCAGCAGGTCCAGAATCTGCGCCTGAATGGTGACATCAAGCGCGGTCGTCGGCTCATCCGCGATGAGAATGCGCGGATCGCAGGCGAGCGCCATGGCGATAGTGACGCGCTGTCGCATCCCGCCCGAAAGCTCGTGCGGATATTGCCGGGCGCGCCGCGCGGCGTCGGGAATGCCGACGCTGGCCAGCAGGGCCACGGCATCCGCCGCAGCGTCCCGGCGGGTCTTGCCCAGATGGATGCGGATCGGCTCGGCGATCTGCTCGCCCACGGGATAGACGGGGTTGAGGCTGGTCATCGGCTCTTGAAAAATCATGCCGATATCATTGCCGCGGATGGCGCGCAGGCGCGTGTCGGGCAGGCTGGCCAGATCGACATATTCGCCGGATTTGCGCATCAGCATGACCCGGCCCGCGGCGATGCGCCCGACGCGGCGCGGCAGCAGCCCCATCACCGACAGGCTGGTGACGGATTTGCCCGATCCCGACTCGCCCACCAGGGCCACGGTTTCACCCGCCGCAATGGTCAGCTCCATGTCCTGCACGGCGGCGATATCCTTGCCGCCAATGCGAAAGACCGTGCGCAGGCCGGATATGTCAAGGATCGGGGCGGTCATGCTTAACCGCGCAGGCCGGTGGCTTGCAAAATGGCGTCGATCCGGGCCGTTTCCTCGGCATTCAGATGCCGCTGAGGCCGCGCCATGGTGTTGTTGGTGATGATCCCCAACTGGCGCATCGCGGTCTTGAAGGCCCCGACCCCGGCCGAGCCGGCACTGGTGCGCGCCGTGGAAATCCACACGATTTCGAACAGCCGGCACAGGCGCTCCTGCTCGGCGCGGGCGGCGGCGAAATCACCGGCCTGCGCCAGATTCCACAGCCTCACATAGCCATGCGGATCGACATTGGCGAGGCCCGGCACGACGCCATGCGCGCCCATCGCCAGCACATTGTCGACGACGATCTCTGATCCGGTCATGGCAAAGAAATCAGCATCCCCCTGCATATCCGCCATCACATAGCGGAAATTGCCATCATCACCGCTGGAATCCTTCAGCCCCGCAATCGCCCCCTCCCGCGCGAGGGTCACGGTGGTATTCCGCTCGAGCTTCAGCCCGACGCAGACCGGGATGTCATAGGCGATGACGGGCAGGTCGACGGCATCCCTGACATAGCGGAAATGGTCGATGGTCTCGGCCTGATTGGTGCGGGTATAAAAGGGCGCGGTGACGACAACCCCGTCCGCGCCCGCCGATCTGGCGATACGGGCTTGCGCGATCACGCGGTCGGTGGTCGGCTCGATCGTGCCCACCAGAACCGGCACGCGGCCATTGGTGACCCTGATCGCATGCTCGATAATGGCCTTGCGGGTGTCTGTATCGTGGAACACGACCTCGCTGGTCGATCCCAGAACGAACAGGCCGTGGACGCCCGCATCAAGCAGGTTTTCCAGCACCTTGGTGAAGGATGCGAAATCGACCGTGAAATCGGTGTTGAGGGGCGTGACGACGGGCGGGACAACGCCGGTAAACATGGGCATGCTCAAAAGACCTTCAGCTTAGTTGAGGGTGGAACGAGGGTCGAACGCATCGCGCAGCCCGTCGCCGATGAAATTGATGGCCAACACGGTCAGCACCAGTGCCGCGCCGGGAAACATCCACTGCCAGGGATATTGCTCCAGCACGACGGTCGAACGCGCGAGGTTGAGCATATTGCCCCAGCTTGCTTCCGGCGGCGCGATGCCAAGGCCAAGGAATGACAGCCCCGCCTCGAGCAAAATCGCATTGGCCATCTGCAAGGTCGCATAGACCACAAGGATGTCGATGCAATTGGGCAGGCCATGCCTGAACAGCAGATGCGGCACGCTGGCCCCCATGCCACGCGCGGCCACGACGAAATCGCGCTCGCGCAGTTCCAGCAGCCGGGCGCGCACCATGCGCGAGAGCGTCGGCCATGACAAAAGCGAGATCACCAGAATCGTCGGCATGATGCCGGTGCCCATGATCGAGGCCAGCACCAGCAGAAAGATGACCGGCGGCAGGGTCATGGCCAGATCGACCAGTCGCATCATGGTTGCATCGGCAAGCCGCCCGCCAAAGCTGGCGAATGCGCCGACCAGAAAGCCGATGACCAGCGAGATCGCCACCGAGACCGCGGCCACGGTCAGCGAGACGCGCCCGCCCTGCAACAGGCGCGCCATGACATCACGTCCGACGCCGTCGCTGCCCATCCAATGGCGCGCCGAGGGCGGCTGATTGATCGCGCGCAGGTCGATGGCATTGGGGGTAAAGGGCCACCACCAATGATAGGTGAGGATGGCCAGCAGGATAGGGGTAAAGATGGCCAGCCCCGCAAGCGCCGCGCGATTGCCCAGAAAGCGGTCAAGCGCGCGGCGTGCCGGGCCTCGTGGGCGTGACGTGAAGGGGGGTGCGGGATGGGTCATCTCAGCCAATCTGGATGCGCGGATCGACCGCTGCATAAGCGATGTCGGTCAGCAGGTTAACGGCAATGACGCAGGCGCCGATGATGAGGGTGGCACACATGATCACCGGGTAGTCGCGCGTATTGACGGCATTGACCAGCAACAGCCCCATGCCCGGCCAGTTGAACACGCTTTCCAGAAAGATCGCCCCGCCAATGGCGATCCCGATGGTCGAACCGATCAGCGTGATCACCGGCAAAAGCGCGTTACGCGTGGCGTGTTTGATGATGACCCAGAACTCGCGCACGCCCTTGGCGCGTGCGGTGCGGACATAGTCCTGATTAAGCACCTCTAGCAAAGATGCCCGCATATAGCGCATGATCAGCGCGGCATGCCCGATCGACAGCAAAAGCGCGGGCAGGATCAGATGCGACAGCAGATCGCGGATGGAAAACGCAGCCCCCGGCGTCAGCATGCCCCCCGAGGGCGCCCATCGCAGCTGAACCGAGAAGATATAAAGCCCCAGAAGCGCGGTCAGAAATGCCGGGCTGGATATCCCAACCGAGGACAGGACCGACAGCGTGACATCGGTGACGGAATTGCGCCGCACCGCGCTGATGATCCCGGCGGTAATGCCGATGACAATGGCGATGATCAGACCCGTCGCCATCAGCAGGATGGTCGGGCCGATCCTTTCGGCCACAAGCGGCAGCACCGCAACACCGGCGCGTTGCGTCGAGAAGCCGAAATCCCCGCCTAAAGCCGCCCTGAGCCAGGCCAGATACTGGACCGGCAGCGGCTGATCCAGCCCGAGGCGCACACGCAGCGCGGCCAGTTCATCCATCGACAGCGGGGCTGCCGGGTTGATATAGGCCGCAATCGGATCGCCCGGCGTCAGGCGCAGCAGCACAAAGACCAACAGGCTGAGCGCAAGCAGCATCAGGGCGCCGATACCGATGCGACGGGCGATATAGGGCAACATGGACTGCTCCGGGACAGGGTCGGGGGCGCGGCGCGGGGCTGGCCGCGCCGCGGGCAGCTTTGGGGCTTAGTTGATGTCCCACAGTTCTGGATGCGCGGCGAAAGGACCGCCGGCGGGCGCTGGCGTCCAGACGAAATCGACCAGATCATTCGAGGCCACGCCGTAGCGGTTGGCGACCCACATCGTGGCCCAGGGCAGTTCCTCGTTCGTCAGTTTGCAGACATCCTGCCAACGCGCATCAGCCTGAGCGGCATCGGTCTCGGTGAGGGCGGCGTCGAAAGCGGCGCTCAGGTCATCGAATTCGATGCGCATGATATTGGCACCCGCCGGAGGAAGCTGCGATTTGTTCAGCCCGACATTGATGCCCGCCGGGTTCGGACCATTCTGCAAGCCCGCATAGATCAGCGGAAATTCATTCCAGTCGGGGTTATTCTCCTGATAGACGATGCCGTTATAGGTCGGCACGTCGACCACGCGCGGCACAACGTTAATGCCGACCTCTGCCAGCATGGCCTGTATGGCGGCCATGACATTGGCGGCCTGCGGCGAGCCGTAATAGGTCAGCCAGGTGATCGGCTGGTTGCCATTGATCCCGGCCCAACCGGCCTCGTCCAGCAGCGCCCTGGCCTTTTGCGGATCATACGCATAGTCGTTCAGCCCCTCGGGCACCAGATGCGGGGCGACATAGCCGCAATTGGCGATGGTCGCGGCACCCCCATACAGGCTGTCGATAATCGCGTCGCGGTCGATGGCATGCATGAATGCCTGACGCACGCGCACATCCTGCCACAGATCAACCTTCTGGTTAAAGCCGACATAGTTCACCACATAGGACGCGCCTTCGATGACCCGGAACGCATCATTTCCGGCAAAGCTCGCGGCCTCTTCCGGTTCGACATAGGTGAACTGGATCTCGCCGGCGCGCAGCGCGGCCACGGCGGCGGCGGGATTTTCGAAATAGCGGTTGATCAGCCGGTCGACCTTGGGCGCGCCGTGGCGGTAATCCGCGTCGGCGGCCAGTTCGACATATTGATCGGTGACATATTGGGTGAACTTGAACGGACCCGTGCCGATGGGCGTCGTCGACCACCATGTGCTGCCCGCGATGCTGTCGGGCGCCATCGTGCCAAGCGCGTGTTCCGGCAGGATCATGACCTGTGCCAGAACCGACATCAGCCCGCCATCGGCCTCGGAAAGGGTGATGACGACGCTGCGGTCATCGGGCGCCTCGACATTGGCGATCTTGCCGAGGCGACTGGTAAACACGCTGCCCGAGGCCGCGTCCCGGATCAGATCGAGCGTGAATTTCACATCGGCCGAGGTAAACGCCGCGCCGTCATGCCAGGTTTCCTCGGCCAGCGTGAAGCGATAGGTCAGCAAGTCGTCGCTGATGCTGTATTCGGTGGCCAATGCGCCCTCGATGGCGTTCAGATCGGCATTGTAGATGACCAGAGGTTCGAAATAGGTGCTTAGCCAGGTGAACCCGCCGGTCGCGGCCATGGGGTTGAAATTCTTGGGAAAGCCTCCCGGCCCGACATCAAAGCCGCCGGTGATGGTCTTGACCTCCTGCGAGATCGCCGGCGCGGCAAGGGACGTCGTCCCCAGCAGCAAGCTGCCTATGGCAAGCGCGCGCGTGATGGTCCTGATATGCATGGTATCCTCCCCGGAAAGATCAGGTCTCTGATGATGTCTCGCGGCTTTGGGCGATGACCTGCTGGATGCCGCGATAATGATCGTCAAGGCGCTGGCGGGCCTGCGCGACGTCCTTGCGGGCGACGGCTTCGACGATTTCGTGATGGTCCCGCCATGTGTCCAGCGGGTTGAGGCTGTTGAGATTGCTGAAATCGGATGCCTTGTTGAAGGCGGTCCAGAAAATGTCGATCAAGGCGCTGAGCATGTGATTGTTCTGGCAGCGAAACAGCATCTGGTGGAACTGCTGATCCTCTTCGGCGAAGCTTTCCTGTCGCTCGGCGCGTTGCTTCATGCGCGCTGTCAGCGCCCGCAATTCGGCAATGTCGGCCTCGTCGATCATGGCGATGGTCTTGCCGATCAGGCCGGTTTCCAGAACGCGGCGAATCTCGCGCAACTCCTCGACATCGCGCAGCGAATCCTGCAACCCGTAAGCCAGATTATCCAGCAGCGGCTTGAACGAGAATTCCTTGACAAAGACGCCGATGCCGCGCCGGGTTTCAAGGATACCCAATGATTCCAACGCCTTGATCGCCTCGCGCATAGAGTTGCGGCCGACGCCCAGTTGTTGCGCCAGAAAGGTCTCGGGCGGCAGCGCATTTCCCGCCTTAAGCTGATTATCCTCGATATATTGCTTGAGGCTTTCCTGCACCGTGACATGCAGAAGGGGGGCGCGGTTCAGCGGCGTCATGGTTTTCAGATCCGACATGCTGGTCCTTATGTGCCTGATTCCGCCTGCTGCGGGCCGGGGTCACGCCATCAACGCTTGTAGCATATCGACATATGGGATATCCTGCAAGTTAAGATCCGGCATTTTAAAATCCGGCAATATGGGATCGCTATGAAAATTGTCCTGCTCGGGGCCAGCCATTGGCACGCCGCCATGCATCTGGACGCGACCCTGGCTGCCGGGGGGCGGGTCATTGCCATTTGGGATGAGGATCCTGCGCAGGCCGCCGGTTTCGGCCAGCGGCACGGCCTGCCGGTTGCGGGCAGCATTGCCGATGCATTGGCCCTTGCGCCGGATCTTGTTGTGCTGATGGGCCACCCCCTGTCCCTGCCGGACAGGGCGCGCCCGCTGATCGAGGCGCGCATCCCGCTGATTATCGAAAAGCCCGCCGCCAGCGGCACGGCGGGGATTGAACGCCTTGCCCTTCTGGCGCGGCAGCATGGCGGCTTTGTCGGCGTGCCCTTTGCCAATCGTTTCAGCCCGATCTTTGCGGCCTATGACGCGCTTGCGGCGGCGGGGCGCGCGGGCAGGCTGGCGCATGCCAGCTTCCGTCTGGTCAATGGCCCGCCGCAGCGCTATCGGGATGACGGCGTCGGCTGGCTGCTTGACCCCGGGATCGGGGGCGGGGGCGCGCTGCGCAATCTCGGCATCCACGGGGTGGATGCGGCGCTCAGCCTCGCGCAGCAGCCTGTGACGATTGTCTCGGCCAGCATCGGCAACCGGGTTCATGACGAGGCGGTCGAGGACCATGCGCTGATTGTCATGCAGGATGCGGCCGGCGCGCTGTTCACGGTCGAGGCCGGTTATACCTACGCCTCTATGGCGCCGGGGGGCGAATTCGAGTGGCGGCTGGTCACCAGCAATGCCGTGCTTTCGGATACCGGCGACCGCGCCGTTCGCGTCACCCTTGATGACGCTACCACCCAAAGCCTGCCGCCCGAGCCGACGGCGACACGCTACCGCCTGTTCATGGCGGACACGCTGGCCCGGCTTCGTGACGGGCGGGGGCCTGCGGTGACGCTGGACGATTATCTCGCGGCAATGGTCCTGATCGACGCCGCTTATGCAAAGGGAAGATCATGATCGGAGTCGGTATCATCGGGGCCGGGCATTTCGGCGCGGTGCATGCGCGTGCCATGGCCGAGGTCAGCGGCATCAGGCTGGTCGCCAGCTGTCGAAACGACAGCGCCGCCGCCGGGAAATTTGCGCAAACCCATGGCGGCACCGCGTTTTCCGACTGGCGGGCGCTTCTGGCCGATCCCGGCGTGGATGCCGTGGTCATCGCCACCCCGCATCACCTGCATGAGGAAATCGCCATCGCCGCCGCCGACGCCGGCAAGCATATCCTGCTGGAAAAGCCGATGGCGCCGACCACGCGCGCCTGCGACGCCATCAATGCCGCAGTCAGCCGGGCGGGTGTCCAGCTTTTGGTCGGTCATGTGATGCATTTCGCGCGGCCCTGTCTCAAGGCGATGGAGATCCTCGATTCCGGCGCCATCGGCAGGCCGGTGCTGGGGTCAAGCGGGATGATCAAGCTGTGGATGGAAAGCAACCGGCGGGACTGGCACAAGAATATCGCCTCGGGCGGCGGCATGCTGATGACGGCGGGCATTCATGCGCTTGACCGGCTGGTCTGGCTGATGGGGCAGGATGTGGTGGGCGTTCAGGCCATGACAGGCACCCTCTTTCACCAGCAAGAGGCCGATGACAGCGCGCTGATCAGCCTGCGTTTCGCCGGTGGTGGCATCGGTCAGGTCCAGAGCGTCGGCTATCGCAACGGGGCGCCGGGTTCCGCCATGGATCTGGTCTGCGAAGGCGGCAGCTTGCGGATCGACTTTGACCATGGCGTCTTGATCGGCCGTGATGCCGTCTGGACAAACGTGCCGGACTCGATGGAACCGGACTGGATGCATCACGCGGTTGTGCGCGAATGGCGCGCCCTGCGCGAGGCCATAACCGGGGCCGCGCCCGTGGCCGTCAGCGGCGCCTATGCCCGCCAGATCGTCGGCATCATCGAGGCGGCATATCGGTCCAGTGCCGAAAGACGCGAGATCGGGATCGGCGGTCCTTAGCCGGGGGCGCGCGGATCGCCGGCTCTGGCCCGGCCCGGCACCTGTCGCGGCGTGGCCCGGCCCGCCCGGGCCGCCGCGCGGCGATCCCGATGCGGGTGCGGCCATGACGGTGCCGGATGATGGCCGCGGTGATCGGGGCAGCCCTGTCGGCGGCACAGGCCGGCGGATGCCGCACCGGTTCGCGGCAGCCGGGGACCGGTCATATGCAACCGCTGCGCCGCACCAATTTCTCAACGCGCTGAGGTTGCCCTGTTGGCGCGGGCAGGGGTCGCGTGGATCTTGGCGCACAGATGCCGGCCCCTATTGTGCCGATGGCCCGGCCATCTCATCGGTCCCGCTGATCGGCGGCCGTCGGTGGATGCCGGAACATGCGGTGAAGGCGGCCTCCCCGGTCTGCCGCCTGTCGGTTATTGCCATGTCCTGCCCCTTGCCTTGCGGCCAGTGCCACAACACCGGTTTTCCGATCCCCGGCGGCATGGGCGCGCTGCGTCTCGTGCATGGCCCCGCAACGGGCTGGACGGGAACCGGATTTACGTCTTAGCTGAGGCGGGGCCGCGTATATGGCCAATATCCGCTTCACGGGAAAACCTGATCCGAGGATAGCATGATGACGCCAGACTTTGCGGCGGTGGACTGGGGGACGTCCGGCTTTCGGCTGTGGCTTATGGGATTTGACGGACAGGTCCATGGCGAAAGCCGCGGGCCGGAAGGAATGGCGCATTGTATCACCGCAGGCTTTGCCCCTGTTCTGGATGCGCATCTGAAAAGGGCCGGTGCGGGACCGGGTCTGCGGGTGCTGATCTGCGGCATGGCCGGCGCAAGGCAGGGCTGGGTTGAGGCGCCTTATGCCACGCTGCCGGCAGAGGTGGGCCTGCTGGCCGCGCGGGCGGTGCGGCTGGATGTCAGCATGGCCGGTGATCGCGATATCCGCATCCTTCCCGGGCTGGCTCAGCGTGACCCCGACGCCCCGGATGTCATGCGCGGAGAAGAGACGCAGCTTCTTGGTATCGCCAGCGACGGGATCGAAGGGCTGGTCTGCATGCCCGGAACCCATTGCAAATGGGCATGGCTGCGGCGCGGAGCGGTGACCGGATTCAAAAGCTATATGACGGGTGAACTGTTCGATCTGCTGCGCCAGCACAGCATCTTGCGCCATGCCATGCCTGAACAGGGACATGTCAGCCCCGACAGCCCGGCCTTTGTCGCCGCATTGGATCAGGCCATTGCCGATCCGGCGATCCTGCCGGGGGCGCTTTTTGGGCTGCGGGCCGGGGGGCTGCTGGAGTTTGCCCGTCCCGATGAGGCGCTGGCCCGGCTGTCCGGCCTGCTGATCGGGGCCGAGGTCGGGGCCGAGGCGGCCCGGCATGCCGCAGGCGATATCACGCTGGTCGGGCAGGATGGTCTGGGCGCGCTTTATGCGGCGGCGCTGGCACGCGCCGGCTACAGGCCGAACATCACTGACGCAGACGCGGCGTCGCGTCGCGGGCTGCTGGCGGCCGCCACTGAAATCTGGGGGGAGAGATGACGACACATGTTCCATGGCCGGCGCTGAGGCGCGGGCTGGTCGCGATTTTGCGGGGCATCACACCGCCCGAGGCCGAGGCCGTGGCCGATGTCCTGGTCGAAGAGGGCTTCGAGGCGATCGAGATCCCGATGAACTCGCCCGAGCCGCTGCGCTCGATCGGGCTGGTGGCGCGGCGCGTGGGTGGTCAGGTTCTGGTGGGTGGCGGCACCATGCTGACGACGGGGGATGTCGATCAGGTCCGGGCGGCGGGCGGCAGGCTGATGGTCAGCCCGAACATGCGCCCGGCCGTCATTGCCCATGCGGCGGCGGCGGGTATGGTCACCATGCCCGGCGTCCTGTCCCCGACCGAAGCCTTTGACGCGCTGGATGCCGGTGCCTCGGGGCTGAAGTTCTTTCCCGCCTCGCTGATGGGGCCGGGGGGGCTGGCGGCGGTGCTGGCGGTTCTGCCAAAGGGCACGGTCGTCGGCGCGGTCGGCGGGGTCGGGCCGGACAATATGGCCGATTACATGCGCGCAGGCATCACCACCTTCGGGATGGGAACATCGGTCTACCGGCCGGGTGACGATGTGATCACAGTGCGCCAAAAGGCGCGGGCGCTGATCGGCGCCTATGACCGGGGCCGGCAGGGCTGAGCCGGCGCCGGCTGCCGTCTGGCGGTTCTGCACCGGCATGGCCCGCAGGCTTGCCCGTTTCGCGCGCTGATGGCGCAAGCGCCCTGCGAGGCCGGCCGGGATATGTCCGCAGGCTGGCGCGGGCACGCCGCCCGGCTGGCCGCGCCAGACACCACGCCTGCCGGATGCGGCCGATGCCGCGCGCGCCCACGTCTGGCAGCGGGCGGCCCCTGATGCCGCCTCAGCTGGCAACGGGCAGCGGGATCGGGCTGGCATGTCGGCTGTCTGTGGATCGGCAGGCCGGCCGCGTGGCCTGTGATGGGCTGGCGGGTCCGCCGCGCCCCGCGCGCGGCGGCCCGCACCCGGCGAGCGCCCGGCAATTCATAGTCTGGGCTGATCGAAAGCATAGCGGCACCCTATTTGCCAAGCTCGACCGGGCCGCGCAATGTTTCTGAAAACGAACAAACCGACCAACCAACGGGATATAACAATGCTGACATTTAAATCTTCGAATGGGCTGATCGCGGCCGGGGTGCTGGCGCTTGGGATTGCGGGTGTTTCGGCGCCCGCCCATGCGCAAACCGTTCTGCGCATCGGCCATGTGCTGAGCGATTCCCACAGCTGGCACGTCGCCGCGCAGGGCTTTGCCGACGAGGTCAACGAAAAGACCGAAGGGCGCGTCAAGGTCGAGATATTCCCCGGCGGACAGCTTGGCAGCGAGCGGGAGATGATCGAGGGCCTGCAATTCGGCTCGGTTCAGGGCGGGGTGATCGGTGCCGGCTCTTTCCAGGCGGTCGAGCCAAAGATGGGTATCATCGAGATGCCTTATGCCTGGTCATCACGTGAGAATGCCTTTGCGGCACTGGACGGCGATCTGGGTGAGGCGTTGTCCGAACTCCTGGCAGACAAGAACGTCAAGGTTCTTGCCTGGTGGGAGAACGGATACCGCAATATCACCAACTCAAAGCGGCCGATCAACGTGCCGGCAGATCTCGAAGGGCTGAAGATCCGCGTCACCCCCGACAAGGTGCGGCTGGAAACCTTTGAACAGATGGGCGCCCAGCCCGCACCGCTGGCCTTTGGTGAGCTTTATGCCGCGTTGCAACAGGGCGTGTTCGACGCGCAGGAAAACCCGCTGTCGATCATCTGGTCCTCGTCGATGTTCGAGGTTCAGAAATATGTGTCGATGACCCAGCACGTCTGGGGCGCCGCTACGCTGGTGGTCGCTGAACCCGTCTGGAACCGCCTGTCGCCGCAGGATCAGGAGATCGTCGCGGCAGCCGCCCGCGAATGGGGCGAAAAACAGCGCCAGATGGTTGCGGATTCCGATGCCGAGATGGTCGAGAACCTCAAGGGCAAGGGAATGGAGTTCAACGACGTCGACAAGGACGCCTTTGTCGCCGCTGTTCAACCCGTCTGGGAGGCGAATGCCGATCTGTTCGGGACCGAACTGCTGGCGATCATGGGTAAATACCGTCAATGACCCCGAAGCTGCCCGAGCTGCGCCAGTTGGACGAGATCGACGCGGTGCAGCTTTATGACTTCAGCCAGAAGGTCGTCTTTTCTCCCAAAGAGCGCGGCGAGGGTTTTATCAAGCTGGCGGTCACGACGGGCAAAAGGGGCGCGCGCAGCGTGCCCCACGCCCACCCCCGCGACGAGGTTACGCTGACGCTCAAGGGGCGCGCCGTGCTGCGTGCGGGTGGACAGGAGTTCCACATGACCGAGGGCACTGCCCTGCGCCTGCCGCCCGGCGTCATCCACGAGGTCGAGGTTCTGTCCGATGAATGGGTGGTTGTCGCGGCCTATTGCGACGAGTGCCAGCTTTGCGTGCCGCTGAGGGAAAGGGACGCCACATGAAACGTATTGCCGAAGGGCTGGACTGGCTGGTCCGCAGCATCGGTGCCCTGGGTGTCGCGGTGCTGTCGACACTGGTCATCTGGGTCGTGTTCTCGCGCTATGTGCTGGGCGCCACGCCACGCTGGGCCGAAGAGCTGCCGCGTCTCATTCTGGTCTGGGTGACCTTTCTGGGCGTCATCTCGGGATTTGTGCGCGGCTCTCATTTCGAGGCAGGGATAAGGGATCTGGTGATCCCGCCCGGTCGGTTGCGGCGGATCGTGGGCTGGCTGGCGACGGCAGCAAGCGCGGCCTTTCTGGTCGTTCTGATCATAACCGGCTGGAAGATCACCACCATGACCTGGAGCCATAGCACAACCGCGCTGAGCATGCCTGTGGGCCTGTTCTACCTGTGTCTGCCGGTCTGTGCTGCCTTGTCGCTTGTCGGTCTTTTCGTCGGCAGGAGCGGCAAATGAGCTATGAGCTGATCCTGCTGCTGGGGGCTTTCGCGTTTCTGGTCATCATTGATGCGCCGATCGCGGTGGCTCTCGGGCTTGCCTCGGTGCTTTATCTGCTGGTGGCCGATCTGTCGCCGATGGTCGTCGTCGCGCAGCGCATGATCGCCGGCGTCGACAGCTTTACCCTGCTGGCCATTCCTCTGTTCCTGCTGGCCGGAATGCTGATGGTGCAGGGCGGGCTGGCCCCGCGCATCGTCAATCTGTGCGCCGCGCTGATCGGC
Organism: Paracoccus sp. (in: a-proteobacteria); assembly: GCA_030538705.1. Taxonomy (GTDB): domain Bacteria; phylum Pseudomonadota; class Alphaproteobacteria; order Rhodobacterales; family Rhodobacteraceae; genus Paracoccus. The sequence goes on along the minus strand of JAUNTL010000001.1, from coordinate 73,116 downwards.
CGCGCGAATGGCGGGCTGGCCATTGTCATGATCGCCGCCTGTATGCTGTTTGGGTCACTATCCGGCTCGGGCGTGGCGGATGTCGTCGCCATTGGCACGATGATGCTGCCTGCGATGAAGGAACGGGGCTATCATCCCGGGTTTTCGTCGGCGGCGCTTGGCTGTGCCGGCTCGCTTGGCACGGTGATCCCGCCCTCCATCGTGCTGATCGTCTATGGCACGGCAACCAACACATCCATCGGACAGCTTTTCATCGGTGCGATCATACCGGGTATCCTGCTGGGGCTGGCGCTGATGGTGGTCGCGTGGTGGATTTCGCGCAAACACGGCTGGCGCGGCGGCACCCCCTCGAGCGGTGCCGAGATCGGGCGCGCCTTTATCGGCGCCGTGCCTGCGCTGATCGCGCCGGTCATCATCGTCGGCGGCATCCGTTTCGGGGTATTCACCCCGACCGAGGCCGCGGGCGCCGGCGTGGCCTATGCGCTTTTGACCGGAACCCTTCTCTATCGCAGCCTGAGCTGGGGCAGCGTCATCACCATCATGCGCGACACGACGGCGATGACGGGGTCGATTCTTCTGGTGATCGCCTCGGCCTCGGTCTTTGGCTGGATACTGGCGGCCGAGCAGGTGCCGCAGCTGGCGGTGGGCGGCATCCTTGCGCTGACTGAAAACCCGATGACGGCGCTGCTGCTGATCATGCTGGTCGTGCTGTTGCTGGGAACCTTTATGGAATCGCTGGCGATCATTCTGATCCTTGCGCCGGTATTCATGCCGGTCCTTGCGGCATATCAGATTGACCCGGTCTATTTCGGCATTCTTCTGTGCATCAATCTGGCCATCGGCGCCAATACGCCCCCGCTGGGCATCGACCTTATGGCCGCCTGCCGCACTGCGGGCATTCCGATGTCGGCCGCGTTCCGGCATCTGCTGCCATTCCTGGGCGCCATGATTGCGGTTCTGCTGCTGCTGGTGCTGTTCCCGCAGATCATCACCGGCGTTGTCGGCGCGCGATGAGCGGGCGTCACATTATCCAAAGGGCAATGACATGAGCTTCTCTTGCGATATCCGCGCCGATCTCGACCGCTTTTGCGCGACGATCGAAGCCTCGGCCGCCATCGGCCGGGGCCGCCCCGGCGGGCTGTCCCGCCTCGCACTCAGCGATGAGGACCGCGAAATGCGCGATCTGTTCACCCGCTGGTGCGAAGAGGCCGGGCTGGATGTGCGGATTGACCGGATGGGGTCGATATTCGCGCGCCGGGCGGGTCTGGATGACAGCCTGCCCCCGGTTCTGATCGGCAGCCATCTGGACACGCAGATCAACGGCGGACGCTTTGACGGGATCGCCGGCGTGCTGGCCGGGCTGGAGGTGGTGCGCCGCCTGAACGAGGCGGGCCATGTCACGCGCCGCCCCATCGTGGTCGTGAACTGGACCAATGAGGAGGGCGCGCGGTTTTCACCGCCGATGGTCGCCTCGGGCGTGTTCGCCGGGCGCTATGAGCCGGGCTGGGCACATGATCTGGTCGCTGATGACGGTGCGCGTTTCGGGGATGAACTGGCCCGGATCGGATATCTGGGCGATCAGCCGGCCCGCGGTGGCGAGGTCGATGCCTATTTCGAGCTGCATATCGAACAGGGACCGATCCTTGATGCCGAGCGCCGGCAGCTTGGCGTGGTGACCGGCGGCTATCCCAGCTTTGGCATGCGGGTGATGTTCCGGGGCCAGACCGCCCATACCGGCCCGACGCCCATGGATCTGCGCCATAATGCGCTGATCGCCGGCGCGCGCTGGCTGGTGGCGGTGGATGAAATCGGCTGGGAGTTCGCCATCAATGACGGCAAGGCCACGGGTTCGCGGCTGGCGGCATGGCCCAACAAGCCCGGCATCCTGTCGGAATCGGCGCAATGCGTGGCCGATGTGCGCCATCCCGACCCGGTCACCGCCCGCGTCATGGCCGAAAAGATGCGCCGCGCCGCCCATGCCGCCGCCGCCATGGCCGGCTGCACATTGGAGGTCGAGGACGAATGGGATTGGGGCGGCGATATTTTCGATGCGGGCCTGATCACCCTGATCCGCGACGAGGCCATCCGGCAGGGCTGGAACTGGCAAGATATTCAGTCTCAGGCCGGTCATGACGCCTATCATCTGGCGACACATTGCCCGACGGCAATGATCTTTACCCCCTGCAAGGGCGGCATCACGCATAACAATGAGGAAAGCTGCACCCCTGATGACCTTGTCGCCGGGCTGAACGTTCTGCTGCATGCGGTCGTCAGGCGGGCTGATCGCTGATGCAGGTGCATGACCATGAGGCGGTGGATGCGCGCCTTGACTGGGCCGGTCTGATCGCGGCCCTGCGCACAGGCTTTGCCGCCGCCGCGATCGAGGCGCCGCCGCGTCAGGTGCTGACCGTCAGCCAGCCTGACGGGCAACAGATCAGCCTGCTGATCATGCCGGCCTGGCAGGCGGGCCGCGCGATCGGGGTCAAGGTCGTGACCTTTACCCCGCATAATGCCGGACGGGGCTTGCCGACGATCAATGCCGGCTATCTGCTGTTTGACGGATCTGACGGGCGCTTTGTCTCGGCCATGGATGGCGATGCGCTGACCGCCCGGCGCACCGCGGCTGCATCCGCTCTGGCGGCGGATTATCTGGCCCGCCGGGATGCGCGGACATTGCTGATCTGCGGGACCGGGCAGCTTGCGCAGGCCGCAGCACAGGCCCATGCCCAGGTGCGCGACTATAGCCATGTGCTGATCTGGGGCCGCGATCCGGTCAAGGCATCGGCCATTGCGGATCAACTGGCCGCGCAGGGCCTTGCGGCCCGCCGGTGCGAGGATCTTGAGACCGGATGCCGCACGGCCGATGTCATCACTTCGGTCACCGCCTCGACCGCGCCGTTTATTCGCGGTGAATGGCTGGCTCCGGGCAGCCATCTGGACCTGATTGGCGCCTTCAAGGCCGATATGCGCGAATGTGATGACCGCGCGGTGACGCAGGCGCGGGTTTACGTCGACGGGCGTGCGGGGGCGGTGCTGGCCGGTGATCTGGCCCAGCCGATTGCCGCCGGCATCTTTGATCCCGGTGATATCTCGGGCGATCTGACCGAACTGGTGCAGGGCCGCGTGCCGGGCCGCCGTCACGATGCCGAACGCACGCTTTTCAAATCCGCCGGCCTCTCGCAGGAGGATCTGCTGGCGGCAATGCAGGTCGCTGGGCTGGGCTGAGCCGCTAGGCCAGATCGGGGTATAGTTTCAGCAACTCGTCCAGCACATCGACGAATTTCTGCTCGGGCACGGTCAGCCGGCCGAGGCTGCTGTAGACCAGAAACACATCCGCCCCCAGCGGCTGGTCGATCAGCCGCAGAGGCCAAAGCTGGCCGGATTCGACCACCTCGGTCACCGCATCGACAGGCAGGATACCAATGCCCATTCCGGCGACGATCATGCGCCGGATCTCGGCCAGATCGTGGCTTGAGCCGCTGATCCGCCGGCCCAGCCCCAGCCCGTCACGCAGCATCAGCATGGGTTCAAGCCCCATGCCCTCGGTGGCGCAGCTGAAGGCCACGAACGGCTCTTGTGCCAATTCGCGGACCTCGACCTTTTCGCGGCCGAACAGGCGGTGTTCCGCGCCGCAGAACACGGCGAACTCCTCGCGGAACAGGTGCCGGCATTCCAGATTTATCATCGGTTTGGCCAGCAGGCAGATGCCTATCCCGGCCTTGTCCTGCGTGATCTGGCGCACTGTTTCCAGCGAGTTCCGGACCTCGACCCGCCATGTGATCGACGGGTTGCGCTGATGATACAGCCTGAACGCCTCGTCGATCAGCGGTGAACGCAGGCGGCTGATGATATTCAGCCGCAATTCGCCGAAATCCTCGTCGCTGCGATCTTCGGACAGCAGAGAGATCCGGTCAACGCCGCGGAATATCTCGGCGCATTCCTGAAATATCCGTTCGCCGCGCAGGGTCAGGGCAAAATGCCGGCTGCCGCGAAAAACCAGCTGACAGCCCAGCTGTTCCTCCAGCTTTTGCAGCGCGAGGCTGACCGATGGCTGGCTCATCTTCAGGCGCCGCGCGGCGCGGGTGATCCCCTTTTCCTCGGCGATGACGTAAAAGCTGCGCAGCAGATTCCAATTCAGATCAGCAGAGAAAGGGCCTGTGGGCATGCGGGCCTCGCGGGTTGCTCGGGCCGGCAGCATAGGCGGATGCTGCGCGGCAGGCCACAGGGAATGACCGGACCGGGGCGCCATGCCGGGGCCGCGCTCAGGGGATCGCCGGATAAAGGCAGCGCACCAGATGCCCGGTCGCGGGATGGGGCGGGACGGAGCGTTGCAGGCAGTCGGGTCTGACACGGCCGCAGCGCGGCGCAAAGGGACAGCCGGGACCACGGTTCAGCGGATCGGCGCCGCTGCTGCCCAGTGACAGCTCGGGCAGGCCCGCGCCGGGTTCGGGCGCCAGCGTCGCGCCCAGCAGTGCCTGCGTATAGGGATGGGCCGGCGCGCCGAACAGGGCATCCGCCCCGGCCTCCTCGACCTTTTCGCCCAGATACATGACGGCGACCCGGTCAGCGAGATGTTCGACGACGGCCAGATTGTGGCTGACGAAAACCATGGTCAGATTCAGGTCACGGCGCAGCTCCAGCAACAGGTTGATGACCTGCGCCTGAACCGAGACATCCAGTGCCGAGGTCGGTTCATCGCAGATCAGCACCTTGGGCCGCATGACCAGAGCGCGGGCGATGGCAACGCGCTGGCGCTGCCCGCCCGACAGTTCGGCCGGAAATGCATCGGCCAGCCGCGCGGGAAAGCCGACCCGGTCGAGCATCTCGGCCACTGTGGCGGCGGGATCGCCGACTTGCGGGTGCAGGCGCAGCGGCTGGCCGACCAGATCGCGCACCCGCCGCATCGGGTTCAGCGATGAATAGGGATCCTGAAATACGGGCTGGATGGTCCTGACCCGCCGGCTTGCGGGCAAGGAATGGATATCCTGCCCCTCCAGCAGGATCTGCCCGCTATCGGGCTGCATCAGGCCCAGCATCGCGTTGACGGCCGTGCTTTTGCCGCATCCGCTTTCACCGACCAGCCCCAGCGTTTCACCCGGCATCACGCAAAGCGACAGATCATCCAATGCGGTCAGGATGGCATGGCCGCGAAACATCCCGCGCGCGACGCGATAGCGCTTGGTCACATGGCGCAGTTCCAGTGCGGGGAGATCTGTCATCGCCGGGTCTCCGTCATCGGCAGGTGGCATTCGGCGCGGTGGCTGCCGCGCGTCGCGACCGGCGGGCCGTCCAAGGCGCAGACCGGCATCGCCCGCGCGCAGCGATCACGGAATGCACAGCCGGCAGTGGTGCCGATCAGGCTGGGAACCCGGCCGGGGATCGCGGGCAGGGGCTGGCCGCGCGGGGTCCGGCCGGGGATCGGAACCGCGCCCATCAGCCCGGTCGTGTAAGGATGCATCGGGGTGGTGAAAACCTCGGGCGCGCGCCCCTCCTCGACGATGCGGCCGGCATACATGACCGACACGCGGTCAGCGACCGTGGCGACGACGCCCAGATCATGGGTGATCAGCAGCAGCCCCAGCCCGAACTCGCGCTGAAGCCCCACCAGCAACGTCAGGATCTGTGCCTGAATGGTGACGTCAAGCGCGGTCGTCGGTTCGTCCGCGATCAGCAGGCGCGGCCGGCCCATCAATGCCATTGCGATCATCAGCCGCTGGCGCTGCCCGCCGGAAAACTGATGCGGATATTGCCCCAGGCGTTCGCCCGCGCGTGCAATGCCGACCCGTTCCAGTATCTCGACCGCCCGGTCGCGTGCGGTGGCACGGCGGATGCCTTCGGCGCGGATCGCGCCTTCGGTCAGCTGCCGGCCGACGTTCAGGGTGGGGTTCAGCGAGGTCATCGGATCTTGAAAGATCATCGACAGCCCGCGCCCGCGAAGCCCGTGCCAGCGGCGGCCGGCGCCGCGCATGTCATGGCCGAGCAGGTCGAACCGTTCGGCGCGCGTGTCGGCATTGGGTGGCCCCAGCCCCATCAGCGACATGGCAGTCAGCGATTTGCCACAGCCGGATTCGCCGACCAGACACAGCGTCTCGCCGGCGTGAAGGCGCAGATCGACGCCGCGAACGGCATTCAGCGGCCCGCGCCCGGTCGGAATGGTGACGAAAAGCTGTCGCAGATCAAGAAGCGTCCCGGTCATTTCACCCTGCCTCCGGTCAGATCGCGCAGCCCGTCGCCCAGCAGGTTCACCGCCAGCACCAACACACAGAGCGCGGCGCCCGGCAATGCGATCAGCCAGGGGTCGAACAGGATATTCTCGCGTCCCTCGGCGATCATCAGCCCCCAGGACGGGGTCGGCGCGCGCACGGCAAGACCAAGGAAAGACAGCGCGGCCTCCAGCAGGATGACATTCGCGACCTCCAGCGTCAGAACGACGATCAGGGCGCTGCGCATATTGGGCAGGATTTCCAGAAACAGGATGCGCGCCTGACTGGCCCCGATGGCGCGCAGGCCCTTGATGAACTCGCGGCTGCGCAGGGATTGCGCTGCCGCGCGCGAGACGACCGCAAAGCGATCCCACAAGAGCAGCCCCAGAACCGTGATCAGCGTCGTCAGCGAGGCCCCGGCAAAGGCCACCGCGGCCAGTGCGACGACCACGATAGGCAGCGACAGCCGCGTGGTGATCAGAAAGCTGATGATCATATCGGTGATACCGCCGAAATAGCCGGCGATCAGACCCAGCGACACGCCGATGACCGCCGAGACCGCGACCACCCCGACCCCGACGCCGAGCGAGATGCGCGCGCCATAGATAAGCCGCGAAAGATAGTCACGGCCCAGATGGTCGGTGCCCAGCAGATGTTCGGGAACCGCGCGCTCGTGCCAGAAAGGGGGCAAAAAGCGCTGCGTGAGATCCTGCGCATAGGGATCATGCGGGGCCAGCAGCGGCGCGAACAGCGCGACCAGAACCATGACCAGCAGCACAGCCCCGCCGATCACAAAGCCCGAATTGCGCAACGCCCTTGACCAGATCCGCGGCGGCCGGGCCTCCTCGGTGATGCTCATCAGCTGCCCCCCCTGATGCGCGGATCAAGCCATGCGTTCAGCATGTCGCCGGCGGTGGTCAGCAGCACATAGATCAGCGACAGGATCAGGATGATCGCCTGCACCACCGGCAGATCGGCGCGCAGCAGCGATTCCCAGGCCAGCCGGCCCAGCCCGTTCACGGCGAACACGCTTTCGATGACGATTGACCCCGACAGCAGCACCCCGAACTGGACCGCTGCCAGTGAAACCAGCGGCAGAACGGCATTGCGCAGGGCATGCCCGCCGATCACCTGCCAGCCCGACAGCCCTTTGGCATAGGCCGTGCGGATATAGTCCGTGCCCAGGACGTCGATCATCCCTGATCGCGTGATCCGCATCATCGCGGGCATCGCCGAATAGGCCAGCACGATCACCGGGAGGATATAGCCCTGCCATTGATCCACCCCCGAGATCGGCACCAGCCCGTACCAGACACCAAAGATGACAATCGCCATCAGCCCCAGCCAGAAGCTGGGGATCGCCTGCCCGGTCACCGCCAGCAACAGGGCCAGCCGGTCGATCACCCCGCCCGGATGCAGCGCCGCCATGACGCCCAGCGGCACGGCCACGATCAGCGCCAGCCCAAAGGACAGCGACCCCAGCTTCAGCGTGACGGGCAGGCGGGCGGCAATGATATCGGTAACCGGCATATTGAAATAGATGCTTTGCCCGAAATCTCCGCGCAGCACCCGCCCGATCCAGTCCAGATACTGCACCAGAAACGGGCGGTCGAACCCATAGGCGATACGGATCGCCTCGGCATCGCGGGCCGACCCGCCCGATCCGGCGATCGCGATGGCCGGATCACCGGCCAGAAACATCAGGCCAAAGCTGAGCATCGACACCGCAATGCAGACGCAAAACGCGACCACGAGCCGCCTTGCGAGATAGAGTGACATCAGGATCTCCCTCTTGCGCGAAGGGGCGCGGCAATCGCGCGCCCCCGGCCGGGGTCATTTCCAGGACGCTTCCCAGAAGCGGGCGAACTCGTCGGGGTAAGGCTGAAAGGTCAGGTCGGGGGACAGCCCGTAATTCACGTTAAAGCTGTACATCGGCACGACATAAGCCTGATCCGCGATCTTGCCGAGCGCGCTGGCATAGACCTGTTGGCGCTGGCCGGGATCGGTCGAGGTGTCACCCGTGGTCAGCCAGTCGATCAACTCGGCATCCTTGACCAGGTCATCAGCCTCGCCGCCGAAGAAGTTGGACAGAAGAAACGCCACATCTCCGACGCCATAGCTGCCCCAATTGGTGAAAAAGGCCGGAACCTGCTTTTCACGCCACTTTCCGACGCCGGCGGCAAATTGCAGCTCATCCAGCTGCATCGTCACCCCGACGCGGGCGAGATCGGCGGCGATGGCTTCGGCCACCGGTCGCGGCATGGCGGCGAAAACCGCCGGCAGCACCAGCCCGTCGCCATGCCCGGCCTCGGCCAGCAGCGCGCGGGCGCGCTCCGGGTCATAGGGGTATTGGGTGACATCCCCGGTGCAGCCGAACTGAGCCGGGTTGCAAAAGCTTTCCAATGTCTCGGATGCGCCGCCCGCGAATGCGGTGGTGATCGCCTCGCGGTTGATGGCGTGAAAGATCGCCTGCCGGACGCGCAGATCGGCCAGCGGAGTGCCTTCGATGGGTGCAAGGTTGACGAATGATATCCGCATGATCGGGGCGGAAATCACCTGCACGCGCCCCTCCAGCCGCGCCGCCTGATCGGGCGGAATGCGCCAGATCCAGTCAAGTGCGCCGGACATCATTTCCGCATATTGGGTGTTCATTTCGGGGATGGTGCGCGCGACGATGCGGTCAATCGTGGCGCCGCCCTTCGGGCTGCCGGCATAGTGACCGGCAAAACGTTCCAGCACATAGCGCACGCCCGGATCCTGTTCGACCAGCCGGTAAGGGCCGGTGCCGACCGGTTGGCGCGCCATACCCTCAGAGCCGTTGGCCAGGAAATATTCATGCGGATAGATCGGCAGCGAATCCGCCAGCATCTCGAAATCGCCGGCAAAGGGTTTGGCCAGATGGATGCGGATGGTAAAATCATCGAGCTTTTCGACCCCGGCAATCCAGTCGACCGAGATCGAATAGCGCGTGCCATATTCCGGCGTGATCACCGTGTTCAGCGTGGCCAGAACATCCTCGGCCGAGAAATCGGCACCGTTGTGGAATTTGACGCCCTGACGCAGCCTGAACTCGATGGTCATCGGGTCGGGCCGTGACCAGCTTTCTGCCAGAGCGGGCAGGAACTCGCCGCTGTTCAGATCCTTGTAGATCAGCCCGTCATAGACGTGACGCGCAAGGATCAGCCCTTCGCGCCCGGCGATCTTATAGGTGTCCAGCGGCTCTGGCTCGGCTGCGAATGCGATGTTCAGCGTATTGTCGGCCTTGCCTGCCTGCGCCGGCCCCGTCAGCATCGCCGCTGCGGAACAGGCCAGCAAAAGCTGCTTGATCGTGGCTTTCATGGTTTACCTCGTCTCTGTTGGAAGATCGGTCTTATCGGCCGCTTTTCGCCCTTTTCGGGCTTGTTGTTGCGGTAATCTGTCTGAGTGTCTCGCCGGCCTGAAGCCGGCGCAGGATATCGGTCTCGGCCTGCTGCATCTTCAGCGCGATTTCCGTCTGCTGCTGGGCCTCGGCGGGGTCGAGAACGACCACGCCGCTTTCATCCGCCAGCACGATATCGCCCTTGCGGACCCTGACGCCGCCGCAGGAAATGACGCCGCCGACCTCGCCCGAAATCGCCCGGTTCTGGGTGGTGACGGGCGAGCGTCCGCGACACCAGACCGGCAATCCCATGGCCAGAAGCGCGGACTGATCGGTGATAAAGCCGTCGATGACGACACCGGCAACGCCGCGTTCGCGCGCGGCCATGCCGGTTACCGCTCCGAAACAGGCGTGACGCAGATCGCCGCAGCGGTCGATGACGATGATTTCGCCCGGCAGGGCGATGGACAGCGCCTCGATCAGTGCCGATCCGTCCGAGCCGGGCAGGCGCACCGTCAGCGCCGGCCCGAAAACACGGGCATCCGGTATTACCGGCTGAATCGCGGGCACCATGAATCCATCCGCCAGAAAATGTCCGAAGGTGGCGGTTTCCACCGTCGCCAGATCCGGTATTTCCCGGGCAGAGCGGGTCACGGGCCCGCTCATTTGCGTGCTGCGGTCACGATGAACTCGACGCGATAGCCGGGTGCGGCCAGCCGTGCCTCGGCGCAGGCGCGGGCGGGCGGATGGGCGGGGTCGATCCATCCGTCATAGACCGCGTTCATGGCGTCAAAATCCGCCATATCGGCCAGCCAGACAATGACCTGAAGGATATGGGTGCGGTCTGAACCCGCCTGTGCCAGCAAATCGTCGACGCTGGCCAGTGCCTGCCGGGTCTGGGTCGAGACGTCATCCGAAGGCGCGCCGACCTGACCCGCCAGCCAGATAAGGTCGCCCGAAATGACCGCCTGGCTCATCCGGGAACCCATGCCAATGCGCTGAATATTCATGTGAACCGGCTCCATTCCGAAAGTTCTTTCGCCCAGATTAGGAATGCGGCCACCCCGGCCCAAGCAAAACCTCCGGGTTACGCCTATCGGAACGATAGCCTCAGGCTATGATTGGAGGTCTGAATGCATCCGGCCCGCTGCGCCGCCGCAGGAACCGGCGGGGCGGATCAGCCCTCGGTCGCGCAGGCGATGACGGTGCGGGCAAAGCGTTCGGTGCGCGGTGTGCGCCGCCAGGTCAGTTGCAGACGCTGATCAAAACCGGCGGGCAGGGGATGGGCCAGCCCCGCAGGCAGGCTCGTGCCGACATGTCCGGGCAGGATCGAGTTGAATTTGCCGCCCGTGACCATGCTGACGATGACGGGCAGGGAATCGACCTCGATCAGCGGGATACGGCGACGCCAGTCGGCACCGGCGCTGGCGTCCAGAAACGCCTCGGCACGCTGACGCAGCCCGCTGCGGCGTGATTGCAGCACGAAGGGACGCCGCATCAGGGCCTGCGCCAGCTGGGCGCGGTCGCCGGGGTCCATCGGGATCTGATGCCCGATCAGGGCAACCGGACTGCGCGCCAGTTCCTGCTGGCGGTAATCGGGGTCTGACAGATCGGTGTCGATCAGCACCGCGTCAAAGCGCCCGTTGTCCAGCCCGGCCATCAGATCCTCGGCAATGGCCGATGCGACGGATATCGTCATTGCGTGATCGAGATAGAGCCGCGACACGACACCCGCCACGATGCGCGCCGCATCACCGCGTTCCGTTGCGGGGATGATCGTGCCCAGCGAAAAGCGCCGCGAGGCCAGCGAGTGCAGCGGCTCGGCCTCGCCGGAAAAGGCGCGCCATTCGGCCTCCAGCCGCTCGGTCAGCCCAAGCACGCGGTTGCCTTCGGGCGTCGGTGTGATGCCCTTTGCCGTCCGCGTCAGCAGGGCGGTGCCGTGATTTGCCTCGATCTGCGCAAGCTGGCGCGTCAGCCGGGGCTGGCCGATGCCCATCACCGCAGCCGCGCGCCGGATCGAACCCAGCCGCGCGGCCTCGGCCAGCCGGAACAGCGCGGCCAGAGAAATCGGGTGGCCGGGCAGCGCATCCGCGCCGATGCCGTGGATCTCGCGCGCCAGATCGGCCATGCGTGTGATACCGGGTGCCAGCCTGTGGGCGGCGACGCTGGGCGCCGCGCCGGCTGCGCTGCGCCGGATCAGGGTCAGCGACAGGCCCGCCTCGAAACGCGCGACGCCGGCGGACACCGATGACAGCGGCGCGCCGGTCGCACGCGCTGCCGCTCGCAGCCCGCCATGGCGCAGCACCAGATCAGTCAGGATCAGGGTCGAGGTGCGCAAGAAAGACTCGTCATAAGGTGTCCGGAATTTGGCATATGACCTATCCTGAATCCTTGTGCTAGCCTGAGTCGCAAAGCTCTGGATCTGTTGCGGCCAGATCGCCCGGAAAACCTCATCAGGAGTCATGGATGTCCGATTTCGACCTTGTGCTGAGCGGACGGGTCATTCTGACCGGGGGCGAGTTGCCGGGCGGTTTCGTGGCCGTCCGTGACGGGCGTGTCGCGCTGATCGGACAGGGCCGGGCACCCGCCGCGGCCGAGCGTCACGATCTGGGCGGGGCGCTGATCCTGCCCGGGGCGGTCGATGCACAGGTCCACTCGCTGTCACAAAAAGGCGCCGAAGGCTTTGCCGCCTCGACTGCGGCGGCGGCGGCGGGGGGTGTCACGACGATCGTCGATATGCCGTATGATGAGGGGGATCTGATCTGTTCGGCCGATGCCGTGGCGCGCAAGGCCGCCACCGCCGGGGCACAGGCGCGCGTCGATGTCGCGCTTTATGGCACCGTCGACCCCTCCGAAGGTGCCGCGCGTATCGCCGAACAGGCGGCGGCAGGTGTCGCGGCGTTCAAGTTCTCGACCTTCGGAACCGATCCGAAACGCTTTCCCCGCATCCCGCCGGCGCTGCTGCTGGAGTGCTTTTCCGAGGTCGCGCGCACCGGTCTGGCGGCGGGTGTGCATAACGAGGATGACGCCTATGTGCGCGACGCCATGGCCGCCGTCCGGGCCGCCGGCGTCACCGACTGGCGCGCGCATGGCCTGTCGCGCCCGGCGATGACCGAGATCCTCGCCTTGTTACAGATCTATGAGACGGGGGCCGCCACCGGTTGCCCGGCCCATGTCGTTCACTGCTCGGTCGGGCGCGGCTATGAGATCGCGCGCCGCTATCGCGACGAGGGCAATCACGCCACCATCGAATGCTGCATCCATTATCTGACGCTGGACGAGGAAAACGATGTCGCCCGCCTTGGCGGCAAGGCCAAGATCAACCCGCCGGTCCGCCCCCGCGCCGAGGTCGAGGCGCTGTGGCGTCATCTGGCGGCGGGACATGTCAGCATGGTCTCGACCGATCATGTGAGCTGGTCCGAGGATCGCAAGACAGATCCCGACATGCTGGCCAATGCGTCCGGCGTGCCGGGGCTGGAGGTGATGGTGCCCTTGCTGATCAAGGGGCTGATGGCGCGGGGGCTGGGGCTGGGCTGGGCGGCCCGGCTGCTGGCGGATAATCCGGCGCGGCATTTCCGGCTGGACGGCGACAAGGGCGGGATCGCCACGGGTCGTCACGCCGATCTGGTCGTGCTGGAACCCGTGGCGCGGGTTTATGATGCGGCCGCCAGCCGTCATTCGGTTGCCGGCTGGTCGCCCTATGACGGGATGGAACTGCCCTGGACCGTCAGCGCCACATTCGCGCGCGGGCGCATGGCGTTTGACGGCCGTGACGTGCTGGCCCAACCCGGCGCGGGCCATTTCATAAGGCCGCCTGAAACCCTGCCAGAAAGGAAGCCCGTTCATGCGTAATCTGCGTGTCAGCGCCGCCCGCATCCGCGCCGATCTGGAGGCGATGGCCGCGATCACCGATCCCGGCCGGCCATGGACACGCCGCGCCTTTTCGCCGCTTTTTGACGAGGGCCGCAACTGGTTGCGCGCGCGCATGAGCGCGGCCGGTCTGGAGGTGTCTCTGGATGCCGGCGGCAATCTGATCGGGATGCGCGCCGGTCGCGATCCTGCCGCCGGGACGATCATGCTTGGCAGCCATTCCGATACGGTGCCCGATGGCGGGCGTTTTGACGGCATTGCCGGCGTGATCGTCGCGCTGGAAATCGCGCGTATGCTGGACGAGCGCGGGCTGCGCCTGCGCCACAACCTCGCCGTGGTCGATTTTCTGGCCGAAGAGGTTTCGGTCTTTGGCGTCTCCTGCATCGGTTCGCGCTGCATGGCGGGGGTGCTGCCGCACGAATGGCACGGGCTGAGCCATGAGGGCCGCAGCCTTGCGCAGGCGGTCGCCGATGTCGGCGGCGATGTGGCGGCCATCGCCGCGCGTGACGATATCCGCGCCTTTCTGGAACTGCATATCGAACAAGGCCCGGTGCTTGAGGAAAGCGGCACGGATCTGGGTTTCGTAACCGCGATTGCCGGTATCGAGCGGGTCGAGATCATCCTGACCGGCCAGCCCGATCACGCAGGCACCGCACCGATGGACCGGCGCGCCGATGCTCTGGTCGCGGCAAGCGCATTGGTTGGTGCAATCAACGCCGAGGCAAGGCTGCGCGCCGCGCGGACCCATTTCACCGCGACCGTGGGCGAGTTCTCGATCGAACCGGGTGCCGCCAATGTCGTTCCCGGCCGGGTGCGGCTGCTGATCGACGCGCGCGCCGCCGAACGCGCCGAGATGGAGGATTTCCTGCGCTGGATCGAGGCCCGGATCGCCGTTCAGCCCGCCGGCATTACCGCCGCGACCCGGCTGTTGTCCGATAACCACCCGACGCCGATGGATATCGGCCTGATCGCGGCGCTTGAGACGGCGGCGGATACGCTTGGCGTCTCGCACCGGCGGATGGTGTCGGGTGCGGGGCATGACGCGGCCTTTATGTCGCGACTTGCCCCGGCAACCATGGTTTTCGTGCCCTGCCTCAAGGGCCGCTCGCATTGCCCCGAGGAATGGGCAGAGGCCGAGGATATCGCGCTCGGGGCCGAGGTCATGGCCGAGACGGTTCTCGCATTGGATAAAGGAGAGTGACATGCGCCGTATCCTGACCGAAAAAGACGTTGAACCTGCGGTCCGTGGCGGCTCGGTCTATGCGGCCGGGGGCGGGGGCTGGGCCGATCATGGCCGCAGGCTGGGCTATGCCGCGGTCGGTGCGGGGGCGCCGGAACTGGTTTCCGTGGACGAGCTGTCGGATGATGACTGGATCGCGACCGCCGCCGCCATCGGCGCGCCGGCCAGCACCACGCCGTGGGAAATGCGCGGCGTCGATTACGTCAAGTCGGTGCAACTGCTCAACGAGGCACTGGGCACCCCGGTCGCCGGGCTGATGGTCGGGCAGAATGGCAAGTCATCGACGCTGAACGGCTGGCTGCCGGCGTCGATCCTCGGCTGCAAGGTGGTTGATGCGGTGGGTGATATCCGCGCCCATCCGACGGGCGATATGGGGTCGATCGGCATGGCCGGCTCGGACGAGCAGATGATCCAGACCGCCGTCGGCGGCAACCGCGAACAGCACCGCTATATCGAGCTGGTGGTGCGCGGCGCGACGGCCAAGGTATCGCCGATCCTGCGCACGGCCTCGGATATGTCGGGGGGGTTCATTGCCTCGGCCCGGAACCCGCTGCGGGCGTCCTATGTCGCAAAGAACGCGGCGCTTGGCGGGATCTCGATGGCGCTGGATCTGGGCCACGCGATCCTTGCCGCCGAAAAGCGTGGCCCTGCGGCGGTGATCGACGCGATTGTGGAAACGACCAGAGGCGCGATCATTGCCGAAGGGGTCATCACCAGGAAGGCGGTGGAATATACCAGCGAGGCCTTCGATATCGGCACTATTACCGTGGGGCAGGGCGACAGCGCGCTGGTGCTGCATGTGATGAACGAATATATGGGCGTCGATGATGCCGGCGGGCGGCGGATCGCGTCCTTCCCCGATGTCATCACCACCCTGTCCGAGGACGCGCTGCCGCTGTCGGTGGGCGAGCTGCACGAGGGGATGCGGGTCCATATCCTGCATGTCCCGAAAACCGTGATCCCGCTGTCGGCCAGCGTTCTGGACCCGACCGTCTATCCCCATTGCGAGCGTCTGATGGGGATCGAGCTGGCGAAATACGCGCTGGATGGCACGGATGCCTGAGCCGAACCCCCGTCACCCCGATTTCCCGATCCCCGGCGGCCCCGAGCGCCGCGCCAAAAGCTGGCGCGCCGAGGGGCTGCTGCGGCTGATGGAGAACGTCCTTGCCGTCGGCGAGGCGCCCGAAAAGCTGATTGTTTATGCCGCGCTTGGCCGTGCGGCGCGCAACTGGCCCGCCCATGATGCGATCCGCGACACGCTTTTGTCGATGGACGAGGACCAGACGCTGATCATCCAGTCGGGCAAGCCGGTGGGGCTGCTTCGGACCTCTGCCGCCGCGCCGATGGTGATCATGGCGAACTGCAACATCGTCGGGCAATGGGCCAGGGCCGAGGTGTTTTATGACCTCGAACGCAAGGGGCTGATCTGCTGGGGCGGGCTGACGGCCGGGGCATGGCAGTATATCGGCTCGCAAGGCGTCATTCAGGGCACTTACGAGATATTCATGCGCATCGCCGAACGCCGTTTCGCCGGCTCTCTGGCCGGGCGGTTCATCCTGACCGCCGGGCTGGGGGGCATGGGCGGGGCGCAGCCGCTGGCCGGCAAGATGGCCGGTGCGGCGATCCTGTGCGTGGATGTCGATCCCGACCGCGCGGAGATGCGCCGCGAGATCGGCTTTCTGGACGAGATCGCGCCTGATCTGGATGCCGCGCTGGCCCGTATCGCTGCGGCGCAAAAGGCCGGTGAGGCCGTGTCCGTCGGGCTGGTCGCCAATGCGGCCGAGGTCTATCCCGAAATCGCACGGCGCGGCATCGTGCCCGATATCGTCACCGACCAGACAAGCGCGCATGATCTTGTCTATGGCTATGTGCCCGCCGGCTATGATCTGGACCGCGTGCGCCGCCTGCGCGAGCAGAACCCTGACGAGCTGATCACCGCGGGGCGCGAATCCATCGCGCGCCATGTCGCCGCGATGCTCGAATTTCAATCCTCGGGTGCTGAGGTTTTCGACAATGGCAACCTGATCCGCACGCAGGCGAAACAGGGTGGCGTCGCGAATGCCTTTGACATCCCGATCTTTACCGAGGCCTATCTGCGCCCGCTGTTTGCCCGCGCCATCGGCCCGTTCCGCTGGATGGCCCTGTCGGGAGATCCCGGTGACATCCGCAAGATCGACGATCTGGTGCTGGAGATGTTCCCCGACAACAGGATCGTGACCAACTGGATCGGCCTGGCGCGCCAGCATGTCCCGTTCGAGGGGCTGCCTGCGCGCATCGCATGGCTGGGTCATGGCGAGCGCACGGCGCTGGCGCGTGCGGTCAACCGGATGGTGGCAGCGGGCGATCTGGCCGGGCCGGTCGCATTCTCGCGCGATCATCTGGACGCCGGTGGCATGGCGCATCCCAATATCATGACCGAGAACATGCGCGACGGCTCGGACGCGATTGCCGACTGGCCGCTGCTTGATGCCATGACCCTTTGCGCCTCCGGCGCCGATCTGGTGGCGGTGCATTCGGGCGGGGGCGGCTATGCCGGCTATATGACAAGCGCCGGCGTGACCGTGGTGGCCGATGGCACGCCCGAGGCCGATACCCGCCTTGATCGCGCGCTAAGCAACGATACCGCGCTTGGCGTCATCCGTTACGCTGATGCCGGCTATCCCGAGGCACTGGACGAGGCCGAACGCAAGGGGATCGGTCATATCCGCACCTGAAACCCTGCCGGGGCGGCCCTGCCGGCCCGGCGCGTCAATCATGAAACAGGGAAAGAAAATGTCGCTTATCAGGAACATCGTCGCAGCCTCGATGCTGCTTGCCACCCCGGTCATGGCCGATGAGGTGGTGCTGAAATATTCGTCCTTTTTGCCCGCAACGACGGTCAATAACGCCAAATCGGCGCCGGCGCTGATCGAAAAGGCCGCCGAGCTGTCGAATGGCACGCTCAAGATCGAGCTGTTTCCCGGCGGATCGCTGGTTTCGGGGGGCGAGGTCCAGCTGAAGCTGGTGCAGGACGGTGTCGCCGATATCGCCGAGATTCCGCTGCCCTATACACCGGGCCGCGTCACCGGTCTGGATGTGTTCGA
Organism: Paracoccus sp. (in: a-proteobacteria); assembly: GCA_030538705.1. Lineage (GTDB taxonomy): Bacteria > Pseudomonadota > Alphaproteobacteria > Rhodobacterales > Rhodobacteraceae > Paracoccus. The sequence continues at coordinate 55,362 of JAUNTL010000001.1, read as the reverse complement.
ACTGCCTGATATGGCTGAAACGAATACCGATGGTTCGCTGGTCTCGGTCAAGCTGATCGACGACGGGCTGATCGGCGGCATGGACGGGCTGATCGCGCTGGGCATGTTGCAGGCGGGGCCATATTACATCCATACGCGCGACAAGGTCGAAAGCCTTGCCGATCTGCGCGGCAAAAAGCTGCGGGTCTCGGGCCAGACGCAGGCCCAGATCGTCAGCCGTCTGGGCGCTGTCCCGGTCTCGAACATCCCGGCGACGGCGCTGGCCGAAAACGTCAGCCGCGGCCTGATCGACGGGGCGCTGGTGGATACCGGCAACCTTTACAACTTCGGCGTCGGCGATCTGCTGAAATATCACATCACCAATCTGCCGCTGGGCTCGTTCAACGTTCTGTTCGGCATGTCGCAAAAGCGTTATGACGCCCTGCCCGCGGATGCCAAGGCCGCAATCGACCAGATCCGCGGCGAGTGGTATACGACCGTTCTGGGCGAGAACATGGACCAGCAGACCGCCGAAGTCACCGCGCGTCTGGAGGCCGCCGGCGATCATCATTTCGTCCAGCTGTCGCCCGAGGATCTGGCCAAGGCTGCCGATATTCTCGCGCTGATCACCGAGCAGTGGGAAGGCCGCTCGGCCGCGAACCCCGAAATCTATCAGGCCGCGCGCGCGGCGCTGGGCAAGTAATCAGGGCGCATGTCATGCTGAGGGTGGCGAATGCGATCGCGGTAATCGGTCTGACCGCGCTGCTTGCCGTGACCGGGCTGGTTCTGGTTGATATCGTGCTGAGATCCGGCCCGGTGCTGGCGCTTCTTGACCGCGCGCCGGCACTTGCCGAGACCCTGCGCCGCATGGGGGCGGACGGGCTGTCCGATCTTTATGCGCCGCTGGGGATCGTCGCGGTCGCCGCCTGTTTTCCCGCGATGCTGGCAACGCGTTCGGCGATCACCGTGCGCTTTGTCGCGCAGGCGCTGCCCTGGCGGGGCCGCGAAATGCTCGAGGCGCTGGGCGCGGTGTCGCTGCTGGCGATGTTCGCGCTGATGGCCTGGTGGCTGTCGGATTACACGCGCGATCTGTGGCAATCAGGTGAAACGACCTGGCTGCTGATGATCCCGCGCTGGCCGGCCTTTGCGGTCGCCTCGTTCTGTCTCTGGGCGGGGGTGGCGATCCAGAGTGTCGTCGCGGCCCATCAGGTGGTCCGGGCCTTCAGCAGAACCGAGCCGCCCCCGCTGCCGCAGATCGCGGTCGAGATGGAGTAGGTCATGGCACCTGTTATTATCGGGCTTTTGGGTCTGGTCTTTCTGCTGATCGTGATCCTGCTCAGCGTGCCCATTGCGGTCGCGATGGGCGTGGTCGGTGTGGCGGGAACGCTGATCCTCGATTCCCATGCCTCGGTCTTTTCGCTGTTCGGCACGGCGACGGTTCAGGCGCTGTCGTCGCAGGATCTGATTGTCATCCCGCTGTTCATCCTGATGGGCGGGTTTGCCATCGTCGCCGGTCTCTCGAACGAGATCTACCGGCTGGCCCATGCCTGGGTCGGTCATCTGCGCGGCGGGCTGGCGCTGACCACGGTCGGCACCTGCGCGCTGTTCGGGGCGATCTGCGGATCATCGGTGGCGACGACGGCGACGATGGTGCAGGTCGCGCTGCCCGAGATGCGCCGGCGGGGCTATTCCGATGCGCTGATCGCGGGGTCCATCGCGGGCGGCGGGACGCTGGGTTCACTCATCCCGCCCTCGGTCATCATGGTCGTTTATGCGATCCTGACCCAGCAGAGCGTGCTGGATCTGTTCCGCGCCGCAATCATCCCCGGCATCGTCGCGGTGCTGCTGTATTTCGTCGCGATCCGGCTGTTTTTGCTGCGCCGCCCCGATGACGGCCAGCCCCTGCCGCGGGCCGGCTGGGGCGAGCGCGCCCGCGCGACCGGGCAGGCGCGGCTGACCATGCTGGTCGCCGGGGTCATGCTGGGCGGGATCTATTCCGGCATCTTTACCGTGAATGAAGGCGCGGCCATCGGGGTCTTGCTGGTGCTGGTGGCCTGCATCCTGCGCGGGCAGCTGACGCGCGAGAACTTTGCCCGCACGCTGGTCCGCGCCGCCTCGAATGTTGCGATGATCTATATGATCCTGATCGGGGCCGAGATTTATAAAAGCTTCCTCACCCTGTCGGGCCTGCCTGCGGCGACGGTGGCCTGGGTCGGCGGGCTGGACCTGCCGCCGATCCTGATCGTGTCGGTGGTGATCCTGCTTTATATCGGGCTGGGCTGCATCTTTGACGCCATGGCGGCGATGATCCTGACGATGCCATTCGTCTTTCCGCTGGTGGTCGGGCAGCTGGGCTTTGATCCGGTCTGGTGGGGCATCATGAATGTGATGATCATCGAGATCGGCATGATCACCCCGCCCGTCGGCATCAACATCTTTGTTCTTCACGGGATGAGACCCGACCTCAAGCTGCGCGAGATCTATCGCGGGATCGTGCCCTTTATTGCGGTTGATCTGGTGCGGATCGTGATCTTTCTGGTATTCCCCGGCCTGATGCTGGTTCTGGTCTGAGGCGGACGCGCCCGCGCGGGGCGGGGCGAAAAGGACGAGGCCGGATGCCGCATGATCGCGCGACGACCCGTCTCGCCGTGCCGGCGGGGATCGGCTATGACAGAGCGCAGGGGCCTTAACAGGGAGATTTGCGATGCTATCGAATGATGAACTCGGCCAATGGGACCGCGACAACTTTTTCCACCCCTCGACGCATCTGGCGCAATTCGCGCGGGGCGAGGCGGCCCAGCGGGTCGTGACCGGCGGTGAGGGGGTCTATATCACCGACCGCGACGGAAACCGTCTGCTGGACGGGTTCGCCGGGCTTTACTGCGTGAACGTCGGCTATGGCCGGAGCGAGATCGCCGATGCCATCGCCGCACAGGCGCGTGAGCTGGCCTATTACCACGCCTATGCCGGCCATGGATCCGAAGTGTCGATCCGGCTGGCCAAGATGGTCATGGACCGCGCGCCACAGGGCATGGCGCGGGTCTATTTCGGGCTGGGCGGTTCGGATGCGAATGAGACGAACATCAAGCTGGTCTGGTATTACAACAATATCCGCGGCCTGCCGCAGAAGAAAAAGATCATCTCACGCTGGCGCGGCTATCATGGCTCGGGGCTGATGACCGGCTCGCTGACCGGGCTGGAGCTGTTTCACAAGAAATTCGACCTGCCGCTGGCGCAGGTGATCCATACCGAGGCGCCGTATTATTTCCGCCGCCCCGACCGGGCCATGTCCGAGAGCGATTTCACCGCCCATTGCGCCGAGGCGCTGGAGGCGCTGATCGCCGCCGAGGGTGCGGATACGATTGCCGCCTTCATCGGCGAGCCGGTGCTGGGCACCGGCGGCATCGTGCCCCCGCCCGCCGGTTACTGGGAGGCGATCCAGAAGGTGCTGGCGCGCCATGACATCTTGCTGATCGCGGATGAGGTCGTCACGGGTTTCGGCCGGCTGGGCAGCATGTTCGGCTCGGACCATTACGGGATGAAGCCGGACCTGATCACCTGTGCCAAGGGGCTGACATCGGCCTATGCGCCGCTTTCGGCAACCCTTGTCGGTCAGCGGGTCTGGGATGTGCTGATGCAGGGCGCTGATGAAAACGGCGTGCTGGGGCATGGCTGGACCTATTCGGCGCATCCCTTGTCGGCGGCGGCCGGTGTGGCGAATCTTGACCTGATCGACAGGCTGGGTCTGGTCGGAAATGCCGCCTCGGTCGGGGCCTATCTGAATGCGCGGATGGCCGAGGAACTGGGCGGGCATGCCCATGTCGGCGAGGTCCGGGGCGAGGGCATGCTCTGCGCCGTTGAACTGGTCCGTGACCGTGACAGCAGGACTTTCTTTGAGGCTGCGGAAGGGATCGGTGCCAAGGTCGTGGCCGCGATGGCGCGGCGCGGTGTCATCGCGCGGGCCATGCCGCAGGGCGATATCATCGGTTTTGCCCCGCCGCTGTGCCTGTCGGCAGCCGAGGCCGATATCATCGTCGCAACCACGGCCGAGGCCGTGGCAGAGGTCACGGGCGGATAATCAGGCAGCGCCGCCGCGCAGCCACCAACGCCATCCTGCGTTGGACAGGTCCATGGGATCGGCTGGCACGCGGCGCGCGCACCCGCCAACGTCATCCTGCGTTGGACAAATCCAAGGGACAGACTGGCACCGGCGCGCGCGAACACGAGCGTCGCATTGCCCCGGACAAGCCCATTGGACCGGCTGGCACATGCGGCGCGCCACCCACCAAGATCACACCGCGCCGGACAGCTCCATGGGACCGGCTGGCGCGGGGGCGCGCATGGGCGCGAACGGCGCGCGCGCGGGATCAACTCGCCACCGGGGGCGGTCATCAGATGATCAAGCCCGCGATGCGCCCGCGCGCGATCAGCCCCGCGCGCCCTCCATCGCCGCCTTGATGACCAGAACGATCAGCGCGATCAGGGTCAGCGTCGTTGCCGCCGCAAAGGCGCCGGCGATGTTCAGGTCGTTGAACAACAGCTCGACCTGAAGGGGCAGGGTATTGGTCTGGCCGCGGATATTGCCCGACACGACCGAGACCCCCCCGAACTCGCCCACCGCGCGGGCCGTACACAGCACCGCCCCATAAAGCAGCGCCCAGCGGATATTGGGCAGGGTCACGCGGCGAAAGATCTGCCAGCCCGGCGCGCCCAGCGTGACGGCCGCCTGCTCCTGCTCGGATCCTTGTGCCTGCATCAGGGGCAGCACCTCGCGCATGACAAAGGGCGAGGTGACGAACATCGTCACCATGACGATGCCGGGCAGCGCGAACAGGATCTGGACGTCATGTTCGCGCAGAAACGGGCCCAGCAGGCCCTGACGGCCGTAAAGCAGCAGATAGCAGATCCCCGCGATGATCGGCGAGATTGAAAAGGGGATCTCGATCAGGGTCAGCAGCGCCTTGCGGCCGGGAAAGCGAAACCGCGCGATCAGCCAGGCGGCCGCAATGCCAAAGGCGATATTGACCGGCACCGCGATCAGCGCGACCAGCACCGTCAGCGAGATTGCGTGCAGCGTTGCGGGATCAAGGATATTGGCCGCAAACACGCCCCAGCCGGCGGCAAGCGCGCGGTAAAAGATATAGGCCATCGGCACGATGACAAAACCCGCGCTCAGCACCACCGCACCCGCGATCAGCAGGCGCGGCACCAGCCGCGAGGATCGCGGCGCCAGCGCGCCGGTGGGCGGGGCGGGCATCATGGCTGCCCCCCGAGATGGCGCATGGCGCGGAGCTGTATCAGATTCGAGACCACCAGCAGCACAAGGGCAATCGCCAGAAGGGTCAGCGCTATGACCGAGGCGCCGCTATAGTCATATTCCTCAAGCCGGATCACCGCCAGAAGCGAGGCGATTTCCGTCTTCATCGGCAGGTTGCCGGCGATAAAGATCACCGCGCCGAACTCGCCCAGACAGCGCGCGAAAGACAGCGTGATCCCGGTCATGAAGGCCGGCAGGATCGCCGGAAAAACGACCCGCCAAAAGGTCGTGAACGGCCCCGCGCCCAATGTCATCGCAGCCTGTTCATATTGCGGGTCAAGGTCCTCCAGCACCGGCTGGACGGCGCGGATCACGAAAGGGATCGAGGTAAAGGCCATGGCAAAGGCCACGCCCCAGATGGTAAAGATGACCTTGATCCCCATCGGCTCGAGCAGGGCGCCATACCAGCCATTCGCCGCAAACAGTGCGGACAGCGCCAGTCCCGCCACGGCGGTCGGCAATGCAAAGGGGATATCAACCAATGCATCCAGAAATCGCTTGCCCGGAAACTCGTAACGCACCAGCACCCAGGCCATCAGCAGCCCGTAAACCGCGTTGAACACCGTCGCGATGGCCCCGGCCGTCAATGTCAGCCGCAGCGCCGCCAGCGTGCGCGGCGCGGTGGCGATCTCCCAAAAACGAAGGGGACCGATCTCGGCCCCTTTCAGGATCAGGGCAATCACGGGCAGCAAGACGATGATGCCGAGATAGCTCAGCACGATCCCCATGGTCAGGCCAAAGCCGGGCAGAACCCGCTTTGACCTGATCCGGGGCGCCGGTGCTGCCGCAAGTGCCATGCTCATCGGTTGACGAAGACCTGATCGAGAATGCCACCTTCGGCAAAATGTTCGGCGTTGATCGCATCCCAGCCGCCGAAAACGTCATCGACCGTGACCAGTTCGACCTCGGGAAAGCGCGCCGCGAACTCGGCCTGAATGGCCTCGTCATGGGTGCGGTAGAAATGCCCGGCCAGGATTTTCTGGCCTGCGGGCGTGTAAAGAAAGTCGAGATAGGCTTTCGAGACCTCGGCACTGCCGGCGCGTTCGGCATTCTCGGTCACGATGGCGACTGGAAACTCGGCATAGAGCGACAGCGACGGGGTGACACGCGTCAGCCCCTGATCGGCATATTGCTGTGCGATGCTACCAGTTTCGGCCTCGAATGTGACCAGCACGTCACCGATGTTCTTTTCGGCGAAAGTCACCGTGGCGGCGCGCCCGCCCTGATCGAAGACCGGCACATTGGCGAACAGTTTGCGCGTGAAATCCTGCGCCGCCTGCTGATCGCCGCCATTCTGGTTCAGCGCATAGGCATAGGCCGCCAGATAGGTATAACGCGCGTTGCCGCTGGTTTTGGGGTTGGGGAAAATGACCTGCACGTCATCGCGGATCAGGTCCGCCCAGTCCGCGATCCCTTTGGGATTGCCTTCGCGCACGAGAAAGGCCGGCAGCGAATAATAGGGCGAGGCATCATTGGGGAAGGCGTCGCGCCATCCGGCGTCGACCAGCCCGCCCGCGGCGAGGATGTCGATATCGGTAACCTGATTGAAGGTGACGACATCGGCCGGCAGCCCCTCGAGAATGGCGCGTGCCTGACGCGACGAGCCGCCATGAGATTGCTCGACGGTGACATCGCGGCCGGTCTCGGCTTTCCATGCCTCGGCAAAGGCGGGGTTGATCGCGGCAAACAGCTCGCGCGAGATATCATAAGAGACGTTCAGGATCTTGTCCTGCGCGACGGCCGGCCCGGTCATGCCAAGGGCGAGGACGAGGCCGAGAGCTAGGTGTTTCATGCGCATTGCTCCTGCATGGGGATAGGGACGCTTTGGATAAGATCGTCGTTGAACATCTGCCCGGCCAGCGGGCGCAGCCGCACGGTCTGCCCCGGGCGCAGGCCGGGGGCGTCGCGCCGCGGGATCTCGGCGGGAAATGCCCCGCCGGGACCGTCAAGCCGAAGGCGCAAAAGCGCGCCGGTGCTGGTCGCCTCGGTGATGCGGTAAGGTCCGGCAGGGTCGGGGACAGGGTTCACATCGGCCGGGCGCAGGAACAGGGTGGCCGCGCCATTTTCCAGCCCGGCCCGGCGCAGCCCCGCGCCGTCCAGCCCCGGCGCCACCGGCTGTCCGCCGATGACACTTACCGGCATTTCGACCGTCAGGCCCAGAAACCGCGCGACGAATGGTGTCGCGGGATGATCATATATTTCATCGGGCCGGCCGACCTGCTCGATCCGGCCTGTGCCCATGACGACGACGCGGTCGGCCAGTTCGAACGCCTCTTCCTGATCATGGGTGACAAACAGCGTCGTCGTCCCGGCGGCATCATGAACGCTGCGCAGCCAGCGGCGCAGATCACGCCGCACGAGCGCGTCAAGCGCGCCGAAAGGTTCGTCCAGCAGCAAAAGCTCGGGTCGGATCGCCAGTGCCCGGCCAAGCGCGACGCGCTGGCGCTGCCCGCCTGAAAGCTGTGCCGGGTAACGATCCGCCAGTGGCGTGATCTGAAGAAAATGCAGCAATTCGTCGACGCGGGCGCGGATTGCCCGCCTGTCGGGCCGCTGCGCGCGCGGCAGAACGCTCAACCCGAAGGCGAGGTTATCGCGCACGCTCATATGGGGGAAAAGCGCGTATTGCTGAAAGACGAATCCGGTGCGGCGATCCTGTGCCCGCAGCCTCAGCCAGTCCTGACCGCCGACGCTCAGCGCCCCGGAATCGGGCCAGTCCAGACCGGCGATGATGCGCAAAAGCGTGGTCTTGCCACTGCCCGACGGGCCAAGCAGGGCGACAAGTTCGCCTGTCGCGACCGTCAGGTCGATGCCGCGCAGAACTTCGGTCGCACCAAAGCGGCGGGTCAGGTTTTCGATATGCATCGCCATGTGGCGGGTTCCTTGCCAGTTGGCCCCGGACTAGCCGTGCATGTGCATCGCCTCAAGCAGGGCGGGGCCGGGTGCCACCCCGGGACGGGGAACAATGTTCCGGGCGCGCGCGCGGATATGCGACAGTTTCCTGTGTGCCTTGTGGTCAGCGACTCTGTTTCTGCGCTGCGGCGCCGCTCTGGCCGATTGGTCTTATTGTCGCAGCCGGCGCCGGCCCTGCGGCCTCCGTGCGCAGAAACGGTCCGGGGCTGATCACGGTCGGCGGGTCCTGCGCGCGCTGCTTTGCGGCGCGGTTACGATTGCCGGATCCATGGGCCGTTGGGCCGCCACGGGCCTGAGCCGCGCCCATTGCCCCACGGGAGGGGCGGGATAACGCGTGATCACCCGCGGGCGCATGGACGAAGCGGGACGCTTTGCCTATGAATTGGGCGGTAATGGCGGGCGGTCAGGATCCTGCGGTCTATTACGGCCCGCAAGCCTATACATTGAACTTGGCGCTTCATAAACTGAACCCGCCATTGATTCAGCCGAGGTAACGACCTGATGCCCGCCGACCCGACCGCCGTTGCCGCCATACCAGCCAATCTGGAAGGCGCGCGCCGGATCGTTGTCAGTGCCCGCGATGTCAGCATGGACTTCGGTGCCCGCCCCCTTGCCGTTGACGGCGCAAGCTTTGATCTGGAGGCGGGGCGTTTTCTGACCATCCTCGGGCCGTCCGGTTCGGGCAAGACGACCCTTCTGCGGATGATCGCCGGTTTTCAAAAGCCCAGTTCCGGCACGATCACGATCAATGGCCGTGCGGTCGACAAGGCGCCGCCGCACCGCCGCTCGATCGGGATGGTGTTCCAGCGACTGGCGCTGTTTCCGCATATGACCGCGGCCGAGAATGTTGCCTTTCCGCTGAAAATGCGCCGCTTTGACCCGCGCCGCATCCCGGCGCGGGTGGCCGAGTTTCTGGACCTCGTCAGGCTGGGCGATTACGGGGCGCGCTATATCCACGAGCTGTCGGGCGGCCAGCAGCAGCGCGTCGCCATTGCCCGCGCGCTTGTGTTTCAGCCCGAGCTGTTGTTGCTGGACGAACCGCTGGCCGCGCTTGATGTCAAGCTGCGCGAGGAAATGCAGCTGGAGTTTCGCCGCATCCAGCATGAGCTGGGCGTGACCACGATCAACGTCACCCATGATCAGCGCGAGGCCCTGGTCGTTTCGGATGATATCATCGTCATGGATGGCGGGCGCATCCAGCAGCACGCCCGCCCGGTCGATCTTTATCGTGCGCCGGAGAACCCCTTTGTCGCGGGGTTTCTGGGCCTGTCGTCATTCATCGACGGCACCGCGCAGGCCGGCGGGATGGTGGTCGGCGACAGGCTGTTGCCCGGTCACCCGGCCGGCCAGATCACCCCCGGCACGCCGGTGCGCGGGGCGATCCGGGCCGAACAGATCCGGCTGGCCGCTGATGCGACGGGGCTGGCGGATTGCGACACGCGTCTGACCGCCGTCGTGCGGGATGCGATCTTTGAGGGCGAGCGGCTGCATTACATCGTGAACAGCCCGGACCTGCCGGGGGTCGAGTTTCAGCTGTATCACCATGACCCGCGCAACTTCGATCTGTTTGCCGAGGGGGCCGGGGTCATGATCGGCTGGCGGGCGGATGATCTGCGCATATTCCGGCAGGCTGTGCCGGATGGGGGCGTGCGGTGATGCCCATGACGGGCCGGGCGATATCCCGCCATGTCCGCGCGCCGGCAGTGGCCTGTCCGGCCCTGCGGGGATCCGTGCCGGATGCGGTGGCGGGGCGGCGCCAAGGGGCAGCCCCCGGCGCGGGCGCTTACCGGCAACCGCAGATGAGCCGCGCCACGGTGATCCCGGATCGCGGTGGCTTCTGTCGGCGCGTTGGGGAAAACCCGACCGCGACCGGCGGACAGAAAACTGCGCGCATGCCGGGTCCGGGACGCGTTAAAGATGTGTTGCTATTTTGGGTGGAAAGGAACGAATGATGCTGAATAATATCTCTCGCCGGGGTGTGTTGCGCGCCGGTCTGGCGACCAGTGGTGCGGCCTTGCTGTCGGCGGTGCCCGGCGGGCGCCTGCTGGCGCAGGAGCCGGCCAAGCCCACGCAGCTGATCGTGCGCGCCTGGGGTGGTGAATGGGTTGCCGCGCTGAAAGAAGGGGTCTCGGACCCGTTCACCGAGGCCACCGGCATCCAGATCGTTCATGACCTGACCGAGGATAACGAGATCCAGCCCAAGATCTGGGCGGCGGTGGCGCAAAACCGGGTGCCCCCGATCCATGTCAACTGGGACACCACCACCAACGCGACGAAATCCGCGTTGCGGGGGGTCACGGTCGATCTGTCCGATCTGCCGAACCTCGCCCATACGACCGAAATGGCCAGCCCGGCCGGGCTGGAGGGCTATCCGATCGTCAATACCTATGGCTATGTCTATGTGCTGGCCTATCGTCCCGAGGCTTTCCCCGACGGCCCGCCGACAAGCTGGAAGGTCATGCTGGAGCCGCGTTTCCGCAACCGTATCGCGCTTTACAATGACGGTATCGGCTTTCACTTCCCCGCCCAGATCGCGGGGGGCGGCACGCTGGAGGATATTCCCGACAATATGGAACCGGCCTGGGATTTCATCACCCGGATCAAGGCGCAAAACCCGCTGCTGGGCGAGGATCCGGATTTCACCGCATGGTTCCAGAACGGCGAGATCGACCTGGCCTGTACGATTTCAACCAATGCCATTGGCGCGCGCAAGAATGGCATAGATGTTGCCTGGACCGTTCCCGATGAGGGCGCGAAATTCGCCACGGACGGGCTGTGGATCCCCAGGGGCCTGCCGGAGAATGAACTTTACTGGGCACGCGAATATGTCAACTTCGCGCTGACGCAGCAGGCCCAGCAGGTCTGGTGCGGCGCGCTTGGTCTGCCCGGCGTCGTGCCCGGCCTGACCCCGCCCGAGGGGCTGGCGGGTGATCCCTCATACCCGGTCACGCCCGAGGATTTCAGCCACCTTCTGCGGGTCTCCGAGATGGTGCAGGTTCAGAATGAAAGCGACTGGTTCGCCCGGTTCAAGGAAATCATGCAGGGCTGATTGCGGCATCAGCCGCCGGGCGCGGGGCGCGCGCGCGCTGACCCGCGCCCGGCAGGCCCGCGCATGCGGCGACCCGGAGACAAGGCACCATGGCAGATCACAGGCCCTTTCGCTATCCGCTTCGCTGGCGCGTCATGGATGCGATGAATGCCGCGCTCGACCTGATATGGCCGGCGCGGATGCAGCGCTATACCGGCTGGGTGCTGCTGGCGCCGGCGCTGATCCTTGTCGGCATCCTCGTGCTGGGGCTGATCGAGATCGCCGACGCCTCGCTGCATGTGATGGACCGGACAACCTTTCTGCCGGGCGAGGAATATACCGCCGAGAATTATCGCCGTGTGCTGGACACGCCGAATTATCACCGCATCATCTGGCGTTCGGTGCTTGGCGCCGGGCTGACGGTGGTGTTCACGCTGATCCTCGCGCTGCCATTTGCCTATGTCATGGTGCGCACGACGCGGGCCGGGGTGCGCAAGGCGCTGCTGGTCGTGCTGTTTTTGCCCTTTTTCATCGGGCAGGTGGTGCGCGCCTATGGGATGCTGATCGTGCTGGGAACCTCGGGCGCGCTGAACAAGGGGCTGGGTATCGCCGGGATCGAGCCGGTGCGCTTTTTGTTCAATTTTCCGGTCGTTGTCTTTGGTCTGGTGCAATACATGCTGCCCTTTGCCGTGCTGATGCTGGCCCCCGCGCTGAGCGCGATCCCGCGTGAGACGGAAACCGCCGCCGCCTCGCTGGGGGCGAGCTGGTGGCGCAGCCTGTGGCATGTGGTGCTGCCGATGGCGCGGCCGGGGCTGGTCGGTGCGGGGCTGGTGGTCGGTGCGCTGGCCCTGACCGATTTCGCTGTGCCCGCAATGCTGGGCGGTGGCGGGCAGGACTTTATCGCCAATGCAATTTATGACCAGTTCTTCCGCACCTCGGATCAGGGGCTGGGGGCGGCGCTGGCGATGCTGCTGGTGGCACTGGGGTCTGTGCTGGCGGGTGTGGTCATCGCATTCTTCGGGGCTGGCACGCTGGGCATGACGGCGAAATCCGCCGCACCCAAAAGGCGCGCGCCCTCCCCAGAGGCAGGGCCGCAGTCAGACAACTGTGGCGCTGCCGCAGGCGGCCATGCCGCCGCTGACCGGCCCGCCATAGCGCGCGATCAGGGTCATGACGCCCCCGAACTGATGGGAGAGGTGCAGGGTCCGAACGCCCGCACCACGCGCGGTCAGGGTGGTGACACAGGCGACGGGGGGCGCGCATGATCAGCCCGGCGCAACGCTTTGTTTTCTGGACATTGGTTGCCTTTGGCATCGTGATCCTGTCGGTGCCGACGATCATTGTCATCGGGGCCTCGCTGACCTCGGGCAATATCATCACCTTTCCGCCCGACGGCCTGTCACTGCGCTGGTATGAGCGGATCGCCATGGCCCGCGATCTGCGGCAAGCTTTCATGCGCTCGCTTGTCGTTTCGGCGATCTGTCTGGCGGTATCGCTGCCGGTGGGCACGCTGGCGGGGCTGGCGCTGGGCCGGTTCAGGCTGCGTTTTGCCAATTGGGTGCAGATCTATCTTTTGCTGCCTTTTACAGTGCCGCTGATCGGCTCGGGCATCGGGATGATGCTGGTGTTCGGGGAATGGGGCATTCTCGGCTCGCTCTGGCCGGTGGGGGTGGCGCTGGCGGTCATCAACCTGCCCTTTATCATCTGGTCGGTCTCGTCATCCGCGGCGGCGCTCGACCGCGATCTGGAACTGGCGGCGGCAAGCTGCGGGGCAGGGCGGTTTGAGACCTTTGTTCATGTCACCCTGCCGGGGGTCATGCCGGGCGTGATCACGGGGGGGTTGCTGATGTTCGTTCTGGCGATGACCGAATTTCTCGTCAGCCTGCTTTTGACCGACGCGCGCACGGTCACCCTGCCGGTCCAGATCTATAACAATATCCGCTCGATCATAACGCCGGATCTGGCGGCGATCTCGTCTGTATTCGTGCTGATCGCGCTGATCGCGGTCTGGCTGCTCGACCGGCTGGTCGGGCTGGAAATCTTTCTTAAATCGAAATGACACATGCAAGAGGTGCCGAGATGAGCGATGTCAGGATACACCGGCTGGATGACATGTCCCGCGATGCACGCGCCGCCTTGACGCAGCGGTCCGAGGCCGATCTGTCCGGCTTTCTGGACCGCGTGCAGCCGATCATCGACGCCGTGCGGACCGAGGGTGATGCGGCGCTGGTTCGTTTCGGCCGCGATTTCGACCGTGCCGAAGGTCTGCGCAGCGATAATCTGAAAGCCACCCCCGAGGAGTTCGACGCCGCTTTCCGCGAGGTCGACCCAGAGGTTATCGGGGCGATCCGTTTCGGCATCGACAATATCCGCCGCTTTCACGAGGAACAGCGCCCCGAAGCCATGTGGCTGAAGGAAATCCGCCCCGGTGCATTCGCGGGCGACCGCTTTCTGCCGATCGGATCGGTGGCGCTTTATGTGCCGCGTGGCAAGGGGGCGTTCCCGTCGGTGACGATGATGACGGCGGTGCCCGGCGTGGTCGCGGGCGTGCCCGATCTGGCCATTCTGACGCCCCCCGGCCCGGACGGGCGCGTTGACGCGGCAACGCTGGTCGCGGCGCGGATCGCGGGGGTCGAGACGGTATACAAGGCCGGCGGGGCGCAGGCGGTGGCGGCGGCGGCCTATGGCACCGAAACCGTCAAACGGGCGCGCAAGATCGTCGGGCCGGGCAGCCCCTGGGTCGTCGCCGCCAAGCGCTTGCTGGCCGGGGTGATCGACCCCGGCCTGCCTGCCGGTCCTTCGGAATGCGTCATTCTGGCCGATGATACCGTGTCGGGCCGGCTGGCGGCGCTCGATCTGCTGATCGAGGCTGAACACGGGCCGGACAGTTCGGCCTGGCTGGTCACCTCATCGTGGCGGGTGGCCGAAGAGGCGCGGGCCGCGCTGCCTGATCTGTGGGCGCAGATGACGCCGCAGCGGGCCGGGTTTTCGCGCGCGGTTCTGTCCGGGCCGTCAGGCGGGATCGTTCTGGCGCGCGACATGGCCGATGCCTGTGCCTTTGTGAATGAATACGCGCCCGAACATCTTGAAATCATGTCGGAACGCCCCTTTGAATATCTGGGCGAGATCACCGAGGCGGCCGAGATCCTGCTGGGCACCCATACGCCGGTATCCATCGCGAATTTTGCGCTTGGGCCGAATGCGGTTCTGCCGACGTCAAAGGGGGCGAACAGCTGGGGTCCGCTTTGCGTCGGGGATTTCATGCGCCGCTCTTCGATTGGTTATGTGACGCCGAAGGGCTATCCCGAGATGGCGGCATCGGCAAAAATTCTGGCGGATTACGAAGGGTTTTCCTCTCATGCCAATGCGGTCGGCCCGCTGCGGCAGGAATTTCTGAAAGGATAGGGCCATGCGGGCCGTCCGTCTGCACGGGGTGCGCGATCTGCGCGTCGAAGAGGTGCCCGCGCCGGCCCCGCCGCGCCCGGATGAGGTGATGCTCGATGTCACCATGGCGGGGATCTGCGGATCGGACCTGCATAATTTTGCGACCGGTGCGTGGATCACGCGCGCGCCCTCGGTCGCCGGGCATGAGTTCACCGGGATCGTGACCCGGACCGGCACGGGCGTCAGCCATGTCCGCGCGGGTGACGCGGTGATCGTCGACAGCCGTCATATGTGCGGGCATTGTGCGGCCTGCGCCGGGGGGCTGGGGCAGGTCTGCGAAAGCCTTGGTTTTCTGGGCGAGGTCATGGATGGCGGCTTTGCCCGGGCGGTGGTGCTGCCTGCGCGCAATGTCCTGCCCGCGCCTGAGGGTGTGGCACCGCGCCATCTGGCCATGGCCGAGCCTCTGGCGGTCGCGCTCCATGCGATGAACAGGCTGGATATGCCCGCCGGGGCGCCGCTTGTCATTGCCGGCTGCGGGCCGATCGGGGCGCTGTGCGCGCTGCTGGCGGCGCGGGCCGGCCATGAGGTGTCACTGATCGAGCGTAACCCCGACCGCGCCGGGCTGGTGGCGGCGATTGCCGGCGCGCGGGTCATAACCGCGGATGATCTGAAGGTGATGCGGCCCGCTCATGCCATCGACACGACCGGGGCGGGCGCGGTCATCGCCCTGCTGGTGGCGCGGATCGCGGGCGCGGGGCGGCTGGCGCTTGTCGGGATCGGGCGGCCGGGTGCGGCGATTGACCCGCTGGAGGAGGTCGGACGCGAGATCACCATCCTTGGCGTTCATGCCTTTGCGGATGAGCTGCCGGCTGCGGGCGCGTTGCTGGCAGAACTGGCGCCGCAGCTTGATGCGCTGATCGCCGGGCCGGTCGGGCTGGGTGAGGTGCCGGCCGCCTATGAGGCGCTGATCGCCGGACAGGCCCCCGGCATCAAGACATTGATCGACTGCCAAAGATGAGCGCGCCCCCCTCATCCCCGGCCATACCCTCGCGCACGGCCGAGATCCGCGCCGTCGCCCGCCACGACCCGCAGGCGGCCGGCAGGTTGCTGACCGCATTGATCAGGGATCTTTTCTCAATTCCGGTCGCGGATCTGCGCATCAACCATGATCAGTATTCGCTGAACTCTCTCAACGGGTTCTTTACCTCGGCGGGGCGGGAATATTTCTTCAAGTTCCATCAGGAAGAGGGCGAAGAGGCGATGGGCGGCGAATATTACCGCGCCGATATTCTCAGCCGCGCCGGTCTGCCGGTGGATCAGCCTGTTCATATCTCGGCCCTGCCGGGCGAACAGCTGCTGATCTATGACCGGCGCGACGATCCGCGTCTTTCGGATGTGCTTTTCGCGCTTGATCAGGATCATGACGATCAGGCCGCCGCCCGCGCGCTGCGGGCCGAGGCCGATCTGAACGACCATATCCTTGCCGTGGCCTGTGCGACGCTGAGACCCGTCACCCCCGACGAGGCCGCGGCCGAGCCGGTCCACCGGCTGTTTCACCATCGGCTTGTCGATCTGCCGGGGGGGCACTATCCGGGTGGGCGGCTGGCGGCCTTTTACGCCGGGCAGGACTTTGCCTTTCCCGGCGGGGTCGTGCTGAACTGGAACGACATCGCCATGGCGCGGCCGGTCATCAACGGGGCTGAACACGCCCGCTCATTGCTGGACATGTTCGATCTGGCCCATGGCCGCTATGCGCCGCGCAATCTAGCCGATGCGGGCGGGATCACGGGGCATGGCGATGCCCATAACGCGAATGTCTGGTATCGGCGCGGGGGTGATGGCCTGCCCGACCGGCTGGCATTCTTTGATCCGGCATTTGCCGGGGACGGGGTGCCGGCACTGCTGGCCGAGATCAAACCGACCTTTCACAATATCTTTGCCCATCCGTTCTGGCTGTATCATCCCGACCTCGCGCTGCGGCGTTTCACGGCCTCGGCCGCGCTGCGCGACGGGCGGCTGATCATCGACACCGACTGGTCGCCCGGCCCGCTGCGCGAGGCGCTGATGGAGGTCAAGGCGCGGCATTTCTGGCGCCCCTGGCTGGCCCATCTGTCGGCGCGCGGCATGCTGCCCCCTGACTGGGAGGATGTGATCCGCATCGGGCTGTTTCTGTCGCCGACACTGGTGATGAACCTGCGTGCCGGGGCCGGGCGGCACAATCCGGTCTCATCGGCGGTCGGGCTGGCGGTGGCGCTGGCGGCAGGATCGGCGCCGGTCGCGGGCGCTGACATCTTCAGCCGTTTTTTCGACCTGATCCGCCCGGAGGAATGAGATGAGCCTTGAGCGCCGCTTTCTGAATGTCGGGGATTTTGCCCGCGCGGCGCGGCGCAGGTTGCCGCGCATATTTGCCGATTACATCGACGGCGGCGCCTTTGACGAGGCGACGATGCGCGCCAACCGCGAGGGGTTCGACCGCTACGCGCTGCGTCAGCGTGTTCTGGTCCCGCTGGCGGCCACGCCGGATCTGGGGGTAGATCTGGGCGGGGCGCGCGCAGAACTGCCTTTCGGGCCGGCGCCGGTCGGGTTCATGGGCCTCTATCGCCGCGACGGGGATATCTCTGTCGCGCGGGCGGCGGCGGCGGCCGGCGTGCCTTTTGTGCTGTCGACCTTTTCGATCAACGGGCTGGCGACCATCGCGCGCGCAACAGGCGTCGCGCCTGACTTTCAGCTGTATCTGGATACAGATCCGGGCGTGAACGCCGCCCATCTGGAGGCATGCCGCGAAACCGGTGTGCGGCGCATTTTCCTGACCGTGGATACTGCCATCACCTCGGTGCGCGAGCGCGATGTCCGTAACGGATTTCGCAGCACCGACCGGATTACACTGCCGCTTTTGTGGCAGTTCATGCGCGCGCCGTTCTGGTCGCTGGAACTGCTGCGCGGCGGCTTTCCCGAGGTCGAACTGGTGCGCGACCGCCCCGAGTTCGGGCGCGGCGCGCTGGCGCAGGCCGGGCGTCTTGCCGGGCGGCTGGAAAAGAACCTGACATGGGACAGCGTGGCGTGGCTGCGCGACCAATGGGACGGCGAGATCATCATCAAGGGGATATCCGACCCCGAGGATGCGGCACGCGCGGCCGCGGCCGGTGCCGACGGGATCGTCATTTCAAACCATGGCGGACGTCAGCTGGATCACGGAGTTTCGACCGTAGGACAGATTGCGGCCGTGCGTGCGGCACTTGGCCCCGACCGGCTGCTTTATGTCGATGGCGGTTTCCGGCGCGGGACCGATATCGTCAAGGCATTGGCGCTCGGTGCGGATTTCGTGCTGTTGGGCCGGCCCTTTGCCTGGGCCGTTGCCGCCGCCGGCGAGGCCGGCGCGCGTCATCTGATCGAGCTTTTGCGCCGCGAAATCGGGGTGACGCTCAGCCTGATGGGCCTGTCCTCGGTCAGCGAGTTGAGAGAGCGCGGCGCGGATGTCGTGATCGGGCCGGGGGTAGTGTGATGCGGAAATGGCGGTCCAGACGGTGCGCCCATGATCTCCACGTCGCGGCGGAAAGGGCGCGCGACCCTTTTGCCCCGGCTCGCCCGCGCCGGGAGTTCGGCCGGAAAATGGCCTCATCGGCTGTCCGGGCGCGGTGACATGCGCGCCACCCGGTCGCGCGGCCCCCTCTATTGCCGGTCATGCCCGTCCGGTGCCTGCGCAACCTGGCCGGGCCGGCGCGCCGTGACCATGCGCGCGTAATTTTTCCACTGAATGCCGTATTGCGGCAGGTATCGCGCCCGCGCGTTGCGGCATCTGGCGCGATGTCATAGCGCGCGGCACAAAGCGGGCAGGTGCTGCTGCCCCGGCCCGCCATTTCTGGCGGCACCGGTGGAATGGTGCAGGGCGGCGCTTTGTGCCAGAGGCACGGCAAAAGCGGGCCGCGTCCGGCGAGGGGGGCGTTGCGGTCTTGCGCCGGCCAAAGCCAAAGATGTTCAGCGTTCCCTTACCCCTCGCCGGGCAAGATCAGCGTGCCGTGCGCAAACGGGCCAGCAGGGCGGCATTGGCATAGCCGTCCTGTTCGACCCCGATGCGGCGCTGGAACGCCTTGATGCCGTTGATCGTGTTTTCGCCAATCGCGCCATCGGGTTCGCCGACGTTATAGCCCAGACGGTTGAGCAGGCGCTGCACCTCTTCCTTTTCGTTATGGCTCAGTGCGCCGGCGCCGCGCGGAAAGGCGCCGACAATGCCCGGGCCGCCGGCGATGCGGTTGCCCAGCATCGCCACACCAAGCGCATAATTGTCCGAGGCGTTATAGGCCCGGATCGCCATGAAGTTGCGCGTCACGAGGAATGCCGGACCCTGGCGCCCGGTGGGCGCGATGATGCCGCCGGCGGGCAGGGTGCGGCCGTCAACCGCGCGCACGCCCTGCGCCGCCCATGCCGCGCCTGATTTCGTATTGCTGCGCCCGGTCTGGCCATAGTTGAACCCGTCGGGCAGCCGCACCTCGACCACCGCCGGCAGGCCGCGCACCCAGCCCGAGCGCGCCAGATACGCCGCCGTCGAGGCCAGCGAATCGGTCGGGTCTTCGGACCAGATGTCGCGCCGGCCATCGCCGTTGAAATCGACCGCATAGGACAGATAGGACGTCGGCATGAACTGGGTGTGACCCATCGCGCCGGCCCAGCTGCCCAGCATATGCGCCGGGTCGATATCGCCGGCCTGAATGATCTTGAGCGCCGCGATCAGCTGGTTGGAAAACATTTCGCCGCGCCGCCCGTCATAGGCCAGCGTCGCAAGGGCCGGGATGATCTGGGTGCGGCCGCGATTGGCGCCGAAATTCGATTCCATCCCCCAGACCGCCATGACGATATTGCGATCCACCCCATAGCGCGATTCGATCTGCGCCAGCAGGTTCGCATGCGTGCGTGCCAGTCCGCGCCCCTTGGTCGTGCGGCTGTCAGAGGCGGCGCTGTCAAGATATTCCCAGACCGGGCGCGAGAATTCGGCCTGACGGCGATCCAGCCGGATCACATCAGGGTTATAGCGCGCGATCGCCATCGAGCGGTCATAGACCTGCGGGCTGATCCCGGCGGCAAGCGCGCGCGGGCGGAAGTTGCGCACCCAGTTCTGCAAACCTGCCTCGGATGCGGGCGATGCCGCCGGGATCGGCGCGGGTGTCGTCGTGCTGCCGCCCGGAGATGCGCCGCCGCCTGACACCGCCACCCCGCAGCCGGCGAGAATTGCCACCGCGCAGGCGGTGATCGTCAGTCTGGTGATCGTGGTTTTCATCTGCTCCTGCCCCATTATTCAGGTGATCTGCGGCCACGATAGCGCAGCCGGGATGCGAGGAAAACCGGGCATGGCCGGGATCATGATATCGGCGGAAAGCCGCAGGTTACGACCCGGTGCCGGGATCGTCGAAAAACGGTTCGATCTGGGCGACGATCACCGCGTTCTCGTCCAATGCGCGATCCATCAATGCGCGGTCCTCGGGACCGATCTCATGGCCTTCGGCCTCGCGGTCGGCCAGCGTGCCATATCCGGTCACATCCAGCGGTGCCATATCGGCCTGTTTGAGAATGGCGACTGTCTCGCGCACCGCTTCGGCCTGATCCCGGCCCGAGCTATAGCACAAGATCCCCGCCCCGGTCGCGCCCTCGGGCAGGCCATCACCTGCCTTGCGGCCAACCTGCACCAGCAGCGTATAGACTTGTTGCGCCATCACGGCCTCCTTAATGTCGCCTGCTGAAGGGAGTGCGCGATGAGCAGGAGTTTGGCAAGGGTCCGTGCGGCGCTGCAAGCGGCGGGGCTGGCGGATGAGATCCGCGAGATGGGCGACACGCGCACCGCTGCCGATGCGGCGCTAGCGGTCGGCTGTCTGCCCGATCAGATCGCCAAGTCGATCATCTTTCATGGGGACGAAAGCGGCGATATCCTGCTGTTCCTGACAGCCGGGGGCAACCGGGTTGACGCCGCGCGCGCGGCCGAACTGGCGGGCGAGGCGCTGTGCAAGGCCGATGCGGCGCTGATCCGTGCGGCGACGGGATTTGCCATCGGCGGCGTCGCCCCTCTGGGCCATCTGCGTGCGCCGCGCGCCTTCATCGACCTGCGGCTGATGGAGTTCGGGCGTGTCTGGGCGGCGGCCGGCACGCCGCGCCATGTCTTTTCCATCGCCCCGCCCGATCTGATCCGTGTCAGCGGGGCGCAGCCGGCCGCTTTTACCGCCTGATGGAGTGGCGTGGCGAGGGCACGGTGATCGCGCGCCGCCCCCATGGCGAGCACGCCGCATTGATCGAGCTGATGACCGTGGATATGGGCCGCATCGGCGGTCTCGTCCCGGGCGGGGCGGGACGGACGCGGGCCGCCATGCTGCAACCCGGCAACTTTGTCGCGGCCGTCTGGCGGGCGCGGCAGGCCGACCAGCTTGGCACCTTCAGCATCGAGCCGGCACGCGCCCGCCCGGGTCTGCTGAACGGGGCCGCCGCGCTGGATGGCCTGAATGCGACCACGGCCCTGTTGCGGTTTGCACTGCCCGAACGCGATCCCCATCCCCGCCTCGCCCAGGCCTCTGAAGCGCTGTGGGACATGATGGATGCCGGTGCCGGCTGGGCGGCTGATTATGTCCGGTGGGAGATGCTGTTGCTGGATGAAATGGGCTTTGGTCTGGATCTGACATCTTGCGCCGTGACGGGCGCGCGCACGGGTCTGGCCTATGTCAGCCCGGTCTCGGGCCGCGCCGTCACACAGGCCGGCGCCGGGGATTATGCCCCGCGCCTGTTGCGCCTGCCCGAAATGCTGGGCGGCCCAGCCAGCAATGACGATCTGCGCCATGCACTGGCCTTGACCGGGCATTTCCTGCACCACCGCCTTGCGGCGGGCCATGTCACCCGACCCTTGCCAGCGGCACGCGATCGGCTTGCCGCACGGCTGGCACGCTGACCGGCGCGCGGTTGGCCGTGACGTCGCCACGGGTCCGGTGCTGCCTTATGCCAGCAGGGCAAGGAAATCCTGCGCCACCGCCTTGCGGCCGGCCATGTCACCCGGCCCTTGCCGGTGGCACGTGACCGCCTCGCCGCACCGAGCGGCGTGCCCGGTGCCGTGACGCTGCCACGGGTCGGGCCTGCCCGGTTGGCCGTGACGCCGCCCCGAGTCCGGTGCTGTCCTATGCCAGCAGGGCAAGGAAATCCTGCACCACCGCCTTGCGGCGGGCCATGTCACCCGGCCCTTGCCAGCGGCACGTGACCGCCTCGCCGCACCGAGCGGCGTGCCCGGTGCCGTGACGCCGCCACGGGTCGGGCCTGCCCGGTTGGCCGTGACGCCGCCATGGGTCCGGTGCTGTCCTATGCCAGCAGGGCAAGGAAATCCCGCGCCACCGCCTTGCGGCCGGCCATGTCACCCGACCCTTGCCGGTGGCACGTGACCGCCTCGCTGCACGGCTGGCGCGGTGACCGGCGCGCGGTTGGCGATGGTGCCGCCACGGGTCCGGTGCTGTCCCATACCGGTCAGCTGCGCGGAAACCCGCCCGCTGGCCGGGGCCTGCTTATGCCATCCCGGCGCGCCGCCAGAACGGCGCGCAAGGCCCGGCCAGTGGCCGGGCCCCGTCCGGCATCTGCCCTGCTGCCGGTATCTTGCGCCTGTATCAACCGCCGGCTGCCTCCGGCGGGGATATTTCAGGGACAGAAGAAGAAGGGGGGGGCACACACCCTGCCGCGGAGCATGTCCCGGCAGGGTGTGGCATCTCCTGTCACGGCCATCGGCGTCCCCGCCTGTGCCGCGAATCACTTATGGCACAAACCGTCTTAAGGACGGGTTAACGCGCCTCTTCTGTCGATAAATATCCCCGCCGGAGGCAGCCGGCCGTGCCCATGGGGCGTGAGCGTGGCCCTCTCAGGCGTCCGCGGCGATCTTCAGGACGATCTTGCCGATATGATCGCTGCTTTCCATGCGCCGGTGCGCCTCGGCGGCCTGATCCAGCGGAAACTCGCTGTCGATCAGCACCCGGACCTTGCCGGCCGCGATCAGTGGCCAGACCTGCGCGCGCAGCTCATCCGCAATTGCCGCCTTGGCCGCATCCGACTGCGGTCGCAGGGTCGATCCGGTCAGGGTCAGCCGGCGCGTCATGATATGGGCAAAGTTGATCGTGGCCTTCGGACCCTGAAGAAAGGCAATCATCACCAGCCGGCCATCCATATCCAGCGCCTTGAGGTTGCGTTCGATATATTCGCCGCCGACCATGTCGAGGATCAGATCTGCACCACCGGCCTCGCGCAGGATGGCGACGAAGTCCTCATCGCGATAGTTGATTGCCGTGGCGCCCAGAGCGGCACAGGCGGCGCATTTATCGGGTGATCCGGCCGTCGCCCAGACCCGTGCGCCCAGAGCCTTCGCGATCTGGATCGCCATCGTGCCGATCCCGGACGAGCCGCCATGGACCAGAAACCGCTCGCCCGCTTGCAATCCGCCGCGCATGACGACATTCGACCAGACGGTGAAGGCGGTTTCGGGCAGCGCCGCTGCCTCGCGCAGCGTCATGCCCTCGGGCACCGGCAGGGCATGGTCCTGATGGCACAGCGCATATTCCGCATATCCCCCGCCCGGCAGCAGCGCACAGACCCGGTCGCCCGGCTGCCAGCGCGAGACACCGCTGCCGATGGCCACGACCTCGCCCGCGCCCTCCAGTCCCGGCAGGTCCGAGGCACCGGGCGGTGGTGCGTATGTGCCCTGCCGCTGCGCGACATCGGGGCGGTTGATGCCGGCCCAGGCCAGGCGGATGACGATCTGTTCATGGCCGGGCATGGGAACCGGACGGGTGGTTTCCACCAGCATCTCGGGCACCCCGGGGGCCGAGATCTCGATCGCGCGCATCGTATCGGGAAGGGTCATGAACATTCCTTGTCATTTGCGGGTTTCGGTGCCCGGACCCAGCCGGTTGCAAGATCGCTCAGAACCGCCGCGCCGGGCAGTTTGCGCAGGCCGGATTTTAACTTTTCAAAGCGCATGACGCCCTCGATGCGGCGGTCGATGAAACCATCGGTCTCGCTGCGCCCGTCGGATGTGTCCCCCAGCCAGTAAAGCGCCGAGGCGGCATAGACGGCGGCAAGGGTCGCGCGTTTGGAATACCAGTTCACATCCTCTGAGTGATCACCCAGCCCGGTCCAGATGGTGTCGGCGGTTTCCCAGACCAGCCGCGCGGCAAGCGGCTGGTTGCGGGGCAGCGCCAGCACGGCCGAGGCGGCGCGCACCAGTTCGGGATCGGCCAGATCCAGCCGCGCGCGGATGGCCGCCGTGATGCGATCACGGATACGCCCGTCCGGCGCGCCGGCCAGCCATTGTGCCAGCGCCGCATCCCCCCGGCGATGTGTCCAGGCCGCCAGATCCGCCCCGCCGAGCGGAAAGAAGGCGCGCGCGACATCCACCCCCAGCCCCAGATCACGCGCCCCGGCGGCAAGGGCATTGTCGTTCATCCCTTCAAACGGCACATGCGTCAGCGCGGCCTCGGCCAGTCGGTCTTGTGTATCGGTCATATTGCCTCCGGGCTGGACAAATGCGCGCGCGCCCCCTATAGCACGGCTTCCTGCAACTCGATCAACTCTAACCTAGGAAGGTGGTGACAACCACATGCAGGTGAACGTTCGCGACAATAACGTCGAACAGGCGATGCGCGCCCTGAAGAAAAAGCTTCAGCGCGAAGGCGTGTTCCGCGAGATGAAGCTTCGGCAGCATTTCGAAAAACCGTCGGTCAAAAAGGCCCGTGAAAAGGCCGAGGCCGTGCGTCGTGCCCGCAAGCTGGCCCGTAAAAAGGCACAGCGCGAAGGCGCTCTGTAAGGCAAGGCGGACCGATCAGGTTCAAGACCCCCGTTGGCCCGGCCTGCGGGGGTTTTTTCATGGAGGACGCAGATGAGGCTTTGGGTGACGACCCTGCTGGCGCTGGCGGCATGTGCGGCCGAAATCCCCGAGGGGCAGCGTATCGACGGTATCGACTGGCGGCTGGTGGAAATGGACGGGGCGCCGTGGTTTGACGATGTGTCTCTGCGCATCGACGGCGACCGGCTGAGCGGGGTCGCGCCCTGCAACGCCTATTCCGGCGCGCAGGCAGCGACCGCGCCGGGCTTCGCCGCGCGTGAGATCGGCGTGACGCGGATGGCCTGTGCCGATCCTGCCCGCAACCGCGCCGAGGCGCTGTATATAAGCCGCCTCGCCGGGATCGAGGCGATGCGCCGTGACGGGCCGCGTCTGGTGCTGACTGGTCCCGGCACAGCGATGGTGTTCGAGCGCCGCGAGGCGCGCCGGGACGAGGTTTTCTGACCGCGAGACCTGACCGGGCCGCAGTCAGGCGCCATGGGCGCGGCCGGCCGCGCATCGCTGACCGGGATCAGATCGGGGGCAATGGAAAAGACAGCGCGCGGCCTGCCGGCGAGCGGTCCGGCCGGTCCGGCAGACGGGCGGATGGCGGCGGTTGCTGCGTCAGCGGGTCTTTTCCATCAGCACCGAAGGGCGGGCACAGTCGCGACGGGTGTCGGGGGCACAATCGCGGGGCAGCAGATCGCGGGTCAGGCAAATGCGGACCTCTTGCAGCGCGCCATCGCGGCAGGTCACGGTGATGCCGTCGCGGCTCAGTCCGGGGTTGGCCTCGATAAAAGCCGCTTCGATCAGCGTGGGCGCGATTGCGATATCGCGGTCGAGAGCAACGAAATATTCCGGCAGGTGCAGCGATTCGAAGGCCCGGCGCGAAGTGGCGTAATATGCCCGCGCGGACAGTCCTGAACAGCGGCCGTGCTTTTGCCACTGATACCATGCCAGCCCGCCCGAACCCATGATATCCGCCATGGCCTGGCTTTCGCGGCGCGAGGGATCGCGTTCGTTGCTGCGGCAGTTCGAGGGCCAGCCGCGTTCATATTGCGGCCACAGCCCATGAAGGACGAACCCGATCCTGCCGCCGGGACCGCATTGCTCTGCCCCGCGCCGGTCACCGGTCTGGCGGCACCAGCCGGGCGACCAGCTGAGCGCCATCACGTAATAGTCGAACTCACCCGCGCGGTGGCTTTGGGCGGTGGTGGCGGTGGTGGTGGCAGACAGGACAGCCACAGCCATGAGGGCGGTCATGATCATATGGCGCATCACGGTTTCCTCGCATGGGGCGGCACTGGCCGAGTGACGTCTGGCACAAACCCCTGGCCGATACGAGGACGTGCCCCGGCCCGGACATTACGATTCGGGGCTTTTCCTGCGCCACAGAATTGCATATATCATCTGCCAATTCCCCCGAAAACGCGGACTGGCTCTCAGCCCAAAAGCCGTTTTCCCCGGCCGGGACAGATATGTCTAAGGAGTAACCCGATGAACAAACCGCTGATGGCAAAGGCGACCGCCGTCTGGCTGATCGACAACACCACACTGAGCTTTAAGCAGATCGGCGATTTCTGCGGTCTGCACGAGCTTGAGGTGCAGGGGATTGCCGATGGAGATGTCGCGACCGGGGTCAAGGGGTTTGATCCGGTTGCCTCGAACCAGCTCGACAGTATCGAGATCGAAAAGGGTCAGGCGGACCCCGCCTATAAGCTGCAACTCAAGCATAACCCCGCCGCGGATGGCGAGGAAAAGCGCCGTGGACCGCGCTATACGCCGCTGTCCAAGCGTCAGGACCGGCCCGCCGCGATTCTGTGGCTGGTCAAGTTCCACCCCGAACTGGCCGATGCCCAGATCGCCAAGCTGGTCGGAACGACCAAGCCGACGATTCAGGCTATCCGCGACCGGACGCATTGGAACATCGCCAATATCCAGCCGATCGACCCTGTCGCGCTTGGCCTGTGCAAGCAGACCGAGCTTGATGCCGCGGTGCAGAAGGCGGCGAAGAAAAAGGCCGCTGATGGCGGCGTGATGTCGGATGACGATCGCCGCAAGCTGGTTTCGACCGAAACCTCGCTTGCGATGGGCGACGAGCCGCGCCTGCCGAGCGCGATCGCCGGGCTGGAGAACTTTACCCTCACCCGCGAAGAGCGGCCCGAGGAAAAGGCGCTCGATGCCGAAAGCTTCTTCAACCTGCCTGCACAGGATGACGAGGACGAGGATGACGAGGATCTCAGCCTCTGATTCAGCCTCTGACGATGATACCGGCCCGCTTTGCGTGATTGCGCGGGGCTGGCTGGCCGTTGATGTCGACCTGGTGGTCGCCGCGATGCGCGGCGCCGGTTATCACGCCGTGGCGCTGGATCGCGCGATCCACGGGCTGCACCCGGATATGGCGCTGGCGATGGGCGGGATGCGGATCGCGGTTCCGGCCTCGCAGGTGGTTGAGGCGTCAGAGTTTCTGGCCGCTCTGCCCGCCCCTGTGTCACGCATGCCGATCTGGCGTCTTGTGGTCTTTTGCCTGCTTGTCTGGTGGTGGCAGGTGCCGCCTGTTCCCTCTGCAATCTTTTTGCGCGATCCCGAGGCGGGGGATGCGCTGCTGTCACGTGGCTGACTTGCAAGATGTGCTAGGATCGTGGTCCGCTGGCCTTGAACGCAGGATATTGCCATGACCGCCCCGACCCTTCGCCGCCGCAGCATTCTGGCCCTGATGGGCACGACCGCTCTCTTGCCTTTTGTGCCGCAGATCGCGCGGGCGCAGGTGCCGGGGGTGACGATCATCGCCCTGGCCGATCTGCATTCGGCCTATGACCGCAGCGCGCAGCTTCTGGCCGAGATCGCGCGTCAGGTCACGGCCAGTTCCGGCCCGGCTGTCATCGTGCTGAACGGCGATCTGTTCGAACTGGGCAACAAGGTCACCATCGCCTCGGGCGGTGAAATCGACTGGACCATGCTGGCGGCATTCGCCGATCTGGCGCCAACGATCGTCAATATCGGCAATCATGAGCCGGACATTGACCCCGATCTGGCGAATTTCGTCGCCCGTGCGCAGGGGCATGGAATTATCGTTCTGTCGAATCTGACCGACACGCGCAGCGGCGCCGGATACGCACCGGCGAGTGTGACGCTGGATCTGGGCGGGCAGGCCGTCACCTTTGTCGGGATCGCCACGGATGCGCTGTTCACCTATCCCGCCGCCACGCGTGAGATGATTGCAGCGCCCGAACCGGTGGCATGGGCGAACGAGCATCTGCCGGCATTGATGGGACCGGGGATCAATGTCATCCTCAGCCATGCGGGCGTGGTGGCGGACAGGCAGATCCTGCCCTTGCTGCCCGATGGGGCGCTGCTGGTCGGCGGGCATGACCATCTGGATTTCGAACATGCCGAAGGGGCCACGCGTTACATCCATACCGGCAGCTGGTCGACCGCGATCCGCACCGCCTATATCGCGGCGCCCGGTGCGGCGGCCAGCATCAGCCGCATTGCCATCGACCCCGCCGCCGAGGCCGAGCCGCGCCTTGCCGCGCTGATTGAAAGCATCATGGCAACCCATCTGGGCGACGGTGACCGTGAAAGCGTCGGCACCAGCCCGGCCGCGATGGGGGTCGACGAGGTCGGGCTGATGGCGGCGGCGGCGCTGGCTGCGGCCGGCAATGGCGATGCCGGCTTTATCGGGCACACCAGCTTTGGTGCCGGCCTGCCCGCGGGTGCGGTCAGCCGTTATGAGTTCGACGGTTCGGTGCGGTTTGACGGCAAGCTGATGGCGGCCGAGGTTTCGCCCGAGGTGCTGGCTGAAATCATGGCGCGTGCCAATCAGGTCGGGGATTTCCCGCTGGCGCAGCGCAGCGGCGATTTTCTTTATGCCGCGCCGCAGCCGGGGGATGCGCGGCCGTTCTGGCGCATCGTCACAAATGACTGGTCCGCGCGTAATCAGGCCAGCTATTTCGGGCGCGAGGATCTGGAGTTCACCGAGATCGCCGGCGCGCCGGGCGTCAAGGACGCCATCCTTGCCGCCTTGCGCTGATATGGGCATGCGGCGCGCCGTGAAAGCGCGCCGCGGCCGGAACCGGATCCGTCAGACCGACAGGCAGATATATTTCATCTCCAGATAGTCCTCGATCCCGTGGCGCGAGCCTTCGCGGCCCAGACCGGACTGCTTGACGCCGCCAAAGGGCGCGACCTCGGTCGAGATGATGCCGGTATTGACGCCGACGATGCCGTATTCCAGCGCCTCCTGCACGCGGGTGATGCGCCCGATGTCGCGGGCGTAGAAATAGCAGGCAAGGCCAAAGATCGTATTATTGGCCGCCGCGATCACCTCGTCCTCGGTCTCGAAGCGGAACAGCGGGGCCAGCGGGCCAAAGGTTTCCTCTGTCGCCACTTTCATGTTGCTGGTCACGCCGGTCACGACGGTCGGCTCAAAGAACAGCCCGCCATGGCTATGCCGCTGGCCGCCGGTCACGATCCTGCCACCGCCGGAGAGGGCATCTGCGATATGTTCCTCGACCTTTTCGACGGCGGATACGTTGATCAGCGGGCCGGTGGTCACATCACCCGACAGCCCGTCGCCGACCTTCAGCGTGTTCACCGCCGCCGCCAGCTTTTCGGCGAATGCGTCATAAACGCCGGCCTGGACATAGATGCGGTTGGCGCAGACGCAGGTCTGGCCATTGTTGCGGAACTTTGATGCCATCGCGCCTTCGACTGCCGCATCCAGATCGGCATCGTCAAAGACGATAAAGGGCGCGTTGCCACCCAGTTCCATCGAACATTTCAGCACCTGATCGGCGGCCTGACGCAGCAAGATGCGCCCGACCTCGGTCGAGCCGGTAAAGGTCAGCTTGCGCACCAGCGGGTTCTCGCAGAACTCTTTGCCGATATCGGACGAGCGTGACGAGGTGACGACCGACAGGATGCCACCGGGCAGCCCGGCGCGTTCCCCCAGCACCGCCAGCGCTAGCGCCGACAGCGGTGTTTCGGCCGCCGGGCGGGCGACAAAACCACAGCCGACCGCCAGTGCCGGGCCGCATTTGCGGGTGATCATCGCATTGGGAAAATTCCACGGTGTGATCGAGCCGACAACACCGATCGGCTGCCGGATGACGGTCAGCCGCTTGTCGGCCATATGTCCGGGGATCGTCTCGCCATAGACGCGCTTTGCCTCTTCGCCGAACCATTCGATGAAACTGGCGCCATAAGCGATCTCGCCGCGCGCCTCGGCCAGCGGCTTGCCCATTTCCGCGGTCAGGATGGTGGCCAGATCTTCCTGATTTTCCATCATCAGATCGAACCATTTACGCAGCACCTGCGCGCGCTGCTTGGCGGGGCGAGCGGCCCAGTCCCGCATGGCCTCATGCGCGGCGGTGATGGCGCGGGCGGTCTCGGCCCGCGACAGATCGGCGACCTCGGCAATGACATCGCCGCGCGCGGGGTTCAGGACGGCAAAGGTTTTGCCATCATCGGCATCAATCCATTCGCCCGCGACATAGGCGCGGGTTTCCAGAAGCGAGGCGTCCTTGAGCAGGCTTTTCAGGTCGGTTGTGTCTTTGGGCATCATGTCCTCCGCGATTTCGCCCAGATCATCACAGCGCTGTGGCTATGTCAAAGCGGGCGGGTTCCCGCCACCTACCGGCGCAAGGCCCAAATTAACGTGATGAAACGATCTGTTCAGAATCCGGGTTGGTCCGTCGCAACCGGGCGGATATGTCCGGCAATTCAGAATGCAGGAGACTGTAATGCGCAAGCTGTTTGGAATCACCACCATCGCCTCGCTGGCTGTTGCCGGCGCGGCCTTTGCTGAAACCAACGCCACCGCGGGCACCGATCTGAACATGCGTTCGGGGCCGGGCGTCCAGCACGAAGTTATCGGTGTCATCACCGGCGGCGACGAAGTGGTCGTCAACGGCTGTATCGAATCGGCCAACTGGTGTGAGGTCGTCTATAAGGATGAAACCGGCTGGGCCTATGGCGATTATCTTGCGGCGAAGATCGGCGAAGAGTTTCAGCCGCTCTATCCGCATCGTCAGGAGATCGGCGTGACCGTGATCGAGACCCCGACCCTGCCCGATCAGGCCGAGCAAGGGCAGAATGCCGCTGTTGGCGCGGTCACCGGCGCGGCCATGGGCGCGCTTGTCGGCGGGCCGCTGGGCGCGATCGTCGGTGCGACCGCAGGCACGACCGCGGGTGCTGTGGCGACCGAGCCGCAGACCGAGATCCGCGCCTATATCGACGCCAACCCGCATGATCCGGTGATCCTCGATGGCGAGGTCGTGATCGGTGCCGGCGTGCCCGAGACGGTGACGCTTTATGAAATCCCGGATGCGCCGGAATATCGTTATGTGACCATCAACGGACAGCCGGTTCTGGTGAACCCTGAAAACCGTCAGATCGTCTATATCTATCGCTGAGTTCCCTCTTGGCGACGGCAGGGCGGGGCTTTGGCCCCGCCTTTTCATGTGCTGCTCAGCCGGGTGACAGCTGTGACCAGACCGGTTGCAGATCGCCCGGCGCGGCGGCCGCGGCGTGAACGCCGCGCGCGATGGCGCGGGCCAGGCAGCAGGCGGCGGCATGACCCAGCCTGAAAGGATCGGCCAGCGGATCGGCCAGTTCGCGCGCCCCGGTCGATAGCGCAAAGACCAGATCTCCGTCGAGCGGGGTGTGGCTGGGTGACAGGGCGCGGGCCATGCCGTCATGGGCCGCGGTGGCCATACGCTGTAACCCGGCGCGCGACAGGGCCGCATCTGTTGCGATGATGGCGATGGTCGTCGCCTCGCCCAGTCGTTTCGCCGGCTGTGGCTCGGCCGCCGGGTCATGGCGTGTCGCCGGCCCGAGGCCGCCGAACTCGTCGCCGAACTCCCACGGGGCGGCCCAGAAATGGCGGCCCTCGCCCACCGTGGCCGAGCCGAGCGCATTGACCACGACAAGCGCACCGACGGTCGCGCCGCCCTCCATCACCGCCGAGGCAGAGCCAAGCCCGCCTTTCAGCCAGCCGGTCATCGCCCCGGTTCCGGCGCCGGCGCTGCCGATGGCGAAATCCGCGCCGTCCCCGGTGAACGCGTCATCCAATGCGGCGCGGCCAAGCGCCGGATAAGGGTTTTCCGCCCAGTCCTTGTTCCCGCCGTTCAGCAGGTCAAAGATGATCGCACCCGGCACGATCGGCACCCGCGCCGCGCCGACGGCAAAGCCGCGCCCGCGCGCATGAAGCCCGGCCATCACCCCGTCGCCCGCCGCCAGCCCGAAGGCCGAGCCGCCCGACAAAAACAGCGCGTCAACCCCGCCGACCAGCTTGTCAGGTGCAAGCAGGTCGGTTTCCCGCGTGCCGGGGGCGCCACCCATGACATGAACGCCGCAGGCGAAGGGCTGATCGGCGCTGACGACCGTGACGCCAGAGCCAAGCGCCGCGTCGGCGCTGTTGCCGGTGCGGATACCGGGGACATCGGTGATCAGATTGCGGGCGCCGGGTCTCATGCTGGCTCCTGTCGGGTATGGTTGCGGGGCGCAGCATAGCCCATCTGCCCCGCCCGACAACCGGCGTTGCGGCACGGGGGCAGGCGCGCTAATCGCCGGGGTGCGACTATCCGCGCGGGCGGATGCGCAACATTTCATTTGCCCGCCGGGCGAATTGTCGTATAAATAACCGAACGGTCGGTCAAAGGTTTGCGAGTCAATCCGTGACCGCCGGGATTGAAGGGGGGAACTTCATGGCAGAGGCATTCATCTGCGACGCGATCCGTACGCCGGTCGGGCGCTATGGCGGGGCGCTGTCGGCCGTGCGCGCCGATGATCTGGCGGCCGTGCCGCTGGCGGCGCTGGTGGCGCGTAATCCCGGCGTTGACTGGGCACAGCTTGACGATCTGATTTATGGCTGCGCCAATCAGGCCGGCGAGGATAACCGCAATGTCGCGCGCATGGCTGCGCTGCTGGCCGGGATGCCGGTCGATGTGCCGGGCACCACGGTCAACCGGCTGTGCGGGTCGGGCATGGATGCGGTCGGCATGGCCGCGCGCGCGATCAAGGCAGGCGATTGCGATCTGGTCGTCGCGGGCGGGGTGGAAAGCATGTCGCGCGCCCCCTTTGTCATGCCCAAGGCCGAGACGGCCTTTTCGCGGGCCAATGCGGTTTATGACACGACGATCGGCTGGCGCTTCGTCAATCCCAGGATGAAGGCGCAATATGGTGTCGATTCGATGCCCGAGACGGCCGATAATGTCGCCGGCGATTTTTCCGTCAGCCGTGCCGATCAGGACGCCTTTGCCGCGCGCTCTCAGGCGCGCTGGCAGGCCGCGCATGAGGCGGGCCTTTTCGCCGACGAGATCACCCCCGTGACCATCCCGCAGCGCAAGGGCGATCCCGTCATCTTTGATTGCGACGAACACCCCCGGCCCGGCACCACAGCCGAAAAGCTGGCCGCGCTGAAGGGCGTGAACGGCCCCGACAAAACGGTGACGGCGGGCAATGCCTCGGGTGTGAATGACGGCGCCTGCGCGCTGCTGATCGCCTCGGCCGGGGCGGCAGAGCGCTATGGACTGGTCCCGCGCGCGCGCATCATCGCCATGGCCGCCGCAGGGGTCGAGCCGCGCATCATGGGTATCGGCCCGGCACCGGCGGCAAAAAAGGTGCTGGCCCGCGCCGGGCTGAGCATCGGGCAGATGGATGTGATCGAGCTGAACGAGGCGTTTGCCAGCCAGGCACTGGCGACGCTGCGCGATCTCGGCCTGGCTGATGATGCCGCGCATGTGAACCCCAATGGCGGGGCCATCGCGATCGGCCATCCGCTTGGCATGTCTGGCGCGCGCCTTGTCACCACCGCGATGTATCAGCTGCACCGCACGGGCGGGCGCTATGCGCTTTGCACCATGTGCATCGGCGTCGGGCAGGGCATCGCCATCATCATCGAACGGGTTTGAGAGGGAGGACCAAGAATGTACGCACAACTGGTCAAGACCGACGGCGTGAAATCGCGCGAAGAGATGTCGCCCGAAGAGGTGGCGTTTCAGGAGCGTATCGACCGTAACGAGAAGATCGAGCCGAAAGAGTGGATGCCCGAGGGCTATCGCAAGACACTGGTCCGCCAGATCGGCCAGCACGCACATAGCGAGATCGTCGGCCAGCTGCCCGAAGGCAACTGGATCACCCGCGCGCCCACGCTGGAGCGCAAACAGATCCTGCTGGCCAAGGTTCAGGATGAGGCCGGCCATGGCCTGTATCTTTATTGCGCGGCCGAGACCCTGGGGGTCAGCCGTGACCAGCTGCTCAACAAGCTGCATGACGGCTCGATGAAATATTCGTCGATCTTTAACTATCCGACGCTGAACTGGGCCGATATCGGTGCGGTCGGCTGGCTGGTCGATGGCGCGGCGATCATGAATCAGGTGCCTTTGCAGCGAACCTCCTATGGTCCTTACAGCCGCGCAATGATCCGTATCTGCAAGGAAGAGTCCTTTCACCAGCGGCAGGGCTATGACCTGCTGATGAAGATGATGCAGGGCACCGAAGCGCAGAAAAACATGGTGCAGGACGCCATGAACCGCTTCTGGTATCCGGCGCTGATGATGTTTGGCCCGTCTGACAAGGACTCGGTCCATTCGGCCCAGTCGATGGCATGGAAAATCAAGATCAATACCAATGACGAGCTGCGTCAGAAATTTGTTGATCAGACCGTGCCGCAGGCCAAATATCTGGGCATCACCATCCCCGACCCGAACCTGAAATGGAACGAGGAAAAGGGTGGCCATGACTTCTCTGAACCGGATTGGTCCGAGTTCTTCGAGGTCATCAAGGGCAATGGTCCGTGCAACAAGGAACGTCTGGGCGCGCGGGTCAAGGCCTGGGAGGACGGCGCCTGGTATCGCGATGCGATGATGGCCCATGCGCAGAAACGCGCCGCCCGCCGCAAGGTCGCGGCCGAATAAACCGATCCAGCAGCCGGGCGGCGCAATGGCGTGCCGCCCATCTATCCAGCCAGGACAAGGGGGAGGAATCCGATGTCCAGCGAGTGGCCTCTTTGGGAGGTATTCATCCGTGGTCAGCACGGTCTCAATCATCGTCATGTCGGCAGCCTGCATGCGCCGGATGCCGAACTGGCGATCAAGCATGCCCGCGACGTCTATACGCGCCGCAACGAAGGCGTGAGCATCTGGGTCGTCAAATCGGCCGATATCACCGCGTCGGCGCCGTCGGAAAAAGGCCCGCTGTTCGAGCCGTCGAATGACAAGGTCTATCGTCACCCGACATTCTATGACATCCCCGAAGAAGTGGGGCATATGTGATGCCCTCGCTTCCCGATATGATGACACCCGATGCCGCCCGGCTTGCCGCGGCGCAGGCGGGCGCGGCCAAGGGGTCGCCCTTGCCCGATACCGATCAGGATGCGCTGTTTGAATACCTGCTGCGCATGGGGGATAACGCCCTGATCCTCGGGCATCGCAACTCTGAATGGTGCGGCCATGGTCCCGTGCTGGAAGAGGATATCGCGCTGGCGAATATGGCGCTTGACCTGATCGGGCAGACCTCGCTCTGGCTGGGTCTGGCGGGCGAGGTCGAGGGCCGCGGCCGTTCGGCCGATGATCTGGCCTATCTGCGCGATGCCTGGGATTTCCGCAATCTGCTGCTGCTGGAACGCCCCAACGGCGATTTCGGCGCGACGCTCATGCGGCAGTTCCTGTTTGATGCGTTCCATTTCCACCAGCTCGGCGCGCTGATGGATTCGGCCGACGCGCGTGTGGCCGCGATCGCCGCCAAGGCGCGCAAGGAGGTCAGCTATCACCTTGAGCGTTCGGCCGAGCAGGTGATCGCGTTGGGTGACGGCACGCAGGAAAGCCGCCGCCGCATGCAGGATGCTCTGGAAGATCAGTGGGGCTATGCGCTGGAGATGTTCGTCGCCGACGACACCGACCGCAAGATGGCGGATGCCGGCATCGGCCCTGATCCCGAAACCCTGCGCGCGGCATGGGACGAGACTGTCACCGCCGTTCTGGACGAGGCGACGCTGACCCGGCCGGAATCGGGCTATGTCCACAAGGGCGGCAAGCAGGGGCGCCACACGGAACATCTGGGCTATATCCTGGCCGAGATGCAGTTCCTTCAGCGCGCCTATCCGGGCGCGGTCTGGTAAGATGCGCGCCTCGGTTTCGCAGGTCTGGAACTGGCTGGGCGAACTGCCGGACCCGGAAATTCCGGTCATCACGCTGACCGATCTGGGTATTATCCGCGATGTGGAATGGCAGGACGACACGCTGGTCGTGACCGTTACGCCAACCTATTCGGGCTGCCCGGCGACAGCGGTCATCAACCTGATGATCGAGGACCATCTGCGTGAAAAGGGCATCGGTGATCTGCGGCTGGAACGTCGCCTGTCGCCGCCCTGGACGACCGACTGGATAACGCGCGAAGGCCGCGACAAGCTGCGCGAATATGGCATCGCCCCCCCGATCGACGGCACCGCCCCTGACGGGCAGGTCGCCGGGCGGATCGCGGGGCTGACGGGAGGGGCGAATGCCCGCCCGGCCTGCCCGCGCTGCGCGTCACCCGATACCCGTCAGGTCAGCCGCTTTGGCTCGACCCCGTGTAAGGCCAACTGGGTGTGTAACGCCTGTCTTGAGCCTTTCGACTATTTCAAATGCCATTGAAAGGGGCGCTCATGTCTCGCTTTCTACCTCTAGAGGTCACCGACATCCGCCGCGATACCCGCGATGCTGTCGTCGTGACGCTGAAGCCCCGTGACGAGGATGCGGCGGCTTTCGACTTTACCCAAGGGCAATATCTGACCTTTCGCCGTGACTTTGACGGCGAAGAGCTGCGCCGGTCCTATTCGATCTGTGCCGGCCGCGACGAAGGTTTCCTGCGCGTCGGCATCAAACGGGTCGATGGCGGTGCCTTTTCGACCTGGGCCAATGAGGAGCTGGCGCCCGGCGCGATGATCGAGGCGATGCCGCCGATGGGCCGGTTCTTTACCGAACTGGACCCGGCAGCGGGGCGCCACTATCTGGGTTTTGCGGGCGGATCGGGTATCACCCCGGTTCTGTCGATCATCAAGACCGTGCTGGCGCGTGAACCGAAATCGCGCTTTACGCTGGTTTATGCCAATCGCGGCGTTGCCAGCATCATGTTCCGCGAAGAGCTGGAGGATCTCAAGAATCTCTATCTCGGGCGGTTCTCGGTCATTCACGTGCTGGAAACCGAGGGGCAGGAGATCGACCTGTTCACCGGGCGCATCGACGCGGAAAAGATGGCGGCGCTGTTCGAGAACTGGATTGATCCGGCCTCGGTCGACACGGCCTTTATCTGCGGGCCAGAGCCGATGATGCTGACCATTGCCGACAGCCTGCGCAAGGCCGGGCTGGACGACGCGCGCATCAAGTTCGAGCTGTTTGCATCCGGACAGCAGGGCCGGGCGAAAGCCCGCGCCGTCAGCCGCGATGCCGCCAGCGGTGGCGAAATGTGCGAAGCCGTCGTGACGCTGGACGGCGCGACGCGCACCTTTCGCATGCCCAAGCGTGGCGAAAGCCTGCTGGATGCCGCGCTCGGCTCGGATCTGGATGCGCCCTATGCCTGCAAGGCGGGGGTCTGTTCGACCTGTCGTGCCCGCGTGATCGAGGGCGAGGCCGAGATGGCGATCAACCACGCGCTCGAGGATTACGAGGTCGCTCAGGGTTATGTGCTGACCTGCCAATGCTATCCGCTGACCGACCGTATCGTCGTCAGCTATGATGAATGAGGCTGCCATGTCTGAACAGATGAGCATCGAGGAATATCTGGCGCAAGGCGGCAAGCTGACGTCGCCCGGCAACGTGCCGGCCCGTGTGCGCGGCGAGCTGATGCGGCTGATGGCGTCTTTTGTCGACAGCGAGCTGGCCGGTGCCGCCGGCTTTGCCGATACGATCAATGACGCGCCCGGTATCCGCAACCGCATCGCTGCGGCGCGGATCACCGCCGACAAGCTGGCGCATGCCGGCCGTGTTCTTGCCGTGATGGGCGAGTTCGGTGCCGATACGGCGCGCTATGACAACCGCCACGACTGGGCGGCGCGGATGGATCGTGATGCCGATCTCAGCGCGGCGCGTCACGGCGCGGATATGCGCCTGTCGGTCTTTCACTATCCTGTGCAGGGCTATGTCGACGCGGTCGTGATGAACGTGCTGATGGGGCTGGCGACTGCGGTTCAGCTGGGTGAGATGTCGCGGATCAGCTATGCGCCGCTGGCCGATGTCTTTCGCGAGATCATGCCGCGCGAGGCCGAGCATGCAGAGTTGGGTCTCAAGGGGCTGCGCCAGATCGTCGAGACGGTCGATGGCCGCGCCCGGGCCGAGCGTGCGGTCAGCTATTGGCTGCCGCGGGTCGAGGCGACATTCGGTCAGGCCGGCTCGAAACGCTTTCAGACGCTGGCCCGTTTTGGCCTGCGTCATACCGAAAACGAAAAGCTGCGCGATATCTGGGCGGACCGCCTGCGCGGGGCGCTGGAGCCGCTGCGGCTGATCTGAAAGGACATGACATGACGATCCAGACCGGCACGCCGCGCGTGCTGCAATCCTATGTTTGCGGTGAATGGCGCAAGGGCGCGCGCGACGGCAAGCCGCTACTCAACGCCGCGACCGGCGCGCCGGTCGCGCTGATTGACGCAAGCGGTCTGAACCATGCCGAGACGCTGGATTACGCCCGCAGCCGCGGCGGCCCGGCGCTGCGTGCGATGACCATCCATCAGCGCGCCCTGATGCTGAAGGACATCGGCCTGCGCCTGCTGGAGCAAAAGGACGAGTTCTATGCCGAAAGCCTGTGGACCGGGGCAACCCGGGCCGATGGCTGGGTCGATATCGAAGGTGGTATCGGCACGCTTTTGACGCTGGCCTCCAAGGCGCGGCGCGAGTTGCCGAATGCCCGCTTCATCCCCGAAGGCGCGGTTGAGCCGCTGTCACGTGATTCCACCTTCAGCGGCCAGCATATCCTGACGCCGATGCAGGGCGTGGCAATTCATATCAACGCCTTCAACTTTCCGATCTGGGGGATGCTGGAAAAGATCGCGCCGAACCTGATCGCGGGGATGCCGTCACTGGTCAAACCCGCCAGCCAGACCGCCTATCTGACCGAGCTGATGGTGCGCCGTATCATCGACATGGGCATCCTGCCCGATGGCGCGCTGCAACTGGTCTGCGGCTCGGCGGGCAATATGCTGGATCATGTGACCTGTCAGGATGTCGTGACATTCACCGGCTCGGCCTCGACGGGGCGGATGCTGAAAACCTCTCCGGCGATTGTCGAGAACTCGGTCCGCTTTACGATGGAGGCCGATAGCCTGAACGCTTCGGTTCTCGGACCCGATGCCGGGCCGGGCAGCGAAGAGTTCGACCTGTTCATCCGCGAGATCGCGCGCGAGATGACGACCAAGGCGGGTCAGAAATGCACCGCCATCCGTCGCGCGATCGTGCCCGCCGACCGGGTTGATGCGGTGATCGAGGGCCTGCGCGCGCGGCTGGGCAAGACCCTGCCGGGTGATCCGGCCGTCGAGGGCACGCGGATGGGTCCGCTTGCCAGCCTGGATCAGCGCGACGAGGTCCGCGAGCGGATCACGGAACTTGGCGGATCGGCGCGGATCGTTCTGGGTGATCCTGATGATGTGCAGGTCAGTTCCGGCGACGCGGCGCGCGGCGCCTTCCTGAACCCGGTGGTCATGCTTGCAGATGACCCCGAAACATGTGCCGCCAATGATGTCGAGGCTTTCGGCCCGGTCGTCACCCTGATGCCCTATGAAGGCATGGATCAGGCGATTGAACTGACCCATCGCGGCAAGGGGTCTCTGGTTGCCTCGGTCTTTACCGACAGCGCCGATGTCGCGGCGGAAATGGTGGTCGGCATGGCCCCGTTTCATGGCCGCGTCATGATCGGCAACCGCCGCAGCGCGAAATCCTCGACCGGACACGGCAGCCCGCTGGCCCCGCTGGTCCATGGCGGCCCCGGCCGTGCCGGCGGCGGCGAAGAACTGGGCGGCATGCGCGCGGTCAAGCATTACATGCAGCGCACGGCGGTGCAGGGCGCGCCGCATCTGTTGTCCGCGGTCACGGGTATCTGGTCCGAAGGTGCGGATGTCCGCACCGACCGCCACCCGTTCCGCAAGACCGTCTCCGAGCTGCGCATCGGCGATCAGGTCGTCACCGAGGCGCGCGAGGTCACACAGCAGGACGTCGAGCATTTCGCCCATTTCACCGGTGACACCTTCTATGCCCATATGGACAGCGCGGCGGCAAAGGCGAACCCGTTCTTTGACGACCGTGTGGCGCATGGTTATCTGATCGCCTCATTCGCGGCGGGCCTGTTTGTGGATCCCGATCCCGGCCCGGTGCTGGCGAATTACGGCGTCGACAATCTGCGCTTTATGACCCCGGTCTATTTCGGTGACAGCCTGCGCGTGCGCCTGACCTGCAAAGAGATCAACCCGCGCGAGAACGCCGGCCATGCCGAAGTGCGTTGGGACTGCCGGGTGACCAATCAGCGTGATGAGGTCGTGGCCCAGTATGACGTGCTGACGATGGTGGCAAAGGGCTGACCCCGCGCCGGCCCCCGCGCGCGCCGGCCATAAATGCAAAAGGCCCCGCAATCGCGGGGCCTTTTCTTTGGTGTTGGTGCCTGCCCGATCAGTCGCGCGCGGCGCCCATGAATTGCAGCAGGAACATGAAAAGGTTCAGGAAGTCGAGATACAGGCTCAGCGCGCCCATGACGGCGGTCTTGCCCAGGAAATCGGCATCCGAATTTGCCAGCTCGATATAGGTGTTCTTGATGCGCTGCGTGTCAAAGGCGGTCAGACCGGCAAAGATCAGCACCCCGATCACCGAGATCGCGAACTGCATCGCGCCCGACTGAAGGAACAGGTTGATGATCATCGCAACGATCAGGCCGATCAGACCCATCATCAGGAACGAACCCATGCCCGACAGGTCGCGCTTGGTCGTATAGCCGTAAAGCGACAGCGCGGCAAAACCGGCGGCCGTGGCAAAGAAGGTCGAGGCGATGGACGAACCCGTATAGCGCAGGAAGATCCAGCTCAGCGACATGCCCATCAGCGCGGCAAAGCCGTAAAAGACCAGCGTGGCCGTCTGTGCCGACAGCCGGTAGACCATCGAGCCAAAGGCAAAGACCACCAGCAGCGGGGCGAACATCAGCACCCATTTCAGCGGCGAGGTGTAAACCGCAACGCCCAGCGGGGTCAGCGTCCCGTTGGCGGACACGGCCAGCATGTTCAGGCCAAGCGCAAAGAACGCGGTGACCAGCATCCCGGTCGCCATGATCCCGTATACCTTGTTCATATACTCGCGCAGGCCCACATCAATATCTGCGCGGGTTGCGGCACCCGTCCGGGCATGCGCCTGACGCAGGGTGTCGAATTCAGCCATTCGTCTCTCCATCTACTGGCGTGGTTCGGTGCTGCACGCACCGGTTGTCGTCAATATCGGCTCACTATGCCATAATTTCAATGCGGAGGTAATCAAAAACGCCCCGATGTCCGGCGCTCCGTTCGGGCTGACGGGATTTTGATGCGTTTTCTGCCCCGCGCCACGGCCGCACAGGCCCCGGCCGCGCGACCTGTCCTGTATCACCGGCGGACCTGTCCTTTTGGTCAACTATAGCGTGTTTTTGATGGCTTCCGAGTCGCCACGCGGATGCGATCATGATAACAGGTATCATAGTATCGGCGAGGGTATCACATGAAGCACGAAGTTGATGTGCATGTCGGGACGCGTATCCGCCATCGGCGCTGGCTGATCGGTATGACGCAGCAGCAACTCGCGGATCAGGTGGGTATCAAGTTCCAGCAGATCCAGAAATATGAGACCGGCGCGAACCGGGTTTCAGCATCGCGCCTTTGGGATATCGGCAAGGCTCTGGATGTGCCGGTCAGCTTTTTCTTTGAGGGCCTGAGCGAAGGGCGTACCGTTACTGCGGCCGAGGATGATCTGTTCTCCAACAAGGAAGCGATGCAGCTCATCCGCGCCTATTACGCCATGCCCGAGGCGCAGCGCCGTCAGATATTCGAGCTTGCCCGCGTTTTGTCGCACGCAGCCTGACCGCGCCTGGCTGCGTGTTTGATCTGCCACATTCCCGCGCTATGGATAGGGCGCAAATGAGGCAGGGAAAGCTGGGCGATGAACAGGGATGTTATATTCGAAACGGCCGCCGCACTGGCCGATGCAGCGCGCGCGCAGGTTATGCCGCTGTTTCGCAGCCGCGAGATGCGGCCCGATAACAAGCTGGCGGCGGGTTTCGATCCCGTCACCGAGGCAGACCGCGCGGTCGAGCGTGCGATGCGCGAAATTCTTGGCCTGCGCTGTCCCGAAGATGCCATTCTGGGCGAGGAATACGGCCCCGCGCCGGGGCGTTCGGGCCTGACCTGGGTGCTGGACCCCATCGACGGCACCCGTGCCTTTATCTGCGGCGCGCCCACATGGGGGGTATTGATCGCGCTGAGCGACGAGAACGGCCCGGTTTATGGCCTGATCGACCAGCCTTATATCGGCGAACGATTCGAGGGCGGGCTGGGCCGCTCCCGCCTGACCGGCCCGCAGGGCGAGACCGCGCTTGCCGTGCGCCGGGGTGTCAGGCTGGCCGATGCAACGCTGCTGAGCACCTATCCCGAGGTCGGGACCGGGGCCGAATACGCGGCATTTTCCCGCGTCTCGGGCCGGGTGCGGCTGACGCGCTACGGGTTGGATTGCTATGCCTATGCGCTGCTTGCGCTTGGCATGGCGGATCTGGTGATCGAGGCCGGTCTGCAACCCTATGACGTTGCCGCGCCGATCGCCGTGATCGAGGCCGCCGGCGGCATCGTGACCGACTGGCAGGGCCGCCCGGCCCATGGCGGCGGGCAGATCATCGCCGCCGCAACACCAGAACTGCACCGCGAAGCGCTGGCGCTGCTGGCCGGTTAGGATTATGATCTCGCCGGGCCAGGGCCGCCCGGACCGTAAGCCAGTGCCAGCGAAAAGGGGGCCTCCATGCAGGACGAACCGCAGCGTCCCGATCAGGACGAAACAAAGCGTAATCCGCAGGAGACGGCTGCGCCCGAACGCCCCGATGAGGGCGAGGATTTCGTGACGCCCCGCGCCCTTTTCGACCAGATCCGCGATGCCGTCGATGACGAGGATCAGGCCCGGCTGGATGCCCTGCTGGAACCGATGCATGCCGCCGATATCGCCGATGTGATCGAAAACCTTTCGCCGGCGCGGCGGCGCATTTTCATGTCGCTGTGGTCGGGGGAAATCGACGGCGACATCCTGTCCGAGATTGACGAGGGTATCCGCGACGAAGTGGTCGATCTGATGCCGAAATCCGTGCTGGCCGAGGCCGTGCGCGAGATGGACAGCGACGATATCGTCGAGCTGATCGAAGAGCTGGAAGAACCCGAGCAGCAAAAGGTTCTGGAGGCACTGGACGATTCTGATCGCGCCGCGGTCGAGCAATCGCTGACCTACCCCGAATATTCCGCCGGCCGGATGATGCAATCCGAGGTCGTGACCGCACCCGAACACTGGACCGTCGGCGAGGCGATCGACCATCTGCGCGGCGAAGAGGAACTGCCTGACCAGTTTTATCACGTCATTCTGGTCGACCCGCGCCGCCGCCCGGTCGGTTATGTGACGCTTGGCCGGCTGCTGGCGGCGCGGCGCACGACGCCCCTGCGCGAGGTGACCGAGGACAGCTTTCGCCCGATCTCGGCCTTTGCGGCTGAATCGGATGTCGCCTATGCCTTCAACCAGTATCACCTTATCTCGACCCCGGTCGTGGATGAGCATGACCGGCTGGTCGGTGTCATCACCATTGATGACGCGATGGAAGTGCTGGATGACGAGCATGAAGAGGATATTCTGCGTCTGGCCGGCGTCGGCGACGAATCGTCAATGAGTGATACTGTCGCCGAAACCGTGCGCCAGCGTGTGCCATGGCTTGCGGTGAATATCGGCACCGCGCTGATGGCCGCGACCGTGATCGCATTCTTTGAGGATGCCATCGCCCGGCTGGTCGCTCTGGCGGTTCTGATGCCGATCGTGGCGTCGATGGGTGGCAATGCCGGCACGCAGACCCTGACCGTCGTCGTGCGCGGCCTTGCCACCAAGAGCCTGACAAGCGCGAATATGTGGCGCATCATCCGGCGCGAGGCGATGGTCGGCCTGCTCAATGGTGTGACCTTTGCTGCCGCGATGGCGGTGGTGTCATTCCTGTGGTTTCAGGATCCGGGGCTGAGCATGGTCATTGCCATTGCCATGGTCATCAACCTGACTGTGGCGGCGCTTGGCGGCGTGCTGGTGCCATTGTCGCTGAACAAGGTCGGCGCGGACCCCGCGCTTGCCTCGCCGACATTCGTGACAACGATTACCGATGTGGTCGGGTTCTTTGTCTTTCTCGGGCTTGGAAAGATGGTCCTGCTCTAGGTTGTAAATCCATGGGTTTACAACCTGACGGCGTGTTATTTTGATCTTGGCGCAATCAGGGCTTGATCGCGGCGGATTCATACCGCAGATTGCGTATACACGACCCATATAACGCAATATCTGGTGGCCGCCGTGGTCAGCGGACAGGTTTGGGCAAAGGCAGGAACAGCGACAGGCCATCCCGTCCGCCGAAATGCGGGCGGGATGAACTGTTACGGGTTTCAGCCGTAATGGGCGACCGGTGTGCCGGCGATGGCCGACATGTTCAGCAGGCCCCGCGCGGTGATCGAGGGCGTGACGATATGGGCGCGATTGCCCATGCCCATCAGGATCGGACCGACCTCCAGCCCGTTGGCCTTGGTTTTCAGGATATTGCGCACCCCCGAGGCGGTATCCGTGCCCGCGAAGATCAGCACGTTCGCCACCCCTTCAAGCCGCGATTTCGGCATGATCCTTGCCCGGATTTCGGGGTCGAGCGCGGCATCGACATGCATTTCCCCATCGAAAATAAAGTCGACCTCGCGGCTCAGCAGGATGTCGATGGCGGCGCGCATCCGCCGGCCCGAGTCGATATCAAGGTTACCGAACTGTGAATGGCTGCACAGCGCGATTCGCGGCTCCATCCCGAAACGGCGGACATGGCGGGCGGCGCCGATGGCGGTCTGTGCGATTTCCTCGGGGGTCGGGTGGTGGTGAACCT
The DNA here is from genome assembly GCA_030538705.1 of Paracoccus sp. (in: a-proteobacteria). GTDB lineage: Bacteria > Pseudomonadota > Alphaproteobacteria > Rhodobacterales > Rhodobacteraceae > Paracoccus. Next base: position 10,800 of record JAUNTL010000001.1, on the reverse strand, counting down.
GGGTATCGCCGACAAAGATCGGCCCGTCCTCAAGGATAATCATCGACAGCGCGCCGTGGGGGTAAAATCCCTTTCGGCCAAGAACTTGCGTAATATAGCTCAGATGCCAGCTATATTGTCCGAACGTGCCGCAGATCAGGCTGTCTGCCTCTTCGCGGTGGACCATGACGGCGCCGATGGCCGTCAGGTTGGTGCGCATGATCGCCCGCGCAAGGTCCGGGGTGACGCCGCGCCGCGACATCAGATCGTGATAGGTTTCCCAATATTCGCGATAGCGCGGGTCATTCTCGGGGTTCACGATCTGAAAGTCGATATCGGGGCGGATCGGCAGGCCGGCGCGTTCGGCGCGGGCCTCGATCACCTCGGGCCGGCCGATCAGGATCGGAACATCGGTGGTTTCCTCCAGCATGGCATTGGCTGCACGCAGCACCCGCTCGTCCTCGCCCTCGGCAAAGACGATGCGCCGCTGGCTGAGCGAGGATGCCTCGAACACCGGGCGCATGATGAGGGCCGAGCGAAAGACCGAACTGTCCAGCCCGCGCTTATAGGCGGCGATATCCTCGATCGGGCGGGTCGCGACGCCCGATTCCATCGCCGCGCGGGCAACAGCCGTAGAGACGACACCGATCAGCCGCGGATCAAAGGGCTTGGGGATCAGATAATCGGGACCGAATGTCAGCTTTTCGCCGCGATAGGCTGCTGCTGCCTCGGCCGCCGTGGTGGCGCGGGCAAGGGCGGCGATCCCTTCGATACAGGCCAGTTGCATCTCGTCATTGATCTGGGTCGCACCAACATCCAACGCACCGCGAAAGATGAAGGGAAAACACAGGACGTTATTGACCTGATTGGGAAAATCACTGCGCCCGGTGGCGATGACGGCGTCGGGCGCGACGGCCTTGACCTCGTCGGGCATGATCTCGGGCGTCGGGTTGGCAAGGGCAAAGACAATCGGCTTTGGCGCCATCCGTGCCACCATCTCGGGTGTCAGAACGCCCGGGCCGGACAGGCCCAGGAACATATCCGCGCCATCAATAACCTGATCGAGCATGCGCAGGTCGGATTTCTGCGCATAGGCGGCCTTTTGCGGGTTCATGTCGGCCTCGCGGCCCTGATAAACCAGCCCGTGGATGTCGCAAAGCCAGACATTTTCACGCCTGACCCCCAACTTGAGCAGCATGTTCAGACAGGCGATCCCCGCCGCCCCGCCGCCGGTCGAGACGATCTTGATCTCGTCAAAGCGCTTGCCGGTGACGCGCAGCGCATTGGTTGCCGCCGCGCCGACCACAATCGCCGTCCCGTGCTGATCGTCATGGAAAACGGGGATGTTCATGCGCTCGCGGCACAGCTTTTCGACGATAAAGCAATCAGGCGCCTTGATATCTTCGAGGTTGATCGCGCCAAAGCTGGGTTCCAGGCTCTGGACGATGGCGGCGAGCTTTTCGGGATCGTTCTCGTCGATTTCCAGATCGAAACAGTCGATATTGGCGAATTTCTTGAAAAGAACGGCCTTGCCCTCCATCACCGGTTTGGCGGCAAGCGGGCCGATATTGCCCAGACCCAGAACCGCCGTCCCGTTCGAGACCACAGCGACAAGATTGCCGCGCGCGGTATAGCGCGCCGCGTCTGCGGGGTTCTGGCGGATCTCGATACAGGCTTCTGCGACGCCGGGGCTATAGGCGCGGGCAAGGTCACGGCCATTGGCAAGTGGCTTGGTTGCCCGGATCTCCAGCTTGCCCGGCCGGGGAAGGGCGTGATAATCCAGCGCCGCCGTGCGTGCCTGTTCCTGCCGCTGCTCGTCCATCCGCTCCTCCTTGATGCCGGGATGCTGCGCGCAAGGCTGCTCCCGATCCACTGTTGTGAACTGGTTCAGCGTTAAACCAGTTTGCCCGGCCACCTCAAGGGATAGCAGCCGGCAGGTACGCATTGGCTGGGCGATGATGGGTCACAAGCCCCGTCCGCCAGCCGCGCCCCGGTGATGCGGCAGATGGGGCGGCGCATTTGCGGCGTCGCGGCCTGCACGCGCGAGTATGCAGCCTGACCGGTCATGCGGGCCTGTGGCCGGCACCGCTTGGTAATCTGTCCTTTGACGTTATGCGCTGCCGGCTGGTCGCGGGGCCTGTGGTCGGCGTATCCGGCGGGCCGCCATGTTGATGCGCGGTGCCGCCGGCGCGTTGACAGCCGTTGGCGGCATCGGCTCTCGGCAATTGCCGCGCGGTCTGCCCTTCAATATCTGCCGTGCTTGCATCCGGGCGCGGCTGGGTTCAGACTCGGCGAGATGACATTCGGAGGCCCCATGTCCCTGCTTGATGCCGCGCGCGAGGTCCGCGAATTTGCTTATGCACCCTATTCTCAGTTCAAGGTCGGTGCGGCCGTGCGCGGTGCGTCGGGGCGCATCTATCGCGGCTGCAACGTCGAGAATGTCGCCTATCCCGAAGGCACCTGTGCCGAGGCGGGCGCCATCGCCGCCATGGTTGCCGCCGGCGAGACCGAGTTGATCGAGGTCGCCGTCATCGCCGATTCGCCCGGTCCGGTGCCACCTTGCGGGGGGTGCCGCCAGAAACTGGCCGAGTTCGGGCGCGGCGACACGCCCGTCCTTTTGGCAACCACCGGTGGCGACAGCCTGCCGACAACGATCGGGGCGCTGTTGCCGGGCCGTTTCGAGGTTGCCCATATGCAGGGCGGACGGTCTTGAGATCGCCGCATCCTGAGGGCTGCGCCGGCGGGCCCGTCGCATCGGGTCAGGAGGGATCAGGCCCATCCCGGCAATCCGCTGTCGATGCCATGTTGCCCGGCTCGGACCCGCGCCCGGTGATCGCCCGTCTGCGCGATGGCGGCGGGCTGGATGACGATGGGGCGCGCCGGATTGCGGCGGGGCTGGCGGATGGGACGGTTTCGGATGCGCAGGCGGGGGCCTTTGCGATGGCGGTGCTGACGCGCGGCCTGACAATGCAGGGCCGTGCCGCGCTGACACGGGCGATGCGCGATTCCGGCGACGTGTTGCAATGGGATCTGCCGGGTCCGGTCGTTGACAAGCATTCGACCGGGGGGATCGGGGATACGGTCTCGTTGATTCTGGCGCCGGTTCTGGCGGCCTGTGGCGCCTATGTGCCGATGATATCGGGGCGGGGGCTGGGCCATACCGGCGGCACGCTTGACAAGCTGGAGGCCATACCGGGTTTTCGCGTCGATATCGGCGAGGATGAATTTCGCCATATTGTCAGCGGGATCGGCTGCGCTATCGTTGCCGCCTCGGCGGGGCTGGCACCGGCGGACCGGCGGCTTTACGCGATCCGGGATGAGGCCGCCTGCGTCGAATCGATCGACCTGATCACGGCCTCGATCCTTTCGAAAAAGCTGGCGGCGGGGCTGGACGCGCTTGTCCTTGACGTGAAGTCCGGCTCGGGCGCGTTTCTGGGCGGCGGGCAGGCGGCGCTTGATCTGGCGCAATCGCTGGTCGGGACAGCCAATGCCGCGGGCTGTCTGTGTTCGGCGCTGATCACCGATATGGACCAGCCGCTGGCGCGCGCGGCCGGCAACGGGCTGGAGGTCGCCGAGGCGATGGATTGTCTGCGCGGCGCGCCTTCGGCGCTGCGTGATCTGACCCTTGCGCTTTCGGCAGAGGCGCTTGCTCTGGCCGGTATATCCGATGGGTTGGGGCTGGCGACCGGGGCGCTTGACAGCGGTCGGGCGGCGGAATGTTTTGGCCGCATGATTGCGGCCCAGGGTGGCCCGGCTGATCTGCTGGATCATCCGGCGCGCCACCTTGCACCCGCCCCCGTTATCCGCCCTGTGCCGGCGCCCGAGGGCATCATTACCGCGATTGACACCGCTGCGCTTGGACATGCGGTGATCGCGCTCGGCGGCGGCCGTGTAAGGGCAGGACAGCCCATCGACCACCGCACCGGCCTGTCCGATCTGCGCCGGCTGGGGGAACAGACGCAAGGCTGCCTTGGCCTGGTCCATGCCGCGACCGATGATGCGGCCACCGCCGCCATCACCGCGGTTCAGCGCGCCTGTCATCTGGGTGATGCGGCGCCCGATATCGGCCCGCTGATCCGCGCCCGCATCGCACCCGTTCAGCAGGATTGAGGCCCGCCGATGACACGCGTATTTTTGGTGGTTATGGATTCTGTCGGCATCGGCGGGGCGCCCGATGCGGCGGATTTCTTTAATGACGGGCGGCCCGATACCGGCGCAAATACCGTCCTTCATATCGCGCAGGCACGCGGGCTGAATATGCCCCATCTTGACCGGCTGGGTCTGGGTGCGGCGGTCCGCCTTGCCTCGGGTCAGGATGCGCCGGGGCTGGGGGCTGATCCGCGCGGCCTGTGGGGGGCCGCGACCGAGATTTCGCCCGGCAAGGACACACCGACCGGACATTGGGAGATCGCCGGCGTTCCGGTGCCGTGGAACTGGCATTATTTCCCCGATACCCGCCCCGCCTTCCCGCCCGAAGTGACCGCGCGGGTCTGCGAGCTTGCGGGCACGGCGGGGATTTTGGGCAATTGCCATGCCTCGGGAACGGTCATCGTCGATGAGTTCGGGGCCGAGCATCTGCGCAGCCTCTGGCCGATCTGCTATACCTCGGCCGACAGCGTCTTTCAGATCGCGGCGCATGAAGAGGCGTTCGGGCTTGACCGGCTGTTGCGGCTTTGCGCCGATCTGGCGCCGATGCTGCACGAGATGCGCGTCGGCCGGGTGATCGCGCGGCCTTTTACCGGGACGCCGGGCGCATTCAGGCGCACGCCGAACCGGCGTGATTTCGCCATACCGCCGCCTGCCGATACCATCCTTGATATCGCCGCTGCGGCGGGCCGCGATACCCATGCGATCGGCAAGATCGGCGATATCTTCAGCCATCGCGGCATTACCCATCTGCATAAGGGGCAGTCCGATGCCGATCTGGCGGTGCATCTGCTGAACATGATCGGGACGGCCGCGCCGGGCAGTCTGACTTTTGCCAATTTCGTCGAGTTCGACAGCATTTATGGCCATCGGCGCGATATTGACGGCTATGGCGGACAGCTGGAATGGTTTGACGGCATTGCCGGTCAGGCCATCGCGCGGCTGGGCGCAGGTGATCTGATCCTGTTTGTCGCCGATCATGGCAATGATCCCAGCTGGACCGGCACGGATCACACCCGCGAACGTGTGGCTGTTCTGGGCGCCGGGCTGGGGCCGCGCGCCATCGGTCATGTCGGTTTCAGCGATATCGGCGCCAGTGTCGCCGCCCATCTGGGCCTGCCCGCCCCGGGCCATGGCAAGAGCTTCATCTGACCTCCGCATCTGATTCGCAGGATCATCATCCGATGAAAGACCTAAGAAAGATTGAACTTCACCTGCATCTCGAAGGCGCGGCCCCGCCGGCCTTTATTCGCGGGCTGGCGGCCGAGAAAGGCCACGATCTGCCGCGTATCTTTGACGCGGATGGAAATTATTCCTATCGTGATTTCAATGATTTCCTGCGCGTATATGAGGCGGCCTCCGCGCTTGTGCGCACACCTTCGGATTATGCCCGCCTGCTGGCAGAGGTGTTGCAGAACTGCGCCGAGGATGGCGCGATCTATGTCGAATTGTTTGTATCTCCCGAGTTCTGCGGCGGTGGTGATCTGAGCGCGTGGCGCGAATATCTCGCCGCGATGGAGGAAACGGCCCGCCGCATGGCCGCACAGGGCATCGACAGTCGCGCGATCCTGACGCCGATCCGTCATTTCGGCGCCGAACGTGCCCGCGCCACCGCGATCTGTGCGGCCGAAACCGCCAGCAGCGATGGCAGCGGCTGGGTCACCGGGCTGGGGCTGGCGGGCGCGGAAACCGCCGGCCATCCGCGGGATTTTGCATGGTCATTCGATTGTGCGCGCGAGGCGGGTCTGGGGCTGACCTGCCATGCGGGCGAGTGGCGGGGGCCGCAATCGGTGCGCGACGCGCTGTCATTGGGTGTCAGCCGCATCGGCCATGGGGTCCGCGCGGTCGAGGATCCGGCGCTGCTGCGCGATCTTGCCCGTCAGGGTATCGTGCTTGAGGTCTGTCCCGGTTCGAATATTGCCCTCGGGGTTTATGCGGACTGGCCGTCTCATCCGATCGCCCGGCTGGCGGATGCCGGCGTCCGGGTGACGGTTTCGACCGATGACCCGCCGTTTTTCCACACCTCGCTCAGTCATGAATATACCAGACTGGCCGAGGCTTTCGGCTGGGCAGAGACAGAGTTCACGGCGCTCAACCGTATTGCCGCCGAGGCTGCCTTTTGCGACGCTGCGACCCGCGCGCGCCTGCTGGCGGCCCTTGACCCGTAATCCTTACCGAACCATTCCAGCGGAGAACGCCATGACCGCCCGGCATCTGACCATCGTCGATCATCCTCTTGTTCAGCATAAGCTGTCGCTGATGCGCGACCGAAATACCTCGACGGCGGGGTTCCGCCAGCTTTTGCGAGAGATCAGCCTGCTTCTGGCCTATGAGGTCACGCGCGAGCTGCCGCTGCATACCCGCCGCATCGACACCCCGTTGCAGCCGATGGATGCCCCGGTTCTTGAGGGAAAAAAGCTTGCGCTTGTGTCGATCCTGCGGGCGGGGAACGGGTTGCTGGATGGCATACTTGAGCTGGTGCCGGCGGCGCGGGTCGGTTTTGTCGGTCTCTACCGTGATCCCGAGACGCTTCAGCCGGTGCAATATTATTCCAAACTGCCAAGCGAACTGGCCGAGCGCATGACCATTGTCGTCGACCCCATGCTGGCGACCGGCAATTCTTCGGCGGCGGCGATTGATCTGATCAAGGCGGCCGGCGCGCGCAACATCCGCTTTCTGTGCCTTTTGGCCGCGCCCGAGGGTGTCGCGCGCATGAAAGAGGCCCATCCTGACGTTTCCATCGTGACCGCCGCACTGGATGAGAGGCTGGATGACCACGGCTATATCGTGCCGGGGCTGGGCGATGCGGGCGACCGGATGTTCGGAACGAAATAGCTGCGTTAACCCGCTGGAAAGCCACCCCGGATAGAAGGGGAGAAATGGCTGATTCGGCGGGACGATGCGCGGACTGGTTCTGATCTGGGTTTTCATGATGTTCTGGCCTGCCGCCGTGTGGGCGGGTCCGGCCGAATTGCCGCCGCCCGATTTCACATCGGCGCAGTATATCGACAGCAAGGGCTGCGTCTTTCTGCGTCAGGGCCGGGGCTGGACGGCGCGTCTGGACGCGGGGGGCGCGCCGGTCTGCGGTTTTCCCCCCAGCCGGTCGGCATGGCTGGCGCACGATGATATGAACACAGGCCAGCCGGCGGCACTCGAACGTGATCTGACGGTCATGGTGCTGAGCGCGGCGGGAACGCGCCCGGATCTTGGTGCGATATCGCCGGATACGCCTGTTGGCCCGCCGCCCGCGCCGCCGGCGGCCCATGGGTTGGCCGGGCAAATGGCCTCTGATGCGGCGCGTCAGGATGTTCCCGCCGCCCCGCCGGCAGAGGGCATTGCCGCCGAGGTTGCCCGTGATCTTGCCGCCCGGCCCCTCGTTGCGATGCGGACGATCCGCAATGCGGGTCCCGATTCGCGGTTTTGTGTGCTGTTGGGGATGGCTGACGGTCAGGCGCCGGGTGGGTCCGCCGCGGGGCTGAGCGGTGATCTATGTGACACTGGTGCTGTGGTTGCGGACCCGGCGGGGGCAGCGGGCGGGCGGCAGGCCCCGGCTCAGGCGGCAAAAGGGGGCGCGGCGAAAGAGGCAGCCGCGACAGGGGCAGGGGACGCGATTGTCGCGGCCGCACGCGCGGCGTCTGCCGCCGCCCCCGGCGCGGCACAGGCCCCCGGCGCGGCCCCGGCCCCCGGCGCCAAGACCCGGCCCGGCCCGGCCCCGCAGCGCCCGCCCGGCGCCACCGTTCCCGGACAGCCGGTGCCGCGCAATTCTGCGGCGGCGCCCGGCTCTGGCGATGGGGTGACGCCGGCCATTCCGGCCAATGCGCGCTACATCCAGATCGGCCGCTTTAATCCCGATGGCGTCATGGCAACGATCGCGGCGCTTCATGCAATGGGCTATCCCGTCGCGCGCGAACGCAGGGATGATCCGGCCGATGAGCGGCTGGTCCTTGCTGGCCCGTTCGAGACACAGGACATGCTGATCGCGGCGCTCGACCGGCTGCGCAAGGCGGGCTATCGCGCGGCAGTGCCGCGATAGCGGCGGACGGGCGGGCGCATGCGCCATGCTGCGTTTTGCTCGACGGTTTTGCCGCCGCGCGTATATCCGTAACGCCTTTGGGCCGGCAGACGGGACAAGGCCGCATGCCGGAAATCATGGGGCGCGCGCGCGCGTGGCGTGCCCGTCGCCGGCGCTGCGAAACACATGTGCAAGCGGGACATCATGGCGCGCGCTTGGCAAGCCATTGAGCGGGGTCAGCGCGGTCCGACATGCGAACGGAAATCATGGCGCGCGCACTTGGCGGGCTGGCAAGCCTGCCCGATGGCGCTGATTACGGGGATGCAAACCCTGATTGCGAGGGGCAGACCCGAGGTGACGCCGGGGCGACAACGGGCTGCGTCCTCGCCGGTCCGTCCCGGCTCAGCCGCGATCGACGCAGATCTGTTGCAGCGTGACCCAATCCCGTTCGTTCAGGATGACGGGATAGGCGGCGACGCGGAAAGGGTCGGCCTCGATCAGCGCGACCTGGCGCGCGCCGCCAAGGGTTTCGGCAAAGGGCGTCGCGGGTATACGTGCGGCGGCAAAACCGTCGAGCAAAACAGCGTCGGCCGCATAGCTGGCCGGGGCAGCCAGCAGGGATTCGCCCAGACCGTGCGTTGCTGCGGGCGACAGCGTGCCGCGCGTCAGCAATGCCAGCACATCCGAAAAGGGCGCCCGCGCGATAACCGCGCGCAACGGGTCGTTCTCTGCGGCGGTGATACGCGCGGCCAACAGATGGCCGGCCAGTGCCTCTGGTCCGGGCTGGCCGGCGATCAGCGTGTTATCTGTGACCGCAATATGGCCCGGCAGCATAAGCGCGCCGGGAACGGATTCGCGCATGACAGTGATCTGCGTATCCTGCGGCAGGCCCAGACGCTGGCTCATCCGACGCAGCACCTGATCGGCGGCCGGATCGCGGCATGGCTGGCCGGTGGCGCGGCTCATATCGGCAAGGATTGCGGTGCCGATCTGGAGGCGTTCGGCCGGCGGCGTGATACGTGCGGCATGGCTGCGCAGCGCCGGCGGCAGCCACAGCGCGGCCGCGGACAGCATCATCGCCGCCCCGGCCCGCATCAGCCCGCCGCGCAGCCGCCCCGGATGAGGGCGGCGCGCCGCGATCGCCGCCTGCACGCGTGAAATCGCCTCGATCATCAGCTTGTCGTCAAGCTCCAGCGTCTCAAGCTGGTCATCCCCTTCGGCCGCGGCGGGGATATAGGTCGCCGGCACCTCGCCGGGGTTCACACGACGGATGGCAGGCAGTGACCAATGCGTCAGCGGCGCGTCAGATTTCGGGTCCGACAGAACCAGCGTCGCCTCGCCGATCGAAACGACGACCTCGCGCATTTGCTGATCGGGTGCCGGGCGCCAGCTTCCGGCCGCCTCGAGTCGCTGAAATTGCCTGAGCGCAGTCGATCGCATCCTGTCCTGCCACATGCTATGGCAGCAGAATGGTCGCGTGGCCGTGCCGCGTCAATCGTCCGGCTCGATCACCATGCCCTTGCCGCGGGCAAGGCTGCGCATGCGTTCTTGCAATTTCTCGAATGCCCTGACCTCGATCTGGCGAATCCGCTCGCGCGAGACGTCATAGCGCGTTGAAAGCTCTTCCAGCGTCAGGGGATCGTCGCGCAGCCGGCGCTCCATCAGGATGTCGCGCTCGCGCTCGTTCAGCACGTCCATGGCCGCGGTCAGCATGGCACGGCGCTGGTTCAGCTCGTCGGCCTCGGCGTAATCGTCGGCCTGATTGGCGTCCTGATCCTCCAGCCAGTCCTGCCATTGCGCGGTCGATTCCCCGTCGCCCGACCCGACGGTCGCGTTCAGCGAGGCGTCAGAGCCGGCCATGCGGCGGTTCATCTCGACGACTTCCTGTTCGGTGACGTTCAGGTCATGGGCGATCCGGGCGACGTTTTCGGGGCGCAGATCACCCTCTTCCAGCGCGCCGATCCGGTTCTTGGCCTTGCGCAGGTTGAAGAACAGTTTTTTCTGCCCCGAGGTCGTGCCCATCTTCACCAAGGACCACGAGCGCAGGATATATTCCTGAATCGAGGCGCGGATCCACCACATCGCATAGGTGGCCAGCCGGAAGCCCCTCTCGGGGTCGAACCGCTTGACCGCCTGCATCAGCCCGACATTGGCCTCGGAAATCACCTCGGCCTGCGGCAGGCCATAGCCGCGATAGCCCATGGCGATCTTGGCGGCCAGACGCAGGTGGCTGGTCACGAGCTTGTGCGCGGCCTCGCTGTCCTCATGATCGGTCCATGCCTTGGCCAGCATATATTCCTCTTCCGGCTCCAGCAGGGGGAACTTGCGGATTTCCTGCAAATAACGGTTCATCCCCTGTTCGGGGCTGGGTGCGGGAAGAGAGGTGTAATTGGCCATATCGCGTCCTTTCGGCGTCAACGCGGCGGCGGGTGCGGGGTTCCGCGCAGCCGTGACAACAGTTGATCCATATCATCGGGCAGGGCCGAGGTGAATTCCAGCCGTGCCCCGCTCACGGGATGGTCAAAACCCAGCCGCGCGGCATGCAGCGCCTGGCGGGGAAATGCCTGAACGGCCGCCGCCGCATCGCCCAAGGCGCGGGCAGAGGCGCGCCGCGCGCCGCCATAGACCGGATCACCGATCAGCCCCAGCCCGGCATGGGCCAT
>JAUNTL010000062.1 GCA_030538705.1 Paracoccus sp. (in: a-proteobacteria) | reverse complement strand
GCATCTCGGCGCGGCGCACCACGGGCAGGCCACGGCGGCGGGCCTCTTCCAGTTCAGGATTGCCCTTTCTGATCGCGGTCGAGATCACCACCACGCCGGCCTCGCCGATGTTTTCGGCGCGCTGCCCCTCGAACACGCGCGCGCCCAGGCTTTCCAGCCGGTCGGTGATCTTGGTCTTGCGCGCATCGGAACCCTGCACGTCATAGCCAAGCGTCATCAGCACCTCGGCGATGCCCGACATGCCGATACCGCCAATGCCGATAAAATGGATCGGGCCAAGTTCGCCGGGCAGTTTCGTGGCGGCATTCATGGGGCAAGCTCCGTAACGATGTCATACAGCCGCAGGGCTGCGTCAGGCCGGCCCAGCGACAGCGCGGCGGCGGCCATGCCCCCGGCGCGGTCAGGGTCCGACAGAATGGCGAGCATGTCGCGCGCCAGCGTCTGGGCGTCAAGGATTGATTCGGGCAACACCAGCGCCGCCGCCGCATCGGCCAAAGGCCGCGCATTGGCCGACTGATGGTCCCCCGCTGCCGCGGCATAGGGGATCAGGATCGCCGGGCGCCCGATCACCGTGATATCAGCAACGGACGAGGCCCCGGCACGGCTGATGACCAGATGACATGCCGCCAGGCGCGCGGGCACATCGTCGAAAAACGGCCGGATATCCGCAGCGATGCCAGCGCCCGCATAGGCCTCGGCGACACGCCCGGCGTCCTCGGCACGGGCCTGATGGGCAATATCGAGACGTGCGCGCAGCCCCTCGGGCAGGGTGGCGACGGCTGCGGGAACGATATCGGACAGCACGCGCGCGCCCTGACTGCCGCCGATCACCAGCAGATTCAGCCGGCCGGCGCCCGGCACCGCATAGGGCGCGCCCGCGCGCTCCAGCACAGCGGCGCGCACCGGGTTGCCGGTGTGGATGCCGTCAACGCCGGCGGGCAGATCCGTGGGCCAGATCCCGCAGGCCACACGGTTCACGCGGGTGGCGAATGCGTGGTTCACCCGGCCCATGACGCCGTTCTGTTCATGGATCATGCGCGGAATGCCCATCAGCCAGGCCGCCGACATCGCCGGGATCGTCGGATAGCCGCCAAAGCCGATCACCACATCAGGCCGGTCGGCACGAAAGGCGCGGCGCGCCGCAATGATACCGGCGGCGATCCTGAACGGCGCGGCCAGCTTGCCCGCCACCCCGCCCCGCGCCGTGGTGGCCGAGGCAACGATGCGCCGCGCGACCCCGGACGGAAAGCCGCCGGCATAACGCGCGCCGCGATCATCCGTGGACAGCGTGACCCGCCAGCCATGCGACAGCAGCACCTCGGCCAGAGCCTGCGCGGGAAACATATGCCCGCCGGTCCCTCCGGCCGCGATCAGCGCATATCCGCCCGCCATCAGCGGCCCCGCCCGATCAGATCCGCCATTTCGCCCTGCGGCCGGTGACGGGTCAGCGCCAGCAGCATGCCCATCGCAATGCCCGAGGCGATCACCGACGATCCGCCATAGCTGACAAAGGGCAGCGTCATCCCCTTGGCCGGCAGCAGCCGCACCGCCACACCCATATTGATCAGCGCCTGCACACCAAAGGCACAGGCCAGCCCGGTGCCGGCGATACGCGCAAAGGTATCGCGTTCACGCAACAGCCGCATGAGCGAGCGAAAGACGATGGTGGCATAAAGCGCGATGATCAGCAGCACGAGAACCAGCCCGTATTCCTCGGCCGCGACGGCGATGATGAAATCGGTATGCGCATCCGGCAAGGACCATTTCACCGTGCCCTCACCCACGCCGACGCCGAAAAACCCGCCCTCCTGAATGGCGTTGGTCGCATAGCCCAGCTGGGTGCGCGGATCGACCTCGGCGGCGAGAAAGCCGTCGATGCGGCGCGCGAAATGGTCCGAGGCGCCATAGGCAAAAATCCCGCCCGCCACCGCCAGAGCCGCGACACAGCCCAAAAGCACCATTGGCGCGCCGGCGACAAAGAACATCACACACCACGAGAACAGCACCAGCGACGCCTGCCCGAAATCGGGCTGCGCGGCCAGCATGACCACGACCGCGGCGGTAATGCCAAAGCTGATCCATTTGCCGGGCGGACCGCCGACCTCCTGACTGGCGGCAAGGCACCATGCGGTCGCGGCAACAAAGCAGGGCTTGAGGAACTCGGACGGCTGGACCGAGGCAAAGCCCAGACTCAGCCAGCGCGTCGCCCCCTTGCCGAAATCGGTGCCGATCACGGGCAAAAGGGCCACCACGACGACCGAGACCAGAAAGCCCAGAACACCGATCCGCCGGATCTGGCGCGGCGACATCATCGAGACGATCATCATCGCCCCCAGCCCCACCGCGCCGAATACGGCCTGACGGGTCACGTAATAAAACGGCGGCTGGCCCAGCCTTTCAGCGAGCGGGACCGAGGCCGCCAGCCCCAGCAGCAACCCGATGGCAAACAGACACAGAACCGCCAGCAAGGACCATCGGTCAACTGTCCGCCACCAGCGGGGAAGAATCGGATCGCCGACCCGCACAGGGGTCGCGCCAAAGACCATCTCGGTCATGGGATTACCGCCGTCACTGCCTCTGCCTGATGCCCGGTTCTCCGGGTCTGATAGGGCAGCATAACGCGATTGTCCCCGGCGCGCCACAGATGATTCGCCGCCCCGGCGCGGCAATGCGCGGCCGCCCGCCCATATCGGGCGCCACGCGCGCCACGCCGGGCGGATGGGCTGCCCGGTGCTGGACCGCGACGCGCTGCGGCGCTAAGGTAGTGCATCCTTGCACATGAAGGCAGCCCCCCATGGAACAACCGCTGCTCATCCTCATCGCGATTTCGCTGTTCGCCGTCCTGGCCGTTCTCGCGACAGGAATCGGCGGCTTTGGCGTGGGCGGGCGTTTCAACGCGCGCCACGGCAACCGGATGATGCGCTGGCGGATCATCGCGCAGGCCATAGCCATCGCCCTCGTGATGCTGTTTGCGCTGATCTTTCAGGGCTGATGGTCGTCCTGAACCGCATCTATACCCGCACCGGTGATGACGGGACGACGGCGCTTTCAGACGGGCGGCGCGTGGCCAAGCATGACCTGCGGGTCGAAACCTATGGCACGGTCGACGAACTCAACGCCGCGCTCGGCCTGTGCCGGCTGCATGCAGGCGGCGCGATGGCGGAGCGGGTCGCAGTCATTCAGAACGAACTGTTCGATCTGGGCGCAGATCTGTCGCGGCCCGATATGGCGGCGGATGCACAGGCCCCCCACCCCGTGCTGCGCATGACCGCCGCCCCCGTCACCCGGCTTGAGGCCGAGATCGACGCCATGAACGCCGCTCTGCAACCGCTGCGCAGCTTTGTTCTGCCCGGCGGCAGCGCGCTGGCGGCGCATCTTCATCTTGCCCGCACTATCGCGCGCCGGGCCGAACGCTGTGCCTTTGCGCTTGCCGGGGATGATCACGTCAACCCGGCCGCGCTGCGCTATCTCAACCGCTTGTCGGACTGGCTGTTCACCGCCGCCCGTCACGCGAATCTCGGGACCGGGGGCGACATCCTGTGGCAGCCCGGTGCCAGCCGTGACGCGGATGCCGATCCCGCTTGACGTTCACGTCAACGCTGCGTCACCAATTTTTTGCCCTGTCCCCGCGACGGCAGGGCCGCTATCAATATTGCGATTTGCTGAAGGCAACGAAAGGGAGTGAGTGCCGATGAAGGTTCTCGTGCCAGTCAAGCGCGTGATCGACTATAACGTCAAAGCCAAGGTGAAATCCGACGGCTCGGGCGTCGATCTGGCCAATGTCAAAATGTCCATGAACCCCTTTGACGAAATCGCCGTGGAAGAGGCGATCCGGCTCAAGGAAAAGGGCGTGGTCGAAGAAATCGTCGTGGTCTCGATCGGCGTGAAACAGGCGGCCGAAACCATCCGCACCGCGCTGGCGATGGGGGCGGATCGCGGCATCCTGATCGTCGCCGCCGATGACGTCCATACCGATATCGAACCGCTCGCCGTGGCCAAGCTGCTCAAGGCCGTGATTGACGCCGAACAGCCGCGTCTGGTCATCGCCGGCAAGCAGGCCATCGACAATGACATGAATGCGACCGGGCAGATGCTGGCGGCGCTGCTTGGCTGGGGCCAGGCGACATTCGCCAGCAAGGTCGAGATCACGGGCGAGGCCGCCCGCGTCACGCGCGAGGTCGATGGCGGCCTGCAAACCATCGAGGTCACGCTGCCTGCCATCGTCACCGCCGATCTGCGCCTGAATGAGCCGCGCTATGCCAGCCTTCCCAATATCATGAAGGCCAAGAAAAAGCCGCTGGAGGAAAAGACCGCGGCCGATTACGGCGTCGATGTCACGCCGCGTCTGGACATCGTCCACACGGCCGAACCCGAGGGGCGCAAGGCCGGGATCAAGGTCGGCTCGGTCGATGAACTGGTGTCGAAACTGAAAGAAGCGGGGGTTGTGTGATGGCTGTTCTGCTGCTGGGTGAAGTCACGAATGGCGAGTTGAACCGCGATGCGACCGCCAAGGCCGTCAACGCGCTGAAACCGCTGGGCGATGTCACGGTGCTTTGCGCCGGGTCGTCGGCGCGCGCCGCCGGCGAAGAGGCGGCAAAGATCGGCGGCGTGGCCCGCGTTCTGGTCGCCGAGGATGCGCGCTATGGTCATCGTCTGGCCGAACCGACGGCGGCGCTGATCGTGTCGCTGGCGGGCGATTACAGCCATATCGCGGCGCCCGCGACCACGGATGCCAAAAACGTCATGCCGCGCGTCGCCGCGCTGCTGGATGTGATGGTTATCTCGGATGTGGCGGAAATCGTCGATGCCGACACGTTCAAGCGCCCGGTCTATGCCGGCAACGCGATCCAGACGGTGAAATCGCGCGACGGCAAAAAGGTCATGACGATCCGCACCGCCTCTTTTGATGCCGCAGGCGAAGGTGGGGCCGCAGCCCTGGACGATGCCACGCTGGCCGATGATCCGGGCCTGTCGAAATGGGTCGCCGACGAGGTCGCCGAAAACGACCGGCCTGAACTGACCTCGGCCGGCCGCGTCGTTTCGGGCGGGCGCGGTGTCGGGTCCAAGGAGAATTTCGGGATCGTCGAAAAGCTGGCCGACAAGCTGGGCGCCGCGGTCGGCGCCTCGCGCGCGGCAGTCGATTCGGGCTTTGCGCCCAATGACTGGCAGGTCGGCCAGACCGGCAAGGTCGTCGCGCCCGAACTTTATGTGGCGGTCGGCATTTCCGGCGCGATCCAGCATCTTGCCGGGATGAAGGATTCAAAGGTCATCGTCGCCATCAACAAGGACGAAGAGGCCCCGATCTTTCAGATCGCCGATTACGGTCTGGTCGGAGATCTGTTCCAGATCCTGCCGGAACTGACTGAAAAGCTGTAAGCTTTTCGCTGAAACACGAAACGCCCCGCCACGCTGCGGGGCGTTTTTCTTTACATAAACGCCTGCTTTCCGGCCCCGCCCCCTGCGCGTTTCCGCCATACCGGCACCAGAGCCACCCATGACACAAGCCGAAAAGGCCCGTCAGCTTAAGGCCCTGCATATCAAGGCCCGCCCGGTTACTCTTTGCAATATCCGGGACGCAGGCGGCGCGCGCATCGGCTTTGGACCTGCGCCCTGTCTGGAGGCGATGCGGGCCTTTGGCGCAAGCGCGCGGGTGTAATCCCGCCGCTTTGGCGTTGAACTCATACGCGCTTGCCCCTACCGTCCCGCATGACGAAAACCGGGGGTATGGCCATGGTAATTCAATCTGTAGGCATCGTGGGCGCGGGCCAGATGGGCAATGGCATCGCCCATGTCTTTGCGCTTGCGGGCTATGACGTGCTGCTGACCGATATCAGCGAGGATGCGCTGAACAGCGCGCTGTCGATCATTGGCAAGAACCTCGACCGTCAGGTCCGTGGCGGCAAGGTCTCCGATGCCGAACGTGACGCCGCCATGGCCCGCATCCGCACGACGCTGCACCTCAAGGATATCGGCCCAAGCGACCTGATCATCGAGGCCGCGACCGAACGCGAGACGGTCAAGCAGGCGATCTTTGACGAATTGCTGCCGCATCTTGGCCCCGACACGATCCTGACCTCGAACACCTCGTCGATCTCGATCACGCGGCTGGCCTCGCGCACGGACCGGCCGGGCAGGTTCATGGGCTTTCACTTCATGAACCCTGTTCCGGTCATGCAGCTGGTCGAACTGATCCGCGGCATTGCCACGGATGACGAAACCTATCAGGCGCTGCTGGCCGTGGTCGAAAAGCTGGGCAAGACCGCCGCCACCGCCGAGGATTTCCCGGCCTTTATCGTCAACCGCATTCTGATCCCGATGATCAATGAGGCCGTCTATACGCTGTATGAGGGCGTCGGCTCGGTCCGCTCGATCGACCAGTCGATGCGGCTCGGGGCGAACTGGCCGATGGGTCCGCTGGAACTGGGCGATTTTATCGGGCTGGATACCTGTCTGGCGATCATGAACGTGCTGCATGACGGGCTGGCGGATACGAAATACCGGCCCTGCCCGCTTTTGGTGAAATATGTCGAGGCCGGGTGGCTGGGGCGTAAATCGGGGCGCGGCTTTTACGACTATTCTGGCGAGACCCCGGTTCCGACACGCTGATCAGGCGAACACCTGAACGGGGGGCGCGCGCCGACATATGCCGCGCGCGCGCCGTTTATGATCGGATCATGACGCCGGGGCGGTGCGCCTTATGCCTGCCCTTCGGGCCTTGGGCTGTGGGGCGCCTTGCGCTCGGCCATGAACTCGTCGAATTCGGACTTGTCGCGGGCCTCGCGCAGGCGGTCCATAAAGGCGGTGAACTCGGCATGTTCATCCTCAAGCCGCCGGATCGTATGGGCGCGATAGGCATCAAAGGCCGAATTGCCCGAGGAGCGGGGCGTATAGTGCCGCCCATGGTGGCGCCCGCCACAGCCGCGCCCGAAACGGCCCGAGGAAATCATATAGATCAGAATCCCCAGACCGACCGGCCAGACCAGAACAAAGCCCGCGACCATCGCCGCAATCCATGCCAGCCGGCCACGCTCGTCCAGCCAGTCGCGGATGGCGCTCAGCGCATCCCCGATCCGCGCCATCAGGCCGGGACGGTATTCAGAACCAGTTTCATAGTGCATTCCAGTCACCCTTTCCGCGATAATGTAAAAGACACTTACATTATCTGAAATGGGGATGTGAAAGCGCGCGTCAAGATCGCCGGAAAGAAAAATCTGGCCCGGGCGTGCCGGGGCGATAAATGGTTGCCCGGCCGCATATGGGGCGCTTCAGACGGGGCCGGGGCCGGCGGATATGCCTGCCTTGCGGGATGCAACGCCTGATCGCCTGTCCACGCTGTGCCGGCGGTCTCGGGTTCACCACTTGGGCCGGTCACGCGGCGCGGTCAGAATCACATCCAGACAGCGCGGCGCGAACCCCGTGGTTAGCGCCCCGCCAGACCCAGCCCGCGCAGATAGATCAGCACGCCCGAACGCAGCATGTCCTGCGGCGAGATCGGCGAGCGCGCGCCGGGCGTGCCACGGGCAAACAGCTCGACAACACCATGGCTCAGCGCCCAGATATGATTGGCAACCATACGTGCGGGCGGGCGATCCTCGGGCGGCAATGCCGCAGCCATCGCCTCGGCCGCGCGCACCAGAATGCCAAAGGCATTTTCTGATGCCTCCCAAAGTGCTGCGTTCTCGGCAATCAGCAGGCCGCTCTCGAACATCGCCATGTAATAGGCGGGACGTTCCTGCGCAAACTCCAGATAGGCCGCGCCAACCCGGCCGAGCGCGGCCAGAGGCACCGGCCCGCCATCACCATAGGCGCGCGTGACCCGCTCGCCGAATTCGTGGAATCCGCGCAGCGCGATCTCTTCCAGCACGTCCTCGCGGTTCTTGAAGTGTCGATAGGGTGCCGCCGCGGACACGCCCGCCGCGCGCGCGGCACTGGCAAGAGAGAACGCCTGCGGCCCGGTTTCGGCGATCTGACGCAGCGCGGCATCAATCAGCGCATCACGCAGATTGCCATGGTGATAGGTCTTGCGTCCGGTCACGGTTCAGCTGTCCTCGCCGAAACGCTGCCCGACAAGATCGCGCAGGGCCTCTGCCAGTTCCCCGGCTTGCGGACCACTGGTCACGACCACGATCTCGCTGCCGCGCGAGGCGGCCAGCATCAAAAGCCCCATGATCGAATCACCCGAAACCGTCATACCCTCGCGGGTCACGCGGGCCTGCGCGTCAAAACGCTCGACCGTTTCGACGAATTTGGCCGAAGCGCGCGCATGCAGCCCCTTCTCATTGATGATGGGCAGGGTCTGGCCGTGATTTTCGCTCATTGAATGGTCCGGGGCGAAGGTGCTTCGGGTGCCACATCGTCAAATACGTTGTAGCTGTCGATATATTTGCGGCCGGCCTCGGCGGCGAGGGCGGCGGCCTGATCGGCCGGCAGATGGCGCAGCTTTGCCAGCTTGACCAGCATCGGCAGGTTGGCACCGTAAAGAATGACCCGGTTATTTACCGCGCAGGCAGGCAGGGACAGGT
Organism: Paracoccus sp. (in: a-proteobacteria); assembly: GCA_030538705.1. GTDB lineage: Bacteria > Pseudomonadota > Alphaproteobacteria > Rhodobacterales > Rhodobacteraceae > Paracoccus. Next base: position 11,630 of record JAUNTL010000062.1, on the reverse strand, counting down.
TTGACGGCGAACCACCGAACAGATCCGTCACCACCACAACCCCGTCGCCCTGATCAACCTCGTCGGCGGCGGCACGGATCTCGTGACTTTTGGCGCTGCGGTCGTCGCTGTCCTCGATGGTGACGCTGCGCAGGTTTTCCTGCGGACCGACAACATGTTCCAGCGCCCTGCGGTATTCGCGCGCCAGACCGCCATGCGCGACGATGACAATTCCAATCAAATCTGCGTTCCCTGCGGCACCGAAACCGAAACATGATACTGCGCCGCATCGGCCTCGCGGCGCTCCAGCTCACGGTGTCGTTTTGACACCTGCCAGCCCTGTTCAGCAAGCGCCTGTGACATCAATTCAGTCATTGTGACGGAACGATGTTTGCCGCCGGTGCATCCAAATCCGATGGCAAGATGGGTCTTGCCCTCGGCCAGATGGGCCGGCAGCACAAACAGGATCAGATCGCGGACACGGGCGAAAAACTCGTCATAGCGGGGATCAGCACGGACGAAATCCTGCACATCGGCCTCTCGCCCGTCATGTGCGCGCAGATCAGGCCGCCAGTGCGGATTATCGAGAAAACGGCAGTCGAACATCATGTCGATGCCACGCGGAACCCCGCGTTTATAGGAAAAGCTCTGCACAGAAACCGCCAGCCTCGTGCCGGGGTCGGTTTCGAAAAACCGCGCCAGCTCGGCCTTGAGGTCGTGGGGCGACATCTCTGACGTGTTTATCAGCACATCCGTCCGCGCCCGGATCGGCGCCAGCAGATCCTTTTCCGCCTCGATTCCGTCCAGCGGCGCGCCGGCCCCGGCCATGGGATGGCGGCGGCGTGTCTCGTTAAAGCGGCGCACCAGAACCGATGAGTCACAGTCGAGATACAGCACCTCGGGCGCATAATCCGGGTTGCGCGTCAGCCGGTCGATCAGCTCGATCACCGCCGATGCGGCAAAGTCGCGGTTGCGGACGTCAAGGCCCAGGGCCAGCGGCGCCGGGCGCGGCGGCCCGTCCAGCAGACGTGGCACCAGTGATAACGGCAGGTTGTCGATGGCCTCATAGCCGAGATCCTCAAGAACGTTGATCGCGGTCGAACGGCCAGCCCCCGAAGGCCCTGTGACCAGAACGACACGCGTCATCGGCCGGTCGGCACCGTCAGGCATCAGGTCGGGGGCGGGGCTGTCAGCGTCGTTCATGGCGGACCCGGTGGCAGGCTGGCGTCAGGATCAAGGCGGCCGCCATCAAGCAGCAGGCGGATCGCAAATGGAAGATGGGCCGTCAGCGGCCCAAGGACAAGAGGAAGCTGGACATCCAGCAACATGGTGTTGCGCAGGGGCGGCAGTCTGTCGTCCGGGCGGGTCGTCAGTCGGACGACAAGGGCCAGCGGCGCGGGCGCATGGGAACACCGCAAAATGCCGACGCCGCGCGCCTCGATCAGCCCGGCGGTGGCCTCGGGTGCATCTGCGATGACCTGAGCCGATTCGCGGCGCAGCACCACACGGTCATCGGCGATCAGCACCCCGCCCAGAGCCATGAGTTGCAGACAGAGCGCCGATTTCCCCGATCCGGCATCGCCGGTGACAAGCACGCCGCGCCCGCCGACCGCCACCGCACTGGCATGGACCGCCCGCTGCGCGCTCATCCGCGCGCCAACCGGTGACGGGTCAGGCGGATGTTGGCGCTAACCGGGGGTGATTTCGCTAACATGGGGCGATGACCTCTGTTTTCATGAAAATGCCATGTTATAGGGGCGATGGCCGACGCGCCATTCCTAGCCTTAGCGGAGAAGTTCCTGATGACGCAGCCCCGTGTTAATCCCGATTTCAAGCTGGAAGATCAGGGCATCAATGGCACCGGAGCGGTCCATTACAACCTGCTTGAGCCGGCGCTGATCCAACATGCGGTCGGGCGTGGCGAGGGCCAGCTGGGACTGGGGGGCGCATTTCTGGTCTCGACCGGCCGGCATACGGGGCGCTCGCCCAAAGACAAATTCGTCGTCCGCACCCCTTCGGTCGAGGACACGATCTGGTGGGAAAACAACCAGCCGATGACGCCCGAAGCGTTCGACCGGCTGTATGAGGACATGCTGGCCCATATGAAGGGCGGCGAGTATTTCGTGCAGGATCTTTACGGCGGGGCCGACCCCGAACAGCGTCTGGACGTGCGCGTCGTCTCGGAACTGGCCTGGCACAGCCTCTTTATCCGCCATCTGCTGCGCCGCCCCGCCGCGGCCGAGCTGGCCAGCTTTGTGCCCGAATTCACCATCATCAACTGCCCCAGCTTCAAGGCCGACCCGGAACGCCATGGCTGCCGCTCAGAAACGGTGATCGCGCTGAATTTCGACCGCAAGCTGATCCTGATCGCCAACACCGAATATGCCGGCGAGAACAAGAAGGGTGTATTCACCCTTCTGAACTATATCCTGCCCGGCCGCGGCGTCATGGCGATGCATTGCAGCGCCAACCATGCCCCCGAGGACAGCGATGATGTCGCGGTCTTTTTCGGTCTGTCGGGCACAGGCAAGACGACGCTTTCGGCCGATCCCTCGCGCGTGCTGATCGGGGATGATGAACATGGCTGGTCGGACAAGGGTGTCTTTAACTTTGAGGGCGGTTGCTACGCCAAGACGATCAACCTCTCGCCCTCGGCAGAACCCGAGATCTATGCCACCACCTCGAAATTCGGCACCGTGATCGAAAACATGGTCTATGACGCCGATACGCTGGTGCTCGATTTCGAAGATTCGTCGCTGACCGAAAACATGCGCTGCGCCTATCCGCTGGAATATATCTCGAACGCCTCGCGCAGCGGGATTGCGGGCGTGCCGAAAAATGTCATCATGCTGACCTGTGACGCTTATGGCGTGCTGCCGCCTATCGCGCGGCTGACACCGGCACAGGCGATGTATCACTTCCTGTCGGGCTTTACCTCGAAAACGCCGGGCACCGAGGTCGGCGTGACCGAGCCGATCCCGACCTTCTCGACCTGCTTTGGCGCGCCCTTCATGCCGCGCCGGCCCGAGGTTTACGGCCAGCTTTTGCAACAGCGCATCGCCGAGACCGGGGCGACCTGCTGGCTGGTCAATACCGGCTGGACCGGCGGCGCCTTTGGCGAAGGGTCGCGGATGCCGATCAAGGCGACGCGCGCGCTGCTTCACGCCGCACTTGATGGTTCGCTGAACGATGTCGAGTTCCGCAAGGATACGAATTTCGGCTTTGAGGTTCCGGTCTCGGTCCCCGGTGTCAGCGACGTCCTGCTGGACCCGCGCCGGACCTGGGCAGATGCAAGCGCCTATGACGCACAGGCCCGCAAGCTGGCCGAGATGTTCGCGGATAACTTTACCCAATACATCGACAAGGTCGATGATCAGGTAAAGGCCGCCGCAATCGGCTGATCCCAGCTGATCCCACCCCATAACGCCGGCCCGCCGTGGCCGGCGTTTTCATGTCTGACGGGTTGAACCGGGCAGCCCGATCAAGGAAAGTTGATCCACGGGACCGACAACCTCATAACGCCCGGAAAGAAGTGGGAGAGAAAATGCTGAGATTCCTTTCGCGTCCAGCGACGCGCATGGTCGAACGCTGGCTGCCCGATGCCTTTATCTTTGTGCTGGTGCTGACCATCATCGCGGCCCTCGCCGCCATCGTGGTCGAACGCCAAAGCCCGATGGCCGTCATCCAGATGTGGGGGGACGGGTTCTGGTCGCTTTTGCAATTCGGGATGCAGATGCTTCTCGTCCTCGTGACCGGCTTCATCCTTGCGTCATCGCCGCCCGTGCGGCGCCTGCTTCAGCGGCTGGCGGGGCTGGCATCAACGCCCGGACAGGCGATCATTCTCGTGACCGTCATCTCGCTGGCGGCAAGCTGGATCAACTGGGGCTTTGGCCTTGTCGTTGGCGCGATCTTCGCCAAGGAACTGGCGCGCCAGATCCGCGTCGATTACCGGCTTCTGGTCGCCTCGGCCTATTCGGGCTTTGTGATCTGGCATGGCGGGCTGGCCGGATCGGTGCCCCTGACCATCGCGACCGAGGGGCATTTCACCGCCGATCAGATCGGCGTCATTCCGACCTCGCAGACGATATTTTCCTGGTGGAACCTGCTGATCGTCGGCCTGATCTTTGTCACCCTGCCCTTTATCAACCGGATGATGATGCCGCCCGAGGATGAAACCGTCCTCGTCGATCCCGCCAAGCTGGGCGATAACCGCGAACTGCCGCCGCTTGGCCCCGACGCCACCCCGGCCGAGCGCGCCGAAGCATCGCCCATCCTGATATGGATGGTGGCCATCCCCGGCTTTGTCTGGCTGGTGTGGTATTTCTGGAACGGCGGCGCGCTGAACCTGAATGTCGTCAACTTCCTGTTCCTGTTCACCGGCCTGGCGCTGCACGGCTCGGCGCGTAATGTGCTGGCATCGCTGGACGAGGCCGTCCGCGGCGGGGCCGGGATCGTCATCCAGTTCCCGTTCTATGCCGGTATTGCCGCGATCATGACGCAATCGGGACTGGCCGCATCCATGTCGTCAGCCTTTGTCGCGATCTCGACGGCCGAAACCCTGCCCTTCTGGTCGTTCATCTCGGCCGGGATCGTCAATATCTTTATCCCCTCGGGCGGCGGGCAATGGGCGGTGCAGGCGCCGATCATGCTGCCGGCGGCGGCCGAACTGGGCGCGGACATGGCCCGGGTCGCAATGGCGGTCGCATGGGGCGATAGCTGGACGAACATGCTTCAACCCTTCTGGGCGCTGCCGCTTTTGGGCATCGCAGGGCTGAAGGCGCGCGATATCATGGGCTTTTGCCTGATCGTTCTGGTCTGGAGCGGGCTGATCATCGGCGGTGTCCTGCTGCTGACCTGAGCCGCGCAGCAATGACGGCGGCCGGTGCATCCCGCGCCGGCCGCCCCTTTTTTCTGCCGCCCTGCTACAGCGGTGCCGTGGCCCGGATCAGCCAGTCACGGACAGCGCCATCGACATGCGGCGCGACCAGCCCGCGCAGCTGCGCGTGATAATCATCCAGCCAGGCGATTTCCGCCGGGGCTAGCAGGGCCGGATCAATCAGCCGGCGGTCAACCGGCACGAATGTCAGCGTCTCGAACCCCAGCATGGGGCGACCGTCAAAGCCCTCGGCCCCGGTCACGATCAGAAGATTTTCGATACGGATGCCGAATTCACCCTCGCGATAAAAGCCCGGCTCGTTCGAGAGGATCATTCCCGCCTCCAGCGGCACCTCGGACAGGCGGCTGATCCGCGCCGGACCCTCATGGACACATAGCGCCGCACCGACGCCATGACCGGTCCCGTGGTCATAATCCATCCCCGCCGACCACAAGGGCGCGCGCGCCACCGCGTCGATGTCCCGCCCGGCCAGACCGCGCGGGAATTTCAGTCGCGAGATCCCGATCATCCCCTGAAGCACGCGGGTAAAGGCGGCGCGCGCCTCGTCCCCGACATCGCCCACCGCGACCGTTCGCGTGATATCGGTGGTGCCATCCTCATACTGACCGCCGGAATCCAGCAACAACAGATCGCCGGCACTGACAGGCCGGTTCGTCGCCTCGGTGACGCGGTAATGAACAATCGCGCCATTCGGCCCGGCCCCGCAGATCGTATCAAAGCTGATATCACGCGCGCCGGCCGCGATCCTGAGCGATTCCAGATGCCGCACGATGTCGATTTCGGTCAGGCTGCCGGGCGGCTGTTCGTCCAGCCATGCCAGCAGGCGGACCATGGCCACCGCATCGCGACCATGGGCCGCGCGCATCCCTGCGATCTCGGCCGGCGTCTTGCAGGCTTTGGGAAGGATCGCCGGATCCGGCGCCGCACTGATTTCAGTTCCCGCATCATGAAGCAGATCAAACAGCAGTTTCGGCGCATTCGCCGGGTCAAGCCGGACCGGGCCGGGCAGGCAGGACAATGCGGCCTCCAGCCCCGCGGGCGGCAGGATCGCGACATCCGGGCCAAGGGCCGCACGGATATCGGGGGCAAATTTGGCCGGATCGGCAAACAGGCTGACACGGGCATCATCGCCGATCACCGCAAAGCCCTGAACGACCGGGTTGCGCGGAATATCGGCGCCGCGGATGTTCAAAAGCCACGAAATCGAATCGGGCAGGGTCAGCACCGCCGCCGCCTGCCCGGCCGCCCGCAGATCAGCCGCGATGCGCGCGCGCTTGTCCTGCGCCGACGCCCCCGCCAGCACGTCGGGATGCAGCCGCACCGCGCCCGCGGGCGGGGCCGGCCGGTCGGGCCAGACCGCATCAACCGGGTTTGTCGCCTGCGCGATCAGCGCGATGCCGCGCGCGTCAAGGTCGGCCTCAAGTGCCGCAATCTCATTTTGCGTATGCAGCCACGGGTCATAGCCCAGCCTGCCACCATCGGGCAGCGCGTCGGCCAGCCAGACCGCCGGCCCCGTCTCGGGCCATGGCACCGGCTCGAACGCCCGGGCATCCGTTTCCGCACGGACCTGAACGCGGTAACGGCCGTCGATGAACACGCCGGCACGCTCTGCCGTTACAATGGCAAAGCCGGCGCTGCCGGTAAATCCGCTCAGCCAGGCCAGCCGCGCGTCGCAGGGCGCGACATATTCACCCTGATGCGCATCGGTGCGGGGCACGATGAACCCGTCCAGACCGCGCCGCGCCAGTTCGGCGCGCAGATCGGCCAGTCGGGGAATATGGGCGGCGGGCTGGCTGGATTGCGTAAAGTCTTGCAGCATCTTGATCCCCGGCAAAGTGGTCAGTGACGGACCGGGCCGGGCATCGGCGACCAGCCCGCGCCCTCCCACAGATAAAGCTGATGCGGCATGATCGCATAGGCCAGATCCTCGGGCAGCGATTCCATGACCCGCTGTATCTCGGCGATCATTTCGGGCTGTTCCGCATCCGCGAACGCCACGATATTGCGCGCCGCAAACAGCCCGACCAGCCGGCCCATGCCCAGTTCGTCACAGACCTTGGACCAGAACGCATCGGCAAAGAACATGCTGGCATCATAGTTTTCATCAACGGCAACCTGATAGGGGCCGTTCTCTGCCAGCGGGACCAGCCGGACGCCGCTCTGACCGGTGTAAAGGCGCAGATTGTCCAGCAGTTGCTGGTTCAGCGCGGCGTCATCCAGCCCAAGCGCCTCGACATCGCTGACCATCAGCTGGCGCATCTGCGCAGGCGTGTCGACGACAAGGATCATCACCAGCCCCGGGGCCACCTCGCGATGCCAGATTTCGGGGGCTTCGTCGTCGGGGATGCCCATATCGCGATATTGTGCCCGCGCGCTCTCGATAAAGACGGCCGGTTTCAGCACCGGCAGCATGACCCCCTCGCTCATATCCGGGGCGGTCAGCAGATTATCAATATAGTCGGCCTGCGCTGCGCCGTCCTGATGGCGCAGGGTCGCCAATACGTTGTCCAGCGACAGCTGCGCGCGAAATCCGTTGTCGAAACCGACGACCAGCAAACTGCTGTCCGCGTCGAACTCTGCGGTCTCGACCCCGCGCCGGCCCAGAGCGATCTGTGCCAGCTTCGGCCCCAGCGTCGCGGCAGATGCCAGATCGTCCTGCGTGATCTCGATCCGCCGGGCAGACGCGCCGTGATCAGAGCGCGCGCTATCCCGGCCGCCAAACAGCCGCTTGAAAAAACCCAGCATGCATATCCTCCTTGAGCGTTACAGGCGGTCAATAGGCCCGTTTCATCCGGCCAATGCCCATCACCCGCGCCCGCTTGCGCGGATCGCTGTCAAACAGCGCGGCCAGTTGTTCGGTCATCGCCCCGCCCAGTTGCTCGGCATCGGTGATCGTCACCGCACGGTCATAATAGCGCGTCACGTCATGACCGATGCCGATTGCCAGCAATTCGACCTGACGGCGGCGTTCCACCATGGCGATCACATCGCGCAGGTGTCTTTCAAGATAGTTCGCCGGATTGACCGACAGGGTTGAATCATCGACCGGCGCACCGTCGGAAATCACCATCAGGATCTTGCGCGCCTCGGACCGGCGCGTCAGGCGGCGATGCGCCCATTCCAGTGCCTCGCCGTCGATGTTTTCCTTCAGCAGCCCCTCTTTCATCATCAGGCCAAGATTCGGGCGCACCCGGCGCCATGGCGCATCCGCGGGCTTATAGATGATATGGCGCAGATCATTCAGCCGCCCCGGCAGGGCCGGCCTGTTGTCTTTCAGCCATTTCTCGCGGCTTTGCCCGCCCTTCCACGCCCGGGTGGTAAAGCCGAGGATCTCCACCTTGACGCTGCAACGCTCCAGCGTGCGGGCCAGCACATCGGCACAGATCGCGGCAATGGAAATCGGCCGCCCCCGCATCGAGCCGGAATTGTCGATCAGCAATGTGACAACGGTATCGCGGAACTCGGTGTCCTTTTCGATCTTGAACGACAGGGGCGTCGTCGGGTTGGCCACCACCCGCGCCAGCCGCCCGGCGTCCAGCACGCCCTCTTCCTTGTCGAACTCCCAGCTGCGGTTCTGCTGTGCCTGAAGGCGGCGCTGCAATTTGTTGGCCAGCCGGCTGACCGCGCCGCGCAGCGGGTCAAGCTGCTTGTCGAGATAGGCGCGCAAACGTTCCAGCTCGGCCGCTTCGGCCAGATCCTCGGCGCGGATTTCCTCGTCGTATTCCTGTGTAAAGACGCGGTAATCCGCGCTTGCCTCACTGACAGGGGGCGGCAGATCCTGCGGCATTTCGCTGTCGGGCATCTCGGCATCTTCGGCCATCTGCTCGTCGGCGGAATCGTCCAGACTGACCTGAGCCTGCCTTTCGTCCTGCGTGCGTTCCTGTGTGCGCTCGGGCGAGGCTTCGGCGTCCTCGCCGTCGTCAGGATCGCGTGACTGATTGTCCCCGGCCTCGGGATCGGGTTCCGCCTGATCCTCGGCCTCGTCATCGGCGGGGGCGTCAGGATCCTGTCCCAGCTGGTCGCCGTAACCGAGATCCGAAATCAGCCGCCGCGCCAGCCGGGCGAATGCCGCCTGATCGGCCAGCGTCTCGCGCGCCTCGTCCAGGACATGGCCCGCCGCCTCGGTGATAAAGGGCCGCCACAACCCCGCGGCATGGGCCGCAGCGGGCGGCAGCGCGCGCCCGGTCATCGCCTCGCGCAGCAGATAGCCCGCCGCAACGGCCAGAGGCAGATCCGCCGCCTGCCTGATCTGGCCGTAGCCCTTGCGCTCGGCCTCGGCACCCATGCGGGCGTCGATATTGGACAGCGCGCCCGGCATGCGTTGCGCGCCAAGCGCCTCGACCCGCGCGGTCTCGACCGCCTCATAGATCTCGCGTGCCATCGGGCCGGCGGGGGCGTATTTCGCATGCGTTTCCGCGTCGTGATGGCGCAGCCGCATGGCGAATGCGTCGGCCGCACCGCGCGCCTGCACGACCTCATCGCGCGTCATCCGCCGGCTGACCTGCGGCAGACGCATCGTATCGCCCGACACGCCCGCCGGATCGGCGGAAAATGTGACGTTCAGATCAGCGTCATCCGCAAGGGCGCGCGTCGCCTCGGTCAGGGCCTTCTTGAACGGATCGGCGGGGTTGTCGGTTTTGTTCATGGCACCGTTTTCCGTCAATCCGCGCGCCCTGTCGAGGGGAGAAACCTACCGCCGCGTGCAGAAGCTGTTGAGCGGGCTTTCCTGCGCGGTCAGCCGGTCCAGATCGCCAAGGGAAATCCGCGCGGGCGCGATGCGGCCATTGTCCTTGCGCTCGACACAATCGCCCGGCGCGTCACGATCGGGGTTGCGCATGGCGCAGGCGCTGACCTCGTAGCGGCCGGTCAAAAGGTTCCAGTCGCAGCTTAGCGTTTCGTTGGTGATCCGGTCCCATGACGACCGGGTAAAGCCCGCAACCACCACGCCACCATTCCGATAGGCGATGGTAAAGTCCGCGGCATGCGCGCCCCGGCCAACGCCGGTCAGCACCTCGGACACAATCAGGCTCGACCCGTTGGGCGCGACCGACAGTTCGGTAAAGCCCTGCATCGCGTGATAAAGCCCGATACGTTCGGCGCGGGCGATCTCGGTCCCGTCTGCGCCACGGATGATAAGATCGGCAGAGTTCGAATATTCGTCCGAGGCGGGGCGACGGACCAGTTCGGCGGTTTCCAGCCCCGCCCGCCCGGGGATCAGATCAAGGCTGACCTGCCGCGTGATGGTGATGCCCTGAGCGAGGCCCGCCACAGGCAACAGCAGCGCAGCAACAAAGGACAGGCGCGAGAGGGCCGGCACGGGAAACCTAGCGCAGCGTGCAGAAGCTTTCGAGGCCCGCCGTATCACCGCCCAGCCATTGGGCCAGCGTCACACGCGCCGGCCTGCTGCCTGTATCCTGACGTTCGACGCAATCGCCCGGCGCGTCCTGATCGGGGTCACGCAGCGCACATGCCTGCACCTCATAGCCCCCGCTCAGCAGGTTCCAGTCACAAGACAGGGTCTCATTGGTGATGCGGTCATACATCCGCGTCGTCTCGCCCGCGACCAGCAGCGCGCCATCGCGCCAGGCAACCGTCGTTGTCGAGGACCATGGATTGCGGCCGACGCCGGTCCATTCCTGATTGATATAAAGGCTGGAGCCGTTGGGCGCGACCGCGACCGAGGGCGGATCACCCGCAAAAGATCCTGCGGTCGTCGCCTCTGGCGCGGACAGGATGACCGTGCCGTCTGCGGCGGTGATGGTCAGATCGCCCGCGCTGTCGATCCCGGGGTTCTGGGTGATCGTGGCGGTTTCCAGCCCTGCGCGGTCGGGGATCAGATCGAACGTAACGGTCGAGATCACCCCGGCATCAAGCGCGGCGGCAAGACCCGGCATACAGCTCAGGGCAAAGGCAAGGGTAAAGCGTGTCATGGGCTGTCTCCTCTGGCGGGTTCAGGTCAGCACTATGCGGAACTGCCCGCAGGCAGGTCCGCGCCATTCTCACCCCGCCTTGGCGGCGGCGCTTTCGGGCAGTTCCTCGTCGAACAGGCGCTGATAGAACTCGGCCACGGTCTGGCGTTCCAATTCGTCGCATTTATTGAGGAAGGTCAGCCGGAAGGCATAGCCCACATTGTCGAAAATGCGCGCGTTCTGCGCCCAGCTGATGACCGTGCGCGGCGACATGACCGTCGACAGATCGCCCTGCATGAAGGCCGTGCGCGTCAGATCGGCCAGCGTCACCATCTGGCTGATGATCTTGCGACCCTTTTCGTTGTTATAGGTCGGCACCTTGGCCAGCACGATGGCGGCCTCGGCGTCGTGGGACAGATAGTTCAGCGTGGCGACCAAGGACCAGCGGTCCATCTGGCCCTGGTTGATCTGCTGCGTGCCGTGGTAAAGCCCGGTCGTGTCGCCCAGACCCACGGTGTTCGCGGTGGCAAACAGGCGGAAATAGGGGTTCGGCGTGATGACCTCGTTCTGGTCCAAGAGGGTCAGCTTGCCGTCGGCCTCCAGCACGCGCTGGATGACGAACATCACATCGGCGCGGCCCGCGTCATATTCGTCGAACACAATCGCGGTCGGGTTGCGCAAGGCCCAGGGCAGGATGCCCTCGTGGAACACCGTCACCTGCTTGCCATCGACCAGCTTGATCGCATCCTTGCCGATCAGGTCGATGCGGCTGACGTGGCTGTCAAGGTTGACCCGCACGCAAGGCCAGTTCAGCCGCGCCGCCACCTGTTCGATATGCGTGGATT
>JAUNTL010000061.1 GCA_030538705.1 Paracoccus sp. (in: a-proteobacteria) | reverse complement strand
AGGTCAGCGGGTTTTCGACCGCATGCAGGTCGGTATAGCCCCTGGCGCGCAGGGCCGTGATGACCCCCGCCCAATGGGCCGCCCCGCCCCAAAAGCCGTGAACAAGAACGATTGCAGGTTTATCAGTCATGATTTTTCCCTTTTTCCAAAAGAGCTGCACGTCATCGGTCCGGGCGCATCACGCGCCGGGGTCCAGTTCGTTCTTGGCCCAGGTAAAGCCCACATAGACCCCCTTGATATAGCGCAAAAGGATCAGCGTCAGCGCCGTTGTTACCGCGCCCAGCCCTATCAGCATCGTCACGGGGCTTAGCTGAAAGGCAACCGAGGTGATCCAGATCATCGGGATCAGCAGCAGCATGACAATGGTGATGGTGAAAAAGGCCGGCCCATCGGCCACGCGGTAATCGCCCAGAGGCTCGCCGCATTGATCGCATTGCCCGACCACCTGAAGATAGCCCTTGAACAGCCGCCCCTGCCCGCAATTCGGGCAACGGTTCATACCGCCACGGCGGATCGCCAGCTTCATGTCGCGTGTGCTTTCCATCCTGTCCTCCGTCAATGAGCGGACCGGCAAAGGCCGGTCGATCAGCGTTTCCATGTAATTCTATATAGTGCAACATTGCATGGCATACAATACGACGACAATATATAATGTATGGATTCCTGAGCGCAGAGCCGTTCCTGCGGGCAGCATAACACTGTTTTGTTATTCCGTCCTCAGCCCCAGAATGGCGCGGGCCTGCGGCCATGTCGCGACGGGGCGGTCGTATTTCGCGCAAAGCTCCACCGCGCGCCTCACAAGCGCCGCGTTCGAGGGCGCAAGCGTGGCTTTGTCCAGCCGCACATTATCCTCCAGCCCCGTGCGGGCGTGGCCGCCTGCCGCGATGGCCCATTCGTTCAGCACGATCTGGTTCGGCCCGATCCCGGCGGCGCATCATTGCGCGTCGTCACCAAACAGGCGGTGGACAGTTTTGATATAATAATCAAACACCTCGCGGTCGGCAGGCATGGCGTTTTTCACCCCCATCACGAATTGCACATAGGGGCGATCCTTGATCCGGCCATCCTTCCACATCGCGGCGGCTTGCAGGATATGGGACAGATCGAACGCCTCGATTTCCGGCTTGACGTCGTAGGTCAGCATCTCGGATGCCAGCCAATCGACCAGATCGGGCGGATTTTCGTAAACCCGCGTCGGGAAGTTGTTCGAGCCGACCGAGAGGCTGGCCATATCGGGCCTGAGCGGCAGCATCCCGCCCCTCGCCTGCCCCGCGCCTGACCGACCACCCGTCGAAAGCTGGATGATCATGCCGGGGCAGTGCTTTTCTAACCCTTCCTTGAGGCGGGCGAAACGGTCGGGGTCGCTGGTCGCTTTCCCCTCATCGTCGCGGACATGGCAATGGGCGATGGTCGCGCCTGCCTCGAATGCTTCCTGCGTGGATTCGATCTGTTCCGCCACGGTGATCGGCACCGCCGGGTTGTCGGCCTTGGCCGGCAGGCTGCCGGTGATGGCGACGCAGATGATGCAGGGGTCAGACATGGCCGATGTCTTTCAGAAAACCGGTGATGATGGCGACGTGGGCCTCGGGCGTCTCGACGCAGGGGATATGAGCCGCGCCGGGTATCAGCGCGAAACGCGCGCCGGGGATCAGATCGGCGGTGGCGCGGGTGATGTCAGGCGGGGTAGAGCCGTCAAGGGCGCGCCGCGCGACATGTCGTTCCACAGCGCCGCCGTGCCGTGACAGGCGGGCAGACAGGCACGGAATTCTTCCAGATCATCCGAAGCGCCCATGCCCGAGACGTTGAAGAAATCCTCTTACTGGCGGATGCGGGTGGCGCGGTCCTCGGCGCTTTTGCCTTTGGGGGCAAAGCAGAAGATACTGACCTCGGTTTTACCGACGCGGATCGGACGCAGGACGTGGATCTGCGTCGAAAACTGGTCCATCAGGAACACGTTCGGGTAAATCCCAAGGTTGCGGGTTCTGCCCGACAATGAAATCCGCGCGATCCTGACCCATGCGAGCCGTTCTTGTTGAACTGTTCAGGATATTGGCTGCTGCGTTCGCCCTTGACTTTCAACAGCTTGCCGGTGTTGGAAAACGTCCAGCCGTGGAACGAACAGGTAAAGCCGCCCTTGTTGCCATGCTTGCGGCGGCACAGCATCGCGCCGCGATGGGCGCAGGCGTTGATGACCGCGTTCAGATTGCCGGTCTTGTCGCGGGTGATGACGATGGGCTGGCGACCGATGAAACTCGTATAGTAATCGTTCACGCTGGGGATCTGGCTTTCATGGGCCAGATAGACCCAGTTCGCCTCGGAAATGTGTTTGATTTCAAGCTCGAACAGGTCTTCGTTGGTAAAGATGTCGCGGCGGCCTCATGGTCGTCCTGAACGGCAGTGGCCAGCAGGTGGTCAAGATCGCGGGTCTGGTCGATGATCGCAGACATGATCTCTCCTTTCAGGGGGTGCGCGTGGGCACGCCCCTGCTGTTGAATGCGGTGGTTATTGGGGATCAGGCGGCGGCGCGGCGGCGCTGTTCGTTGATCTGGTTATCGACGCCATCGACCAGTGCGGTCAGGTGAACATCGAACTGGATTTCAGCGAAGGGGCCGGGCATGTCGATGCCGCCGATGGTTTCCGCGCCCTCATGTTCGACGACATGCGGCACCAGCCCGTCGCGGGTGGCATAGGCGAAGTCGTCGTTAATCAGCGGGTCGCCCTCGATATTGATCTGAGTGGTCAGCTTGCGGTGATCGGGGGCGCTGACGAAATAGTGGATATGCGCGGGCCGCTGACCGTGGCGGCCAAGGGCTGTCAGCAGCTTTTCGGTCGGGCTGCCGGGCGGCACGCCGTAACCCGAAGGCAGGATCGAACGCGCGCGATACTGCCCGTTTTCATCGGCGATGATCGTGCGGCGCATGTTGAAATCGGGCTGTTTGCCGGTCGGGTCAAAATGCGAATAAAAGCCGCGCGTGTCGCAATGCCAAATCTCGACCTTGGCGCCCGGCAGGGGCTGGCCGTCGGCGCCGTAAACCGTGCCGTGCAGATAGAGCGGATGGCCGTTCGGATCGCTGCCGTCATCCATGCGGGCAAAGCCGGTGCTTTCGGGCGCGCCTGCCACATAAAGCGGGCCTTCGATGGTGCGCGGGGTCGGGTTTTCGATGCCCAAAGCCGCGTCAATCGCGTCCAGCCGTTCGTCGATATAGTGATCCAGCCCCAGACCGGGCGAGATCAGCCCGGCTTGCCCCGCTGCACCCAGATCGTTCAGCCAGGCGACGCCCAGCCAGTATTCGTCGGGCGTAATGTCCAGATCGTCGATGGCGCGGAACAGGTCCGACATCAGGCGATGGGTGATTTCCTTCATGCGGGCATTGCCGCTGGTGCTGTTCAGCCCGCTGAGTTCGCGCAGGAATTCCTGCATGTCGGGGCGGTTGTGGATGGTAACGGTCATTTCTGGCTCCTCCTGATTGGGGTTGCTGGCGATGTCCCGGTTCCTCGGCCGGGCGCCGGGGTGTCTAACTGTCGTCGTCCCGGATCGAGGACGGGTGCCGCAGCAGCGGCGTGACCTTGATGGTCATGAACGGGAACAGCGGCAGACCCGTCAGGATCTCGTGCAGTTCGGCATTGTCACGCACATCAAAGATGCTGAAATTCGCGTATTCCCCGGCGATGCGCCAAATGTGGCGCCACTTGCCGGATGCTTGCAGAGCCTGCGAATACGCCTTTTCGCGGGCGATGATCCCGGCCGCATCGGGCAGGTCTGGGGGCAGGTTCACATCCATTCTGACATGAAACAGCATGGCAGGCTCCTTATCTGCGGGTCAGGCCGTCGCGCGCGAAATGCGCCACGCGGTCGTCGTCAAGCTCGATCCCCAAACCGGGGCCGGTGGGAACGGTCAGGTGAAAATCGCTGTAATCCAGCGGGGTTTGCAGGATGTCCTCGGTCAGCAGCAGCGGGCCGAACAGTTCGGTCCCCCATTGCAGGTTGGCGAAGGTTGCAAAGGCATGGGCCGAGATCACGGTGCCGACCGCCCCTTCCAGCATGGTGCCGCCGTAAAGGCCGATCCCCGCGGCATCCGCAATCGCCGCCACACGCAGCGCGGCAAAAGGCCCGCCCGACTGTTCCAGCTTGACCGCGAACACATCCGCGCCATGCACCCGCGCCAGATCAAAGGCGCTTTCGGGCCCGGTCAGCGATTCATCGGCCATCAGCGCGGTGGGAAAGCGGCGCATCAGCCGCACCAAAGCACCGGCCGTTGCCACGGGCTGTTCCACCAGCTCGCAACCCGCATCGGCCAGTGCGGCCATGCCATAAGCGGCCTCGGTTTCCGACCACGCCATATTCACATCAACCCGCACCGCGCCGCGATCCCCCAGGGCGCGCTTGATCTCAGCCACATGGGTAATGTCGTCGCGGATCGGCTTTGCGCCGATCTTCAGCTTGAAGATATTGTGACGGCGCGCGTCCAGCATCTGTTCCGCCTCGGCAATGTCGCGGGCGGTATCGCCGGATGCCAGCGTCCATGCCACCGGCAGACGGTCGCGGCGACGCCCGCCGAGCAGCTCGCTGACGGGCAGGCCAAGGCGGCGGCCATGCGCATCCAGCAGCGCGGTTTCCACGGCGGATTTGGCGAAACGGTTGTCCTTGACCATCTTGGCCACGCGCGCCATCAGCGCCTGCACCCGCGTCGCATCCTGCCCGATCAGCAAGGGCGCGACATAGCGATCCACCGTCAGCTTCATGCTTTCGGGGCTTTCGGCCCCATAAGCCAGCCCGCCAATCGTGGTGCCTTCGCCAATGCCGGTCACGCCGTCGCTGCACCGGATTTTCACCAGCATCAGCACCTGGCCGTTCATCGTGGCAACCGACAGCTTGTGCGGCCGGATCGTGGGCAGATCGACCAGCACGGTCTCGACCCGTTCGACGATGGGGGCGTGGCGGTCGGTTTGATCGAAGGGGGCGTGTATCTGTTCCATGACAGAAATCTGGCGCATCGGGCGGCCCCCGGTCCAAGATCATTTGCATATGAAACTATACCCGTTCCATATAGTGTAAGAAATTATTCTGTATTTTCAGTATATGCCGCGTCGCAGCATACCTGAAAAATTAATACGAGAACCCCGATGGACCTGCGCCAGCTTCGCTATTTCACCGCCGTCGCACGCGAGCGGAACTTTACCCGCGCAGCCGAGTCCCTGAACATCGCCCAGCCCCCGTTAAGCCGGCAAATTCAACTGCTTGAGGAGGAACTGGGCGTCGCCCTGATCCTGCGCAGCAGCCGCCCCCTGCGCCTGACCGAGGCCGGGCGGCTATTCTATGAACAAGCCCTGCAAGTCCTTGGCCGGGTCGAGCAACTGACCGAATCAACCCGCCGCGTCGGGCGCAATCAGAACCGCGTGCTGTCGATCGGTTTCGTCGCCTCGACGCTGTATGGAGGCTTGCCCGCCCTGGTGCGCAAGCTGCGCGTGCTGGAACCGGACCTTGATATTCAACTGCTGGAAATGCTGTCCGCCCAGCAGATCGTCGCGCTGAAGGAAGGCCGGATCGACATCGGCTTTGGTCGCCTGCGCCATAGTGACCCCGCCGTCACCAGTATAACGCTGCGCAACGAACGGCTGATCGTTGCCCTGCCGCGCGGCGATCCATTGGCCGACAGCGCCGATCCGGTTGATCTGGCGGCACTGACCGGGCAGCGGCTGATTATTTACCCCAACGAGCCGCGCCCCAGCTATGCCGATTACATCCTGAACCTGCTGCGCGATGCCGAGGTAACGGGTATCGAGGTGCAGGAGGTGCGCGAAATCCAGACCGCCCTTGGCCTTGTCGCCGCCGAATCCGGCATCTGCATCATCCCGCGTTCGGCCAGTCAGATGCGTTCGGATGTGCATTACCGCCCGCTGGCGGGTCGTCAGGCGACATCCCCCGTCATCCTGAGCCATCGCGCGGGCGACGGATCGGCCACGCTTGAAACCATCCGCAGTCTGATCGCGGAAATATATGCCGAAGATCCGCCATGGCTGGATCAAGATGCGGGGTAAGGCGCGCTCGACCCATGGGGCAAGATCGGTCCCTCAACTGCTCAGGATCGGCTTGCCGTCACCAGAGAAAGGCCCGGCCATCCAGAGCGCAGCAGATATCCTGTGCCCGGAACAGCACCTTTGCGCGGCATTGTTGCCGACACAGAGGCCCAGTTTATCCGTGCGTGATCCTGTCCGTGGCGCGAAAATGCACGATTCCGCGCCACTTGCCGGACCACTTGGGAAAAGTCGTCGCGAACACCTTCAAATAGCGCGCATATGTCGCCCTGACCCGTGCCCCATCTGCGGCTTACGCCGGTCTTTTCGCTGACGGGCAGCGATCGCTATGGGCACTAAAAATCAAAAATTATTGACAACCCGTCGATAAATTACCGATGACATATTGAGACAAAGGGGGGGGATCATGCGCGAAACAGGCGACAATGTATTGCCGATTGCGAAGATCAGCGCGGATATGAAAGGCTCGCTTGCCGCATCTGATCTTGGGCCTGTCGTGTCGTCGGCCCATCTTGCGGCGGGACGCTCGCCCGCGCTGTCCGAGGTGGAATACGGGCTGATGATCGCCTCGAACGCGTTCAATCGCTGGATGGTGCGCTGTATGGCGGCGGCGGGCTATCCCGGCCTGTCCGCGACCGAGGTGGCGATCCTGCATTCCATCGCCCACCGGGACCGGGAAAAACGGATGGCCGACATCGCGCTGATCCTGGACATCGAAGACATCCATATCGTCGCCTATGCCATGAAAAAGCTGGAAGCCGCCGGGCTGATCTGCACCCGCCGCACCGGCAAGGAAAAGCTGGTCCGGCTGACGGAAACGGGGGTTTCGGCGTGCCAGCGATACGCGCAACTGCGCGAAAAGCTGCTGCTGGGCATGACCGCGCAGACCTCTGTGGCGGAAGGTGATCTGTCGGAGGCGGCGGCCCTGCTGCGGATGCTGTCGGGTATCTACAATCAGGCCGCCCGCGCGGCCGCCACCTTCTGAGGGGTGCCATGACCAAGGCCGCCGATCTGCTGCGTGTCGAGAATCTGTCGGTCCGGTTCGGGTCCGCGCAGGTCGTCGAGGATCTCAGCTTCAGCGTCCGCGCCGGGCGCACCACTGCCATCGTGGGTGAAAGCGGGTCGGGCAAATCCATCACCTCGATGTCGATCATGCGGCTGGCTGATCTGGTAGGTGCGGATTACCCGCAAGGGCGCATCCGCTTTGCCGGGCCGGGGGGCGAAACCGACCTGATCGCGGCGGATCAAAAGACCATGCGCCGGGTGCGTGGCAATGAAATTGCCATGATCTTTCAAGAGCCTATGACCTCGCTTAACCCGGTGTTTACCGTCGGCGACCAATTGGCCGAGGTGCTGATGCTGCATGAAGGCATGAGCAAGCGCGCCGCCCTGACCGAGGCCGGGCGCCTGCTGTCGCTGGTGCGTCTGCCCGATGCGGCGGGGCTTCTGGGGCGCTATCCGCATCAGCTTTCGGGCGGGATGCGGCAGCGGGTGATGATTGCAATGGCGCTTGCCTGCCGCCCCAAGCTGCTGATCGCCGATGAACCCACGACCGCGCTTGATGTGACGGTGCAGGCGCAGATCCTGACCATTATCAAGGAATTGCAGGCCGAACTTGGCATGGCCGTGATCTTCATCACCCATGATATGGGCGTGGTCGCCGAGATGGCCGATGACGTGGTGGTCATGTGGAAGGGCCGCAAGGTCGAGGAAGGCCCGGTCGCGCAGATTTTCGCAGCACCCGCGCATCCCTACACAAAGTCGCTGCTCTCGGCGGTGCCGCGCCTTGGCGCGATGCGGGGCCAGCCCTATCCCCTGCGCGAACCCCTGACCGTGCTGGAGGGCGACACCGCCCGGCTGGTCGGCGAGACGCGCCAGCAAGACACCGCGCGCTATGACAGCCCCCCGCTTCTGGAGGTGCGCGATCTGCTGGTGCGCTTTGATATCAAAAAGAATTTCTGGGGCGCCGCCACGCATCGTTGCAGCGCGGTCAATCATGTCAGCTTCGACATCTGGCCCGGCGAGACGCTGGCCCTTGTCGGCGAAAGCGGCTCTGGCAAGTCGACCATCGGGCGCACCATCCAGCAATTGCAGGATCCCATTTCCGGCGAGGTCCGCTTTGACGGCAAGCCGATGGCCGCGATGAGCATGGCCGAAAGGCAGCGCCTGCGCCGGGATGTGCAATATATCTTTCAGGATCCCTTCGCCTCGCTCGATCCGCGCCGCACGGTCGGTTATTCGATTGCCGAACCGATCCGCACCCATGGTTTGCTGGACAACGACCGCGCCATCAATGCCCGCGTGGGGGAACTGCTGGAACGTGTGGGCCTGAACCCCGATATGGCCAGCCGCTATCCGCATGAGTTTTCCGGCGGGCAGCGCCAACGTGTTTGCATCGCGCGCGCGCTGTCATCCAGGCCGCGCCTGATCATCGCGGATGAGGCGCTCTCGGCGCTTGATGTGTCGGTGCAGGCGCAGGTCATCAACCTGTTCATGGATCTGCAAAAGGATGAAGGGCTGTCCTATCTCTTCATCAGCCATGACATGGCCGTCGTGGAAAAGATGAGCCACCGCGTGGCGGTGCTTTATACCGGCCAGATCATGGAACTGGGCAGCCGCGCGCAGGTGTTCGAAAAAACCGCGCATCCCTATACGCGGCGGCTGCTTTCGGCGGTGCCGGTGGCCGACCCCGCACAGCGCGGCGCGCGCCCGCTGATCGAGGGCGAGATCCCCTCGACCACCCACCCCGTCGGGCAGGAGCCGCCGATCAACCCGCTCAGCGAAATCGCGCCGGGCCATTTCGTGGCCAGCCACGCAACCTGAACAACGACAACCAAAAGGGAGCTACCGAATGTCACTGACCAAACTTAAAGCCGGCCTTGCGGCCCTGCTTTTGTCGGGCACCGCAATGGTGTCGCCGGCATTTGCCGATGGCAAGCTGACCGTTTCCTCGCCTCAGGACCCCGGTTCCTGGGACCCGATTGACACGTTTCTGGTGAACTGGGCCTCGGCTGCCACGAATATCTTTGACGGGCTGACCTATCGCGGCCCCGATATGGAACTGGTCCCCGCCCTTGCCACCGGCTGGGAGGAGCTGGACGAGGGCAAGCGCATCCGCTTTACCCTGCGCGAGGGCGTCACCTTCCATAACGGAGAGCCGTTCAACGCCGAGGCCGTGAAATTCACCTTTGACCGCCTTTTGGGCGATGAAGGCGCGCAGGGGCCTCAGCGGTCGAATTATGTGGCGATCTCCAGCGTTGAGGTGATCGACGACTTCACGGTCGATTTCCACCTCTCGGACCCTGATCCGGTGTTGCTGACCAAACTGGCGGGTTACGGCGCGATGATCGTGCCGCCGAACTATATCGCCGAAATGGGCGACGCGCATTTCAACCTGAACCCGGTCGGCACCGGCCCGTTCAAATTCGTGGCCTATGAACCCAAGGTCTCGTTGAATCTGGCGGCTTATGAAGGCTTCTGGGGCGACGCGGCCAAGCTGTCGGAACTGGAATACCGCTTCATCACCGAACCCGCGACGGCGGTGGCGGAACTTCAGGCCGGGCGCGTCGATATCGTGATCCCGCCGACGATTCCGGTCTCGATGATCCCGACCATTGATGCCGATCCGAATCTGGCTGTCGTCTCGACCGCCGGGCCGACCGTTTTCGCGCTGCGCTTTAACACCCGCGATGGCATCACCGCTGATCCGCGCGTGCGCAAGGCGCTGATTCAGGCCGTGGACCGCGACACCATCGTCAAGGAAATCCTTGGCGGTCAGGCCGAGGTCATCGGCAGCTTCCAAGGCCCGCTGTCCTTTGGCTATGACCCCGATCTGAAGCCGCTTCCCTACGATCCCGAGGCCGCCAAGGCCCTGCTGGCCGAGGCAGGCGTGGCGCCGGGTGCGACCGTGGAGATCGACATTCGCGGCAATGACGCCACCTTCGGCGAGGTCGCGCAGGCCGTGGCGGCCTATCTGTCGATGGTCGGCGTGAATGCCACGATCCGCCCGCATGAGACCAACACGATGCTCAATGACATCATTCCGCAGGGCAAGACCGGCGCGCTGTTCCAGCAAAGCTGGGGCGGCTGGACCTTCGATTACGACAACACCGCCTATGCGATGTATCACACCGGCGAACGCTGGAACCCCTATGACAGCGACCCGGAACTGGATGCGCTGCTGGAAAGCCAGCGCCCGCTGACCGACCGCGCCGAGCGTGAGCGGATCCTGAAGGAAATCGCTGTCTATGCGGCGGACCGTGCGCTTGAAATGCCGCTTTATAACCTGAACGCGATTTACGGGGTGAATAACCGGGTGAAGAATTTCGAACCCGCCCCCGACAGCCGCCTGCGGCTGAACGCGGTCGAGGTCGAATAAGACCAGTCTGACATCTCTGCCTCCGCGCATCAGCGGGGGCAGAGCCTTCGCGCGAAAGGGGCCATGATGATCGGCTTTGTTCTGAAACGCTGCCTTCAGGCCATTTTCGTGGTCGTCGCGGTCAGCCTGATTGTGGCGATTGCTATTCGGATGACGGGCGATCCGGCGCTGACAAGCTCGCAAGGGGCGACCAACCTGACCGAGGCCGATCTGGCCCGCATCCGCGAAGGGATGGGCCTGAACCAGCCGTTTTACCGGCAATATATTGATTCGCTGATCGGGCTGGTGACGTGGAATTTCGGCAACAGCTTTGTCGGCGGCACGCCGGTGAATATGCTGATCGCCAAGGCGCTGCCCGCGACCCTGATGCTGGCCTTTGTGTCGATGTTCGTATCCATCGCCATCTCGATCCCGCTGGGGATCAAGGCGGCGACCTCCAGGGGAAAATGGGCCGACCAGCTGATCCGTATCTCGTCGCTGATCGGGCTGTCATTCCCGAACTTCTGGCTGGCGACGATGCTGGTTTTGCTGTTCTCGATCACGCTGAAATGGCTGCCGCCCTCGGGCATGACAGGCGCGGAAAGCTTTATCATGCCGGCGCTGACCATGGGCATCATCCTGACCGCAACCAATGTGCGGCTGGTGCGCACGACCATGCTGGAAACCCTGAGCGCGCAATATATCATGGTCGCCCGCGCCAAGGGCCTGTCCGAAAGCAAGGTGCTGTATAAGCACGCGCTGCGCAATTGCGCGATTCCGCTGATTACCTATTTCGGCCTGCAATTCGGCGGCCTTCTGGGCGGCATCGTGGTGATCGAGCGGGTGTTCAACTGGCCCGGCATGGGCACGCTGGCATTCGATGCCGTGGCGGCCCGCGATTACCCTGTGTTGCAGGCGGTCATCATGATCTTGTCGCTGATGATCGTCGCCGTGAACCTGATCGTCGATATTGCCTATGGGCTGGTCGATCCCCGCATTCGCAAGGAATGAATGCCATGTCTGCAAATGCGCGAACCTTTTCACTGCACCGCTTTGCCTCGCTGGAGTTCATTCTGGGCGCGGTGCTGTTGGTCACGATCATCGGGACGGTGCTGCTGTCGCAATGGCTGTTTGTTGATCCGGCAAAGATTTCGCTGTCCACGCGGCTGATACCGCCATGGCAAGACCCGGCGCATCCTTTCGGCACCGACGCGCTTGGGCGTGATATCCTGTCACGCGTTGCCAGCGGCGGATGGATTTCGCTGAAAGTCGGCTTCATCTCGGTCGCGGGGTCGGTGGTTCTGGGCGTCGGCATGGGGCTGGTCGCGGGCTATTACCGGGGCATCTGGGATGTGATCGTCATGCGTCTTGCCGATGTGCAACTGGCGCTGCCCTTCATCCTGCTGGCCATCACCTTCGTTGCGATTGTCGGCGGTTCGCTGACGAATACGATCATCCTGCTGATCGTCAGCCAATGGGTGCAATATGCGCGGCTGGTGCGGGCCTCGGTCCTGTCGTTGCGGGAACGCGAGTTCGTGCTGTCCGCCCGCGCGATTGGCGTAAAGAACCGGCACATCATCCTGCGCCATATCCTGCCGAACCTGCTAGGCCCGGTGGTCGTGCTGATGACGCTGAACGTGGCCAATAACATTCTGCTGGAAAGCTCTCTGACGTTTCTGGGGCTTGGCGTGGACCCGACGATCCCAAGCTGGGGCGGGATGCTGGCCGAGGGGCGGACCTATCTGCAAACCGCGTGGTGGATCTCGGTCATGCCGGGGATGGCGATTTTGCTGACCGTGCTGGGGCTGAACCTGCTGGGCGATTGGCTGCGCGATCTTCTGGACCCGACGGGCAGGACCAACCGATGATCCTGCTTGACGCCGCCCTGCCCCCGACGCTGCCCGATCTGGCCGCCCGTCTGACTGGCGCTGATGTCCAGACATGGACATTCGACGACACCCCCACCCGCCGCGCGGCCGAGGCAGCCTTTGCCGCGCGCGGTGTGCGGGCGCGGTGCCATTCCGCCTATAAGCCGCTGCTTTGCGCCTTTCGGGACGGCGAAATCGACACGAACGGGCTGGCCGAGGCCGACATCACCTATCCGCGCCATGCGGATGCCGATGCGCGGCGGTTCCTGCTGGAAAGCTATCCTCTGGCGGCGCTGTTTTCCGATGTGCGATTCACCTTCTCAGAAGGTGCGGAAACCGACGCGCTGCCCGCCTATGACCTGCGGCTGCGCTATCATTCCGGGCGGCAGGTGACGGCGAAGGTGCTGGCACCAAACCGCGCGCATCTTGATTACAGCGGCAACCGCGCGCTGTCGCCCTGCGGCTGGCTGGTGGTTGATGGGCAGGCCAGCCCGCTGGAGACCGATTACGAACAGGTCTTTCACCAGACCATGCAGGCGCTGGCCCGCGCCGATTGGGGGAGCGAGCCGTTCTTTCAGGAGTTGAACATTGCCGTCACCCTGCCCGCGCGGGACGAGCCTTTGGGCCACGGCGACGAAGCCCTGTCGCTGGCCGAGGCCCTGCACGAAGATCTTTATTTTTCCGCGCTGGAATATTTCGGCACCCTGTCCGGGCGCGAGGCAGGCGACCGGCAATTGCAGCCGGGCCAGATCGTGCCGGAGATCCGCCGCGGGCCGCAGCCCTCGGTGCAGGTGCAGACGCGCCCTTATGACCGCAGCCCCGCGCCCGATCACCGGCAGGATCTGGAAACCGCCGGTCGCCCGCTGTCGCCCGCACAGATCTGCGCCGAACTGGCGACGCTTGGCGGCACGCCCTTCGCCGCGCAATCGGTCGCAGGCCGCCGGATCGAGGCGATTTGCGTCAAGGGCACGGATCGCGGCGTCATCATCTCTGCCGGGCAGCACGCGAATGAAACCACCGCACCCGTCGGCACCTTGCGCGCGGCCAGGCGGCTGCTTGCGCGGGAGGGGGCGCATTTCACGCTGTGCCCGCTGGAAAACCCCGATGGCTATGCGCTGCACCAACGGCTGATCCGAGATAACCCGCGCCATATGCACCACGCCGCCCGCTATACCGCCCTGGGCGATGATCTGGAATATCGCGCAGGCCCCGCCCTTTTTGAACAAGAGATCCGCCGCGCAGCCGAGACACATGTCCCGGCCATGCTGCACCTGAATTTCCACGGCTATCCCGCGCATGAATGGACGCGGCCCTTGTCGGGCTATATCCCGCGCGGCTTTGCGACATGGACGATCCCCAAAGGCTTTTTCCTGATCATGCGCCACCATCCGGGCTGGGACGTGCCCGCCCGCCGCCTGATGGCGGATGTCACAATGCGGCTGGACGATGTGCCGGGCCTGCGCGCGGCCAATGATGCGCAGATCGCGCTGTTTGAACAGCACGCGGGGCCAAGCGGGTTCGAGGTCCTGAACGGCTTTCCGGTGCTGATCGCCGCTGATGACAGGCATCGCGTGCCGATGACGTTGATAACCGAATACCCCGACGAGACGATCTATGGCGATGCCTTCCGCGCCGGTCACACGGCGCAAATGGCCGCTGTCATCGCCGCTTATGAGGCGCTTCAGCACATGCCCGCCCGGCTGCTTCCGATGAACGCAGGGGCTGCGGTATGAACGCGATCGACCTGAACAGCGAACTGGCGCAGCCTGCCTACAGCGGCCGCACGCGGGGTCACCCCGATCGGTGAGAAATGAGGCCGCAGGACAGCGTTAGGATCACCGATACGGCATAATGCCGATAATATTCGGTCAGGATCGGCAATAGAATTTGACCTGTCACGTATTCGTGCCGCCCCGAATGCGCATTCAAGCCATTTGGCGTTCGCAGGGCGAGGGGCTTTCCCTCCCAATGCGGAATGCCGACGGCGCGGGTTATAGAAGCCGCTGATGTATTGGAGGATAACGGCTTCGGCCTGTCGGCGGTTTTCCCGCGACTGTCGCCAGATCAACCCGGCCTTGATGTTTTGAAGAAGGTTTCGACGGTGACGTTGTCGTAGCTGTTTCCCTTGCCGCTCAGGGGTCTTGCCCCGAGGCGGGGATCAGTTGGAGTTCTTCGATCACCTCAAGGCGTCGGGCGAAGGTGTCGACCTCAGCAGTGCTGCCGGGCGTGGTCGCGGTGACCGGCTTGCGGGCCTCGACGGCGCGGGGGCCGGGCAGGACGATGATGGTGCACGGCAGGATCAGGATGAGCCACGCCGCGATGCCTTTTTGCTGAACAGAGCAGCGGCGAAGGGTGCCCCGGTGGATGCTGCCGCCTGACCAAGATTGCCTCGGGGCTGGCGTGGAACGATGCGGTTAGTCGCGGAAATCTCGCCTGCTGATACGGACCGGCTACTGGGCAGGATCTCCAAAGGCGGGACGCTTGGCGCCGCGGGCGCAAATCATGCTGATCCTTGTCGCGATATGTCAAGCCTCTGGCGGGGCGGGATGACCCGGGCGTGGTGGCGGGCGCCCGCCCCTGACCTGCCGGATCATCCCCATATCTTACGGCCTGATCATCAGAACTTGAGCAGGAAACTCGCCCGCAGCCCGCTGTCGGTGACGCCAAGGCCGGTGCCAATGGTGAATGCATCAGCAGCACCCGCCAGCATGAACATGCCATGTGCCTGCGCTGCGGGCACGTTCCATGAAAGGTCGGTGAACACGGCATAATCGTTGCCAGCCAACGCCCCGACCACCGTCATATAATCCACCGGGCCGGCCGAGCCGCCGATGGTCACACTGTCGAAATCGCCGCTGATGCCCTGCGTGATGCCCCGCCCGCTGCGGCGCTGAGCGTGCCCGCGCTGACGGTCGTGCCGCCGGTATGGCTGTTGGTGCCGGCAAGTGTCGTCGTGCCGGTTCCGACCTGACGGACCGCGCCGCAACATAACGCCCAAGCTGCGCGCCCTGATCGGGCATGTCAGGGACCGGCAACAGGCGGACAGACCGAAGGAACCCGACCCGTCGGTGTAGTATCCCCTTAACACCCGCTCCCGCACGCCAGCCCCTATCCTTGGTTCACCGTCAGCAAGGGAGGATGCGAGATGGCGAAGATCCTGATGATCACCGGCGATTTCACCGAAGATTATGAAACCATGGTGCCGTTCCAGACGCTTCTGGCCTGCGGCCACAATGTCGATGCGATCTGCCCGGGCAAAAAGGCCGGCGATACCGTGAAAACCGCGATCCACGATTTCGAGGGCGACCAGACCTATTCCGAAAAGCCCGGCCATAATTTCGCGCTGACGGCAGATTTCGATAGTGCCGATCCCGCGACCTATGATGCGCTGGTGGTGCCCGGTGGCCGCGCGCCGGAATATCTGCGGATGAACGACGAGGTTCTGGCCAAGGTCCGGCATTTCTTTGATGCCGCAAAGCCCGTCGCCGCGATCTGCCATGGTGCGCAGCTGCTGGCGGCTGCCGGCGTGTTGAAGGGCCGGGTCTGCTCGGCCTATCCGGCCTGCGCCTATGAGGTCACCGCATCCGGCGGCACCTTTGCCGATATTGCGGTGACAGAGGCGATAACGGATGGCAATCTGGTGACGGCGCCGGCCTGGCCCGCCCATCCGGCCTGGCTCAAGCAGTTCATGGCGATCCTCTGACATCAGAGGGAAGGGAGGCCCCGCGATGTGCGAACTCTTCATCAAGGCCGATGCCGAGCAATGGCAGAGCCGTGCCCATTCCCTGCGCATCGACGGGGTGGCCACCTCGATCCGGATCGAGAACCATTTCTGGTATACGCTCACGGAAATCGGCCAGCGCGACGGCATGACCGTCGCGCAACTGATCACCAGACTTTGGCATGAGGCGATGGATGCCGACCATGACCTGGGCAATTTCACCTCGTTCCTCAGGGTCTGCTGTACGCGCTATCATGCCCTGATCGCGGCGGGCGATATTTCGCCCGACCTCAGCGTGCCGATCGCGGGGCATCCGGCCCGCGATATCCTTGCCCGCGAGACGGCCCGCCGCAATCTGCGGGTCAACTGACGGTGCGGTCTTGCCGCGGGCATCAGGCCTTGTGATCCGAGAGCAGGCCGGGCGCGGGTTTCCCGGCCCGGATCAAGATCGCCTGACCAACCAGTCGCGCTAGGGCAACCGCGACGAATGTTAGACCGCCAGTGCCAGCCTCGCCGACCTGGCCCGTGCCGGGATGACGCCCTGCGGGATGCGCGGCGCCATGCCGCGCTGCGTGCCGGTCGGGATGAAGCGGAACCAGCATGGCAAACGCGCGACGGCCATCACCGTCGGCAGCGAACGCGTGCAGTCCCCTGCGTGACTTGCAGCACTGCCCATAGATGACACCCTCCCAGCACATATAAACCAGGAGAGGATCAGTGCTGGCGCGGGCGGGTGCAAAGCCCTTGCGATCCTGAACCGCAAGAACAGAACAAGGCAGCCAATGACAGCATTCGGCCCAAAGCGGACTGTCGAGGCCCGAAATGCTGTGTTGCAGCCTCTTCCAATACCGATGTTGGGCGAGTTTGATATTCTGGTTCAGCATCTCCATGACGGCGGCACCAACCCGGCGCCGGATATGACCGGGGCGCTGAAAAGCTGGTTGAAAAGCGGTGTGGATTGCTCTGACAGGTGACTAAGGATCTTATTTTGCTGCCGGGCGGGGTCGCCAGCCTGCCTGTTATTTAGGCGACGGATCGCTTTCCTGCTGCCGTGGCGGGCAGCTGAAGCCGCGCGGTGTGAAAACGCCGGTTTGCCATTGCCGCCGGCTCTTCCCCTGCATTTTTCTGCATATGCAAAGGCCACGAAAGGCCGCTGCAACGACAGACATGAATGCCGCCAAAAATGCGCCGCGCCGGCTTCGGCAGCGGCCGGGACCGTGCGGCCTGAAAGGAGAGATGATGCAGGGACTGAGGGTAACGCTGACCGGAACCGCCATGGCGCTGATCCTGACCGGCGCGGCAATGGCCGAGGAGACGATCAAGATCGGCGTGCTGCATTCGCTGTCTGGCACGATGGCGATTTCGGAAACCACGCTGAAGGACACCGTGCTGATGATGGTCGAGCAGCAGAACGCCAAGGGCGGCTTGCTGGGCAAGCAGATCGAGGCGGTGGTCGTTGACCCGGCCTCGGACTGGCCACTGTTTGCGGAAAAAGCGCGTGAGCTGATCTCGGATCAGGGCGTCGATGCGATCTTTGGCTGCTGGACCAGTGTCAGCCGCAAATCCGTGCTGCCGGTGATCGAGGAGTTGAACGGGTTGCTGTTCTATCCCGTCCAATACGAGGGCGAGGAATCGTCCAAGAACGTGATCTACACCGGCGCGGCCCCGAACCAGCAGGCGATTCCGGCTGTGGACTATATGGCCGATGAACTGGGCGTCGAAAAATGGGCGCTGCTGGGGACGGATTACGTCTATCCGCGCACGACGAACACGATTCTGGAAAGCTATCTGGGCGGGCGCGGCGTCGCGGCCGACGATACTTTCGTGAACTATACCCCCTTCGGTCATTCCGACTGGTCAAAGATCGTGGCCGATGTGGCGGCTTTGGGTCGGGACGGCAAGAAGGTCGGCGTCGTCAGCACGATCAACGGCGATGCGAATATCGGCTTTTACAAGGAACTGGCGGCGGCCGGGATCAGCGCCGATGATATTCCGGTCATGGCCTTCTCGGTCGGCGAGGAGGAACTGTCGGGCCTCGATACCGCCAACCTCGTCGGGCATCTGGCGGCGTGGAACTATTTCGAAAGCGCCGACACGCCCGAAAACGCCGCCTTCATTCAGGGCTGGCAGCAGTTTACCGGCGATGCAAGCCGCGTGACCAACGACCCGATGGAGGCGACGATGATCGGCTTTCAGGCGTGGGTCGCGGCGGTGGAAAAGGCCGGCACCACCGACACCGATGCGGTGCTGGATGCCATCGTCGGCGTTGAGGTGCCGAACCTGACCGGCACGATGGCGACGGTTCTGCCGAACCACCACCTGACCAAGCCGGTGCTGATCGGCGAAATCCGCGCCGACGGGCAGTTCGACATCATCAGCCAGACCCAGCCCGTGCCGGGTGACGCATGGACCGACTATCTGCCCGCATCTGCCGTGCTAGAGGCCGATTGGCCGGGCAAAGGCTGCGGCATGTGGAACACCCAGACCGAAAGCTGCGTGCAGATTCAGTCGAACTACTGATCTGACCGGGGGCGGACCATGCGGCATTTCCTTTTCTGTCTGATTGTCACGATTGCGGCGTGGTC
Source organism: Paracoccus sp. (in: a-proteobacteria) (assembly GCA_030538705.1). Lineage (GTDB taxonomy): Bacteria > Pseudomonadota > Alphaproteobacteria > Rhodobacterales > Rhodobacteraceae > Paracoccus. The sequence continues at coordinate 1,673 of JAUNTL010000061.1, read as the reverse complement.
TGCGCCCGCACAAGCTCAGGATCTGGGCGCGGTGGTCGAAACCTACCGCGACCAGATCGCCAACCCCTCGCGCCAGACCATCGCCCCAGTGATCGAGGCGCTGGCCGGGGCTGGCCCCGAGGGCACGGCGCTGCTGTCCGCATGGGCCGACCGGCGGCTGGGGATGACCGGCGACGGGCGGCTGGTGTTTCTGGACAGCGGGCTTGATGCGGTGACCGGAGCGCAGGTTTCGGCCCCCGCGCAGGCGCTGCGCCCCAATGCAGGCGTGCGGGTGCTGATCGCGGGGGCCTTGGTCGCCGGCCAGATCGCGGACCCCGACCCAGCGCGGCGGGCGGCGGCGCTGGATGCGATTGCCCGTGACGGCACCGCCGATCATCTGGCGGCGCTGCGCGAGGCACCGCCTGACCCCGACCCTGCGCTGGCCGCCCGCAAGGCGCGGCTGGAACGTCTGCTGACCATTCGCTTTGACCGCGACAATGCCGCACGGGTTCAGGCGATCAACGATCTGTCTGGCTCAATCGGCGCGGATTTTCAGGCGGTGCTGAACCCGCTGCTGGCGACCACCCGCTTTGCCGGGGCCGAGTTGCCGCCCGGCGCGAATGTCGCGCGCATCCTGACACCGGGCGAGGATATTCCCCGCGATCAGGCATATGCGGCTCTGGTGCAGAACGGGTTGGCCGAGGCTCCGATCAGCGCGGCCGATCAAAAAGCCGCTTTGGCGGCGCATGTTCAGAATAGCATGGTCGGCGGTGTCCCGCTGGCTGCCCTGACCGACCCTGCCGCCCGCGACCGCGCATGGTCGGCGCTGGAACGTCAGGGTCTGGTGCAAGCCGCCGCCACCAGCGACGAAATCGACGCCGCCCTGACCCGGCACATCTTTGCCGACATCCGCGCCGAGCCTGACCCCACCGTGACCGAGGCCGCCGGGTCCGCCCTGAACGCCATCACCCTGCGCCAGGGCGCGCTTCAGACCGTGGATCTGACGCTGGATGCGCTGTCCTTGGCCTCGATCTATTTCCTTGCCGCCATTGGCCTTGCGATCACCTTCGGCGTGATGCGCGTCATCAATATGGCGCATGGCGAATTCATCATGATGGGCGCCTATACCGGCTATGTGGTGCAGACGCTGATCGCGGATCGCACCGTCTCGCTGATCGTGGCGCTGCCAGCGGCATTCGCCGTGACCTTCGCCGCCGGGGTGGTGTTGTATCTGCTGGTGATCCGCCATCTGGCCCGCCGTCCGCTGGAAACCTTGCTGGCAACCTTTGGCGTCTCTATCGCGCTGCAACAACTGGCCAAGAACATCTTCGGCACGCAGGCCCGCCCGCTGACCGCGCCGGACTGGCTGCAAGGGTCGGTGGGCTGGGGCGAGATCGTGGGGATTTCCTCGATTCGGGTGGCGATCTTTGTGCTGGCGCTGATCTTTCTGGCGCTGTTCCTGTTCATCATGCGTCGCACAAGGCTGGGGCTAGAGGTCCGCGCCGTGACCCAAAACCCCGGCATGAGCGCCAGCATGGGCATCAATCCGGGGCGCATCGCCATGATGACCTTTGGCCTTGGGTCCGGCATCGCCGGGATCGCGGGCGTGGCCATCGGTCTGTTCGCGCAGGTCACGTCCGAACTGGGGCAGGGCTATATCGTGCAATCCTTCATGACCGTGGTGGTCGGCGGCG
>JAUNTL010000060.1 GCA_030538705.1 Paracoccus sp. (in: a-proteobacteria) | reverse complement strand
GATTGGCCAGCACCTGCGTGCCCCATTGCCCGTTGGTCATCACGAAAACGATGTCAAAGACCTTCAGCACGGTGATGGTGATCGTCGTCCAGACGACCGCAATCGTGCCCATGATCTGCGGCACCTTGATACGGAAAAAGATCTGCCACGGGTTTGCGCCGTCCAGCACGGCGGCCTCGATCGTTTCCTCGGGGATGCCACGGATCGCGGCGGACAGGATCACCATGGCGAAACCGGTCTGTATCCAGATCAGCACGACCATCAGAAAGAAAGAGTTCCAGGGCTGAAGCGTCAGCCATGTCTGCGCCGTGCCGCCAAGCCCCTGCACGATGGCATTCAGCAGACCGATCTGTTCGGTGCCCGGCTCGCGGTATTCATAGATGAACTTCCAGATCACGCCGGCGCCGACGAATGAAATCGCCATCGGCATAAAGATCAGTGACTTGCCGAAATTGCCCCAGCGGATGCGGTCGGTCAGTTGCGCCGCGACCAGTCCGAATGCCGTCGACAGCGCCGGGACGATCAGCAGCCACAGGAAATTATTGACCATGGATTCGCGGAATTTCGGATCACCGCCAAGCCAGCGATAGTTGCGCAGCCCGACGAAATTGCGGCTGCCGGCATCATTCATCGACAGCCACAGCGAATTGATGACCGGATAGACCAGATAGACGCCCAGAAACAGGATCGCCGGGCCAAGAAACAGCCATGGCCGGATCACATTGGCGCGGCGGATATTATCGCCGGCGCGCGGCCCCTTCGCCGGCAGGATCGTGTCCAGCAGAAAGTTCGATCCCCAAAACCATGCGATACAGCCAAAGACGCCTATCGCTATGGTGCTGGCGGCCAGCACGAGCAGTTCCATCGCGTCCCTCCGTCGCGTCGGGTGGGGCGGCGCAGGCCAGACCGGCCTGCGCCATTCCTGTCAGTTCAGGGTCTCAGTTCAGCGCATCCCAGGTCGCCTGGATCGCATCGCCGGTCTGCTGGGCCGAACGGCCACCGACGAAATCGACCATGCCGGTCCAGAAAGCCCCCGCCCCGATGGCACCGGGCATCATATCCGAGGCATCAAAGCGGAAGGTCGTCGCATCCAGCAGGATCTGCCCCATCCGGCGCACTGTGTCATCCTCATAGGCATCCGGGTTGACGCCCTTGTGCGGCGTGACGAAACCACGCTGCGCCATCCAGACCTCATGTGCGATCGGGGTTTTCAGAAACTCGATGAAGGCCGCTGCCGCCGGATTATCCGACATCAGGGCAAACATCGTGCCGCCGCCCAGCACCGGCTGGCCAAGATCGCCCGCAGCCGGCGCCGGGAAATAGAAGAAATCCGCGTCCTCGCCGACCTCGGTGCCTTCGGGGAAGAAGGTCGGGATAAAGCTGGCCATGCGGTGCATGTAGCAGGCCGGCGGGCTGCCAAACAGGCCCTTGGGGCTGTCGCGGAAATCGGTGGCCGCGACCGAACCGGTGCCGCCGGCAACGAAAGCCTCGTTCTTGGCGAACCAGCCGAATTCCTCGATTGCGGCGACAACCTTGGGATCATTGAACTTCAGCTCATTGGTGACCCATGCGTCGTAATCCGCCGCCGGGTTCAGCCGCAGCATCAGATCCTCGACCCAGTCGGTTGCGGGCCAGCCTGTCGCGCCCCCGGAACCCAGCCCGATGCACCAGGGCTTTTCACCATCCGCGGCGATCTGCTCGGTCAGCGCCTTCAGCTCCTCCATCGTGGCGGGAACCTCATAGCCCGCATCCTCAAAGTTTTCGGGGACATACCAGACCAGCGATTTCACATCTGCCTTGTAGGGAAAGGCGAACGCCTGCTGTTGGCCGTCCGCGCCCTCATAGGTGACAAGATCGGCCCAGCTTTCGCCGGCGGCGTAATTGTCGATGATCCATTGCCGCATGTCGTCACCGAGCGGTCGCAGATGCCCCTTGCGCGCCAGATCGGCCGCCAGCCCCGGCTGCGGGAACACCGCCATATCGGGGGGCGATCCCGCTTCGCTGTCGATGACGATCTGCTGCTCGAAACTGTCAGAGCCGTTATATTCGACATCAACCCCGGTCGCTTCTTCGAAATAGGGGATGACCGATTCGAACAGATCCTTGTCGCCGCCCAGCCATGGCCCGAGGATCACAAAGCGCTGCCCCGACAAATCGGCATGATCGGCACGAAACTGGTCATAGCTGTCCCAGTCAAAGCGATCATCCTCGCCGGGGGTAAACAAAAGCTCGGCGCGCGCGGCACCGGTGGCAAGGGCAATCATCGCAACCGACGTCATCAGAATCTGTTTCACGTCAACTCCTCCTTATGGCTGGGCCGGCCCTGTGGGATGCCGGAAATATCGGCAGACTCATCGCGAAACGCGTCAATGTCAAATCTTCCGCCTCCGCCGCACCGCAGGCGGTGCCCGGCGGCGCGGTGGCAATGGCTTGATATTTGATAAAATACGGAAATTCCGGTGGACAGCGGCAATCCCGTCAGGAAATTCGACCAGACCATGCCAATGACTTCACTGCCCCCTGTCTTTTCGACATTGCTCGGCCGTCATGGCGGTCTTGTCGGGGATATGGCTTGCGTCATCGGCCGGATCCACGCCGAGCGCCGCAGCTTTAGCACGGGGCAGACGATCATGCGCGGGGGCAATGCCCCGCCGTTCTGCTGCGTGATCGAAAGCGGCATGGCCATGCGCTGTCATCGCGCGCATGGCCGCACCACCGGGCGGGTCATCTCGGGGCTGCATCTGCCCGGCGATCTGATCGAGGCGCATGGCGCGCTGCAATCAAGGATCGGCCATGACATCATCGCCTGCGGCCCGACAACGGTGGCCATGATCGAGCATGCCCATCTGCGCGCGCTCAGCACCGAGCATCCGCCCCTGACCCGGCTGCTGATGAGCATGACCGCCCGCGAAGCCGCGATCAGCCGGCGCTGGTTGCTGGTTGCCGGCGCCCTGCGCGGCGGGGTCGGGCGGCTGGCGCATCTTTTGGCCGAGATCCGCTTTCGTCTCGATGATGCCGGCGTGCTGCGCGGTGACAGCTATGAGCTGCCCCTGCTGCAACGCGATCTGGGCGATGCATTGGGGTATTCGCCCGTCCATGTGAACCGCGCCGCACGCGAATTGCGCGAAAGCGGGCTGATCGAATGGCAGGGCTTTCACATCCGCCTGCCTGACCCGGCCGCATTGAACCGGGTGGCCCGGTTTGATCCCGCCTATCTGAGGCTACAGGCCCTGCTGTCGTGAAAAATCACCGGCGCGTGCGCTCATGAACTCTGCTACCTGCGGGACATCCGGGCCATCAACGGGGCCGCGCGAGGCCATTTGCCGGCCAGAACCTGCACCACGGGCAAGGCCGGGCGCCCGCCCTGCCCCGCCGGCATGTGGGATCATATGTCCACAACCTGGGCACCGGCCCGTGCCATCGTCCCGCCGGAGGCGCAGGCAACACCGGAAAAGGCCGCCTCAAGGTCGATATTGTCGCGCACCAGCTCGTCAAGTGTGATCTGGTCCAGCGCGCGATAGAATGCCGCCACAGCGCCGATCAGCGCCCCGCGCAGACGGCAGGCGGGCGTCAGCGGGCAGGTATTACCCGATTCGCCCAGACATTCGGTCAGCGGCAGATCCCCCTCGAACTGGGTAAAGACCTCGCCCACGGTGATATCGCGCGGCTCGCGCGCCAGTTCCAGCCCGCCGGCGCGGCCGCGATGCGTGCGCAAAAATCCCTTTGTTGACAGCTTGTTGATGACCTGCGCGACATGATGGGCCGAGGCATTGCAGGCCACCGCAACCTGCCCGGACTGCAACAGCCCCGAACGATTCACCGCGCAATACATCAGCACACGCATCGCCAGATTGGTTCGCACAGTCAGTCGCAAGGGCGGCCCTCCTGCACGGGGGATGCCACCGCACGCAGCCTGTCGCCTTGACCTGCGTCAATCCTTGCGAACCGCTTTCATGAGGATCATGGGCCGCAGCCCGCGCAGGCGTGGTGCCGGTGAAGGGACTCGAACCCCCGACCCCATCATTACGAATGACGTGCTCTACCAGCTGAGCTACACCGGCCCCGTCTGCGTGCCGCGCCGGATAACAGGTTCCGACGCGGCAGAAAAGCCCCTTTCGGCGCGAAACAGCGTCTTAGCGCAGGCGCTCTGCCGCGTCGATCGGCTCGACATCGGGCAGCGGTGGCTGGCCGCCTTCGAGCAGCAGCGGACGTGATCGCCCGGACGGGCGCGCCGGCGGCAGATCGTCGTCGGCCGGCAGTTCGACATCCGGGCGCACGGGATCACGCGCGGCTGCGGCATCGGCGACCGGCTTTGCGGTCCTGGCCGGGGCGGGACCGGCGCTTGCCGATGATGGTGGCCCGGACGCGGCGGCAGGGGTGGCCTTTGGCGCGGGTGCAGGCTCTGACGTCGCCGCTTTGGGCGGGGGTGCGGCAGGGCGCTCTGCCACCGGCGGTTCGGGATCGGTCACGGTGCGCGAAGGCTCGGTCACGAAATCCGATTCCCGCGGCACCATCCCTGGCGCCACATCCGCCGCAACCGAGGTCGAGGCCGCAGCCGCAGCCGGCTTTGCGCCGGGGTCCGGCCGGTGGCGCGCCGCATCATCGGTGCCCTCGGCGTAATCATCCGCCTCGGAAAAGGTCCGCTCCAGATGGGTTTCGGACCCTTTCGGCCGGCCGATCAGCAGCGGCAGCAGTTCTGCCCCCGTCGGCGATGCAGGCCCCGCGGGCTGGGCCGGCTCGCGCCAGCTCAGCGTATCGAAACCGCCGCAGCTTTCGCAGACCGGACCCCATTCGGTCATCACATGCTCGCATTTGTCGCAGACCCATTGCGGCCCGCGCGACGCGTTCAGCGCCTTGACCAGCCATGCCCGCACGCTGGCATCATCGCCGCCCTCGCCACGCTCGATCGCGGCCATGATCGAGAGCGTGCGAGTCGTCGGATGCGTGGTCGCCAGATCACCAAGTGCGCGGCGCGCGGCCGGGAAATCCTCATTCGCCAGCAACAGCTCGGCATGCAGCAGCCGGGTTTCCTCGTCATCGGGGTTGCGCTTCATCAGCGCCTCGAACCGGCGCAGCCGCTGGAGCGGGGTCTCGTCAGGCACCAGCCCGGCATAGGCCGCCGCCAGATCGGGATGCGGGCGCACCGACCATGCCTTTTCCAGCAGGCGTTCGGCATTGCGGCGATCTTTTTGCTGCATATAGGTCCGCGCGGCCAGAACCACGGCCGGGATCAGGTCGGGCGACGCCTTGGCGGCCGAGATCGCCGCCTCACGCGCCGAGATCGAGTTTTCATGCGACAGCACATCGCGCGCCTCTTGCAGCGCCAGCACCGCATCGCGGCGGATATGGACATCCTGCGGCAATTCGCCCTGACGCCGCTTGTCCTTGAGGATGCCGCGCGCGGCCTTCCAGTCGCCTTCTTTGGTCGACAGCGCCAGCAGCATGTCCTGAACCTCGGTATGGCGGGGTTTCAGCGCATAGGCCTTTTGCGCCAGCAACAGCGCGGTCTGCGTGTCGCCGGCGGCCAGTTTTTGCTTCATCAGGCCGCGCACGCCGACAAAGCGCGTGCGGTGATCCTCCAGCATCTCACGATAGACGGCCTCTGCCTTGACGTCATCGCCGGCACATTCCGCGGCCTGCGCGGCCAAAAGCCGGGTCGCCCGGTTATCATCCAGATATCTGGCGGCCCGCGCGGCCTGTTCCTGTGCCTGCTTGCCCTCGCCGGCGGCAACGGCAAGAAGACCCTGGCTGAGCGCCTCGATCCCCTTTTCGCGGCGCGAGCGCGCGAAATAGCGGTTGATCGCGGTCTCGTCGCCCATCAGAAAGCGCAAGAAGGCCCAGACCGCGCCAAGCAGGCGCAGCATGGCCCAGGCGGCGACCATCAGCACGACCACCAGCACAACCGCCTGAATCGGGCCAAGCGTGTATTCCGTGCCCGCCAGCACGATACGCACCCCCTCGGAGTTTGCGGAAAGGGCGCTCAGCCCAAGCGCAGCCGCCAGAACGACCGCAAAGAACAGCAGGATTTTCAACAGCGACAGCAGCATGATCCGATCCTCAGTTCAGCGATTGGGCAACATCATTCAGCGCGGCCTCGGCGGCCAGCCGGGCCTCGGCCTGCGCACGCCAGCCGGCCATCGCCTCGGCCCCGGCCGGGGGCAGCGCATCCAGTTCCGTCAGCGCCGGGCCAAGATCACCCTTTGCCACAAGCGCGCCGGCGCGCGACAGCACGGCGTCCGGGTCACTGCCTTCGCGCGGCGCGACCGAACGGGCGCCTGTCTGGACGCGCAAAAAGTTTCCGATCGCACCGACGGCCCCGCTTTCGGGCGAATCGGCGCGCAGCGCGGCGCGCAACGCCGCCCGCGCGGCCTCGTCATAGGCAGCCTGGATCTGATCCAGCGTCGGCAGATCGCCCTGCGTCAGCGGTGCCGGGATATCGACCCCGGCATCCTGCAACTGCTGCACCGCATCAACGGCCGGGCCGCCCCGCTCCAGCGCCGCGCCAAGTGCCGCGACCGAGGCCACCGATTGCGCGCGGCGTGTCGCGGCCTCGGCCTCGGCCTGAACGGCGCTCAGGCTTTGCTGCGCGCGGGCGGCGGCCTCGTCGATTCCGGCGCGGGTCTGCGCGATATCGTCGGCCAGTGATTGCAGCTGCGCAAGCTGCTCGGGGTCAACCTGCGGGCGCGCGGACAATTCCGCGATGCTGCGCGCCTGCTCTTCGATCCGGCGGTTCAGTGCCGCAATCCCGGCCCCGGCGTCCTGTGCCGGCACAGCCCCGCCGGCCGCCGGCGGGGCGGGTGCGGCCGGAACAGCCGCCGGCGCATTCTCCAGCGCCGCGATCCGTTCGGCCTGCGCCTGCAAGGCGGCGCGCAATTCCGTGTCATCGCTCTGGCCCGGCTGGCCCGGCGCAGCAGGCGGCAGCTCCGACAGTATTCCGCGCGCGGCCTCGGCCCCGGCGGTTGCGCCGGCCTCGGTTGCCGCACTGCCGGCCGAGACGGCGATCTCGTCGCGCAGGGCGGCAATACGGGCTTCGGCGGCATCAGAGGCGGCGCGCGCAGCTTCGGCCAGCAGGGCGTCGGGATCGACCTGTTCGCCGCGCGGGGGAAGCATTGACTGCGGCAGATGCGGCAGCGCCCAGATCGTCGCGGCGGCCCCCAGCCCGGCGGCCACGACACCGCCCAGGGCAACGGGCCAGAACCCCGTGCGCCTGACCGTCACAGCCTGAACCGGGGCGGGCGCCGCCGGTGCTGTTCCATGAGCAGCAGACGCCACCGCTGCGGCGGCCGGCGCCTTGCCATCGGTATCCGGCCTTTTGCCGCTGTCAGAGGCAGGTTTTTCCGCCGCCTTGGCGGTGCTTGTGTCGCCCTTTGCCGGCTTGCGCGCCGCTGCGGGCACCGTGCCGCCCTGACCGACCAGCCCCGATTCGACCGGCCGGGAGGGCGGGATGCGCGAGACGCTCATATCGCCGGGCGCGACCGGGGCCGAGGGCACAACCGGGCCATCGGCCGGCTGTTTTTTCTTGTTGCGCGCCGTGCCGGATGGCGCTTTTCCTGCCTTGCCGCTGGATTCGTCGGACGCTGCCACGTCATATCCCCCTGAATTCTGGCCGGCCGCCGGCTGGCGGGGCATGTCACGCGCCAGTCTAGCGGCCGCCTCTTGCCGCCTCAACCCACGGCAACCCGCTTCGTTCCGTCTGTGCGGCCTCGCGGATGGCGGCCAGCATGGCACCACGCTCGGGCCGGGCGGCAATGACCCGGTGGGCGACCGGGACATGCCAGCAGGCATCCGCGCGCGCACTGATTGCAATGGTGGCGACCGGCACGGCCGGCACGGCCGCCATCACGGCATCGGACAGGATCTGTGCGCTGCGCGGCGAGAAAAGCGGCACAATCAGCGCACGCTGACCATGAAGCGCGGCGCGCGCCGCAGGTTCCAGCGGCAGCGCCTGCTGATCATAAACAGCCACGCCCCGCACCGGCAGCACGCGCGCGCGATGGCGGCCATGCAGATGCAGCCAGTCGCCGCGCCCGGCCAAAAGCGGCAGCATGCCCTCGGCATCACCCGGCCCCTCGGTCACGTCGAACCCCGCCGCACGCGCCGCCGCCGCCGTTTGCGGGCCGACACAGACCGCCGGCCGCCCCCTTCCCGGCCCGGCATGCGGCACCGCATTGACCGAGGTCAGCACCAGCCCCGGCGCATCCGCGACCATCGCGGCATCAAAAGACAGCGCCACAACCCGCAGGATCGGCGCGATCAGGCAGTCGATGCCGGGCAGCGCGGCAGCGGTCTCGGCGGAAAGGGGTTCCGGCCGGGTCAGCAGGCAAAGGGGCGCGGACATTGCGGCCTCGGGTCAGGTTGTTTATCTGACAGGTAATCATTCCGCATCCGGGGCCGCAACCATGCCGCTGACCTTTCTGGGCATTGAAAGCAGTTGCGACGATACCGCCGCCGCAGTTGTGACCGGCGAGCGCCGCATCCTGTCATCCGTCGTCGCCGGCCAGACCGCGCTGCACGCCGATTTCGGTGGCGTCGTGCCCGAGATCGCCGCGCGCGCCCATGCCGAGAAACTGGACCTCTGTGTCGAACAGGCGCTGGCACAGGCCGGGGTCCGGCTTGGCGATCTGGACGGCATCGCGGTGACGGCCGGGCCGGGGCTGATCGGGGGCGTCATGTCGGGGGTGATGCTGGCCAAGGGGCTGGCCATGGGCAGCGGGCTGCCGCTGGTGGGCGTCAACCACCTGGCCGGCCACGCGCTGACGCCCCGGCTGACCGATGACATCGGCTATCCCTATCTGATGCTGCTGGTCTCGGGCGGGCATTGCCAGTTTCTGCGCGTCGAGGGACCGGACCGCTTCACCCGGCTGGGCGGCACCATCGACGACGCGCCGGGCGAGGCTTTTGACAAGATCGCCCGCCTGCTGGGCCTGCCCCAGCCCGGCGGCCCCTCGGTCGAGGCCGAGGCCCGCGCCGGCGATCCGGCGCGTTTTGCCCTGCCGCGCCCGCTGCTGGACCGGCCGGGCTGTGACATGTCCTTTTCGGGGCTGAAAACCGCCGTTCTGCGGATCCGCGACGATCTGACTGCGGCACAAGGCGGGCTGACCCGTGCCGACCGCGCCGATCTCTGCGCCGGGTTTCAGGCGGCGGTGACCGATCTCATGGCGCAAAAAACCGCCCGCGCGCTTGCCCTGCATCCGGTGCCGGTGCTGGCTGTCGCCGGCGGGGTCGCCGCGAATGCCGCGATCCGCGCCGCACTTGAAGCCGCAGCAGAGGCCGCCGGCGCGCGATTCGTCGCCCCCCCGCTGAGGCTGTGCACCGACAATGCCGCGATGATCGCCTGGGCCGGGATCGAGGCGTTCCGCCTCGGCCGCCGCGACGGGATGGAGCTGGAGGGCCGCCCCCGCTGGCCGCTGGACGAACGCGCCGCACCGATGCTCGGCGCCGGCAAGAAAGGGGCCAAGGCATGACGCCCGAGATCAAGATCCTGATCCTGAACGCGGTGACACTGGGCATCGCCTATCTGGGCATCTACCCTTCGATGCGCGAGAAAACCCTTGCGGGCATGATGCGCAATGACCTTGTCCTGACCGGGCTGGCCGTGATCGTGGCAGGCGCCCTGTTCATGGGGACAGGCACGCGTTTCGGGCTGATCTGGTTCAGCACGAACTGGCTGGTGTTCAGCCTTGTGACATTGATGATCATGGAGATACCGCTGTTCATGTGGTTTTGCCGCCGCCATGGCATCGACCTGAACGGAGGACAGAAATGATCTCGATCCTTGGCTCGGGGGCCTTTGGCACCGCATTGGCGGTCGCGCTGACACAATGCCACAAGGTGACCCTGTGGGGGCGCAGCCTGCCGCCCGAGGGCCACGAGAACCCGCGCCTGCCCGGTGTCGCCCTGCCGCGGGCGATACGGCTGGAACCCGATCTGGCAACGGCGGTGCAGGGGGCCGGGATTTTGCTGCTGGCGCTGCCGGCGCAGGCGCTTGGCGGTTTTCTGGAACGCCACGGCGCCTTGCTGGACGGACGCTCCGTCGTCAACACCGCCAAGGGGATCGACCTTGCCAGCGGCAGATCGCCCTCGGCGCTGATCGCGGCGGCCTGCCCTGCGGCGCAGGTCGCGACGCTGACCGGACCCAGCTTTGCCGCCGATATCGCGCGCGGGCTGCCGACCGCGCTGACGCTTGCCTGCGCCGACGAGGGGGCCGCGCACCGCATGCAGCACGCGCTGTCGACGCCGGCGCTGCGGCTGTATCGCAGCGACGATCTGCGCGGGGCCGAACTGGGGGGGGCGCTGAAAAATATCGTCGCCATCGCGGCGGGCGTCGCCATCGGTGCCGGGCTGGGCGACAGCGCGCGCGCGGCGCTGATCACCCGCGGCTTTGCTGAAATGGTGCGTCTGGCGACCGCCATGGGCGCACGGGCGGAAACGCTGGCCGGCCTGTCGGGTCTGGGCGATCTGGTGCTGACCGCGACCTCGGATCTGTCGCGCAATTTCCGCTATGGCCGCGCCCTGGGTGCGGGCGACGCCTTTGACACCACGATCACGGTCGAGGGCGCGGCGACCGCCCGCGCCGTATCGGCCCTTGCCGCGCGGCGCGCCATCGCCATGCCCGTCGCCGATGCCGTCGCCGCGCTTGCCGAAGCCCGTGCCAGCGTGGCAGACACGATAGAGGCGCTGATGCGCCGCCCGTTAAAGGAGGAATGATGCCACTTTTCGCCGTGATCTGCCGTGACAAGGCCGGTGCCCTGCCGCTTCGTCAGGAAAACCGCCCCGCCCATCTGGATTATATCAAGGAAACCGGCATCGTCGCCATGGCCGGCCCGCTGATGGAGGCCGGACAGATGGCCGGCTCTCTTGTCATTCTGGACGCGGCCGATCTGGCGGCGGCACAGGCCTGGGTCGACGGCGATCCCTATGGCAAGGCCGGGGTCTTTGCCGATGTCGCCTTGCGCGAATGGAACAAGGTGATCGGCTGATGCCTTACTGGCTGTTCAAATCCGAACCTGATGTCTTTGGCTGGGACGATCTCGTCGCAAAGGGGCCGGGCGGCGAAGAATGGGACGGCGTGCGCAACTATCAGGCGCGCAACAATATGCGGGCGATGAAAAAGGGCGATCTCGGGGTGTTTTATCACTCCAATACCGGCAAGGAATGCGTCGGCATCGTCGAGGTGGTGGCCGAAGCCCATCCCGATTCGACCGCCGACAGCCCGAAATGGGAATGCGTCGATATCCGCGCCCTGCGCCCGCTGAAAACCCCGGTCACGCTGGATCAGGCCAAATCCGAGCCGCGTCTGGCCGATATGGTTCTGGTCAATAACTCGCGCCTGTCGGTGCAGCCCGTCACGGATGCCGAATGGCAGGTTCTGATGGAGCTGGGAGGGATCGGATAATGGGTCTGATGATGATTATCGCCGCGGCAGTGCTGGCCTGGGTGGCCGGCGCGCTGTGGTATATGCTGCTGTCGGGGCCATGGGTCCGGGTTTCCGGCGTGCAGGTCGACAATACCGGCCAGCCGGCGAGCAAATCCCCGCTGCCCTATCTCGTCTCGGGTGCGGCGATGGTCGTGATCTCGGCCGCGATGAGCTGGATCTATGATCGTGCCGGGGTGGATACGCTGCTTGACGGGGCGGTGATCGGTTTTGCCATCGGCGCCTTTGTCGTGGCGCCCTGGACGGTGGTCAATAATTCCTATGTCCATCGCCCGATCCTGCTGAGCATCATCGACGGCAGTTATGCCGTGATCGCCTGCACCCTGATCGGCGCGGTTCTGGGCGCGGTCTGAGACCGCGCCCGTCCGCAGGTCGTGACGCCCGCGCATGGCGGATATCCACGATATCCCCGCGGTGGCCGGCGGCCCTCACCCCGCCAGCCAGCGATGCGCCAGCGCCGGCAGATCGCGATAGTCATCCAGCATCGCATCGGGGTTCAGCCGGGCAATCGCGGCCCCTTCGGGACCAAAGGACACAAGCGCCAGCCGCACCCCGGCCGCCCGTGCCGTGCGCGCATCGGTCAGCGTGTCGCCCAGCAAAAAGGACCGCCCGACCTCTCCGCCCGCGCGCGCCACCGCTTCGCGATAGGGCCGGGGATCGGGCTTGCGCACAGGCAGCGTATCGGCCCCGACCAGACTGTCGAACGCATCGCGGATATTCAGCGCATGCAAAAGCTGGTCGGCCAGTGCCTCGGGCTTGTTGGTGCAGACGGCCAGCCGGTGCCCGTCATCCCTGAGCCGCCGCAGCACCCCCGCCACGCCGGGATAAAGGCGGGTATGAACCGCAATCGCCCCGGCATAAGCATCCAGAAGCGCCGCGAAATCCTCGTCCTCGGCACCGGGGGGGATCACCCATCCGGCGCCCGCCCGCCCATAGCCGGCACGCAGCATCGCCCGCCCGCCGGCGAATGCCACCGCCGCATCGGCCACCGGATCAAGCCCCGCCAGACCGCGCCGCGCCAGCACCGCATTGGCCGCCCCGATCAGATCGCCCGCCGTATCCGCCAGCGTGCCGTCAAGATCAAAGACAACCGTGCCCGCCATTGCTGTAACCTTTCGTCAGATCATGTGAAGCCGCAGCGCTTGCCCCGCCGGCCCGGCAAGGGTTAAACCGCAGCGCAGCAAAGGCAAACAACAAAGCGGGCGCGATGACAGAGCAGACGCAGAAACCGGAAATCGCCGTGGTGATCCTCGCGGCCGGTCAGGGCAGCCGGATGCTGTCCGATTTGCCCAAGGTGCTGCATCGCATCGGCGCCGTGCCGATGGTCGGCCACGCCCTTGCCGCCGCGCGTCGTCTGGACCCGCAAAGGGTCATCGTCGTGGCCGGCCATGGCGCGGATATGGTGCGCGCCGCCGTCGCCCGGCTGGATGACGCGGCCGAGATCGCGATCCAGACCGAACAGCTGGGCACCGGTCATGCGGTCGCGCAGGCCATGCCCTTGCTGGACGGGTTTTCGGGCCGGGTGATCGTGCTTTACGGCGATACGCCCTTCATCTCGGACGAGACGCTGGACAAGATGGCCGCGCATGAGGCCGATGTCGTCATCCTCGGGTTTCAGGCCGCCGATCCGGGCCGCTATGGCCGGCTGGTCACCGATGCGGCGGGCGGGCTGGAACGTATCGTCGAGTTCAAGGATGCCGATGAGGCCACACGCGCCATCCGGCTGTGCAATTCCGGCGTCATGGCGGCCGATGCCGGTCTGCTGCGCCGCCTTGTCGGCCAGATCGGCAATGATAATGCGGCGGGCGAATACTATCTGACCGATATTCCCGCCCTTGCCCGCGCGGGCGGGCACCGCGCCGCCGTCGTCACCTGCCCCGAGGCCGAAACACTGGGCGTCAACTCGCGCAGTGAGCTGGCCGCGGCCGAGGCGATCTTTCAGGCCCGCCGCCGCGCCGGGCTGCTGGCCTCGGGCGTGACCATGACCGCGCCCGAAACGGTTTATCTGGCACTTGATACCCATATCGGGCGCGACGCGATCATCGGGCCATCGGTCATCTTTGGTCCCGGCGTCACCATCGAATCGGGCGCCGAGATCGCCGGTTTCTGCCATCTGGAGGGCTGCCATGTCAGCGCCGGCGCGACGGTCGGCCCCTTTGCGCGGCTGCGCCCCGGCGCAGAGCTGGGCGGGGATGTCCATGTCGGCAATTTCGTCGAGATCAAGAACGCCGTGCTGGATGAGGGCGTCAAGGTCGGCCATCTGACCTATCTGGGCGATGCCCATGTCGGAGAACATACCAATATCGGTGCCGGCACGGTGACCTGTAACTATGACGGGGTCATGAAGCACCGCACCGAAATCGGGCCGCGCGCCTTTATCGGCTCGGACACGATGCTGGTGGCGCCGGTGCGTGTGGGGGCGGATGCGATGACGGCATCGGGTTCGGTGATCACGCAGGACGTGCCCGATGACGCGCTTGGCCTTGGCCGGGCACGACAGCACAACAAGCCGGGGCTGGCGCGCCGGATCATGCAGGCGCTGCGCGAGCAGAAGGCAAAAAGGGATCAGGGCTGATGTGCGGCATTATCGGAATCCTCGGCAATCATCAGGTCGCCCCGCAG
Organism: Paracoccus sp. (in: a-proteobacteria); assembly: GCA_030538705.1. Lineage (GTDB taxonomy): Bacteria > Pseudomonadota > Alphaproteobacteria > Rhodobacterales > Rhodobacteraceae > Paracoccus. Next base: position 6,305 of record JAUNTL010000060.1, on the reverse strand, counting down.
CTGGTCGAGGCGCTCAAGCGGCTGGAATACCGCGGCTATGACAGCGCCGGGGTCGCCACCATCGACAGCGCCGGCCGGCTGGATCGCCGGCGCGCGGTCGGCAAGCTGGTCAACCTGTCCGACCGGCTGGTCACCGAACCGCTGGAGGGGCATGCCGGCATCGGCCATACGCGTTGGGCCACCCATGGCCCCGCGACCGAAGGCAATGCCCATCCCCATCAGCGCGGTCCCGTCGCCGTCGTTCATAACGGCATCATCGAGAATTTCCGCGAATTGCGCGAAGAGCTGGCGGCCGGGGGGCTGGTCCCGGAATCCGATACCGATACCGAAACCATCGCCATGCTGACCGCGCGCCATCTTGATCAGGGGATGTCCCCGGTCGAGGCGGCGCGCGCCACTCTGGCGCGGCTTCACGGGGCCTTTGCTCTGGCGTTTCTGTTCGACGGCCATGCCGATCTGATGTTCGCGGCGCGCAAGGGCAGCCCGCTGGCCATCGGCCATGGCGAGGGCGAGATGTTCGTGGGTTCGGACGCGATCGCGCTGGCGCCCTTTACCGACCGCGTCACCTATCTTGAGGATGGCGATCACGTGATCCTGACGCGCGCGGGCGCGCAGGTCTTTGACGCCGCAACCCGCCCCGTCGCGCGTGAAACCGCCCGTATCGACGTCGGCGCCACCGCCATCGACAAGGGCGGATATCGTCACTTCATGGCCAAGGAAATCGCCCAGCAGCCCGCCGTTCTGGGCGATGTGCTGAACCATTACGTCAAGGACGGCCGGATCACCCTGCCCGAGGGGATGGATTTCACGGCTGTCGACCGGCTGACACTGGTCGGCTGCGGGACGGCCTATCTGGCGGGTTATGTCGCGAAATACTGGTTCGAGCGGCTGGCCGGCCTGCCCTGCGACATAGATGTCGCGTCCGAGTTCCGTTATCGCGAGCCACCGCTGTCGCCTCAAAGCTGGGGCGTCTTCATCAGCCAGTCCGGCGAGACCGCCGATACGCTGGCAGCCCTGCATTATGCCCGCGACCGGGTGGCAAAGACGGTCGGCGTGGTCAATGTCGGCACCTCGGCCATCGCGCGCGATACCGATGTCGCGCTGCCGACGCTGGCCGGCGTCGAGGTCTGCGTGGCGTCCAGCAAGGCGTTCACCTGCCAGCTGGCGGTGCTGGCGGTGCTTGCGCTCAAGGCGGCGCATGATCGGGGGCGGATCGACGATGCCGGGCTGGCCGCCCATCTGGCCGACCTGCGCGCGATTCCCGCCCTGGTCAATCAGGCATTGAACACGGCCGAGGAATGCGAGCGGCTGGCCGGCTGGCTGTCCGAAAGCAGCGATGTGCTGTTTCTGGGCCGTGGCCCGCTGTTCCCGGTGGCTCTGGAGGGCGCGCTGAAGCTGAAAGAACTCAGCTATATCCATGCCGAGGGCTACGCCTCGGGCGAACTCAAGCACGGGCCGATCGCGCTGATCGACCAGAATATGCCGGTCGTGGTCGTGGCCCCGCGTGATGCGCTGTTCGAAAAGACCGTCTCGAACATGCAGGAGGTCATGGCACGCCACGGTCAGGTTCTGCTGATTTCGGATGCTGCGGGCATTGCCGAGGCCGGCGACGGCATCCGCGCGGCCCTGACGATGCCCGAAGGCGGCGGTATCTTTCAGCCGATCACCTATGCGGTGCCGATGCAATATCTGGCCTATTACACGGCGGTCGCCAAGGGCACCGATGTCGATCAGCCGCGCAATCTGGCGAAATCGGTGACGGTGGAATAGCCAGACGGCTTGCACAGTCCCGGCGGGCCGCGCAAAGCTGCCCCCGAAGGAGACCGTCATGCCCGTCAGAAACCGCTTTGCCGAAATGCTGCCCGAGATTGTCGCCTGGCGGCATGATTTCCATGCTCACCCAGAGCTGGATTACGACCTGCCGCGCACTGCGGGCCGGGTCGCGGCGCTTTTGCGTGGGTTCGGGCTGGACGAGGTGACCGAGGCTGTCGGGCGTTCGGGTGTGGTCGGCGTGATCCGTGGCCGGACCGACAGTGCGGGCCGGGTGATCGGGCTGCGCGCGGATATGGACGCCCTGCCCCTGTCCGAGGCGACGGGCCTGCCTTATGCCTCGCGTGATCCGGGCAAGATGCATGCCTGCGGCCATGACGGCCATACCGCGATGCTGCTGGGCGCCGCGAAATATCTGGCCGAGACGCGCAATTTCGACGGCACCGCCATCGTCATCTTTCAGCCCGCCGAAGAGGGCGGCGCGGGCGCCAAAGCCATGCTTGATGACGGGCTGGCGGATCGCTGGGGCATTCAGGAGTTTTATGGGCTGCATAACATGCCCGGCATCCCGGTCGGTCATTTCTCTATCCGCGAGGGCGGGATCATGGCGGCCGCTGACGAGTTCGAGATCACGATCACCGGCCGCGGCGGCCATGCCGCAAGCCCGCATGACTGTATCGACCCGGTTCTGGTGGCGGCGCAGATCATCGTCGCGCTGCAATCCGTGGTTGCGCGTAATGTCGATCCGCTCAAAAGCGGGGTCATCTCCTGCTGCGTGGTCGAGACCGATTCGACCGCCCATAACGTCATTCCGCAGGTCGTCACGCTGCGCGGCACCGCCCGCAGCCTGGACGAGGATATCCGCCAGTTGCAGGCGCAGGCGGTCCACCGCATCGCCACCCATACCGCGGCAGCCTTTGGTGCGGTGGCGGTCGTGGACTATCATCCCGGCTATCCCGCCACCGTCAATCATGCGCAGGAAACCCGTCATGCCGCCGCCGTCGCGCTGAGCGTCGCGGGCGCCGGTCGGGTCGAGACCGAAACCGCCCCGGTCATGGCGGGCGAGGATTTCAGCTTTATGCTGAACACCCGGCCCGGCGCCTATATCTTTCTGGGCAACGGTGACAGCGCCATGCTTCACAGCCCGCAATATACCTTTTCCGACGAGGCGATCCCCTTTGGCGCCTCATGGCTGGCCGGTATGGCCGAGGCACGCATGCCGCTGCCCGGCCAGATCTGAACCCCGCTATCTGCCCCCCAGTATCTGCCCCCGGACAAGCAGCGCGGCCGGGCCGGGGCCGCCGGGCATTGTGCAACCACCCGGAGGCGGTCTCGCCGCCCGGCGGCGTGGCCTTGCCCGCCCGCACTCTGCTGCGGGGCAGGCCATGGCGGATATGTTACGCGTGGCGCGCCCCGGACAGAGCGCACGGCGGGCGCACCGGCCAGTGCATCCAGCAGGGCCAGCCACCTGTTTCTGCGCAATCCGCCAGCGGCAATACGCCCGCCTTGCGGCCCCGGCACAGGCGCCGTTCACCCGGCAACCGGGCATAGCTGATCCCGCCTTGTTGCCGCACAGATCCACCCGCGCCGACCGCGCGCTGCGGGTTTCTCTGTTTGCCCCCGGAAACATCCGCTGTCTGTCGCAGCGCCCCCCGGCGCGGCCGGATGCGGGCAGATCAGCCCCCGGTATGGCTCATGTGGCGGCTGACCTGACCGCCCACGCGACGGCGGGAATAATCGAAATCATGGCCGCGCGGCTTGCGCGCAATGGCGGCGCGGATTGCGGCGATCAGCGCCGCGTCATCGGGCGAGGCGCGCAGCGCCGCGCGCAGATCGGCGCGGTCCTCCTGTCCCAGGCACATGAACAGCTCGCCCGTGCAGGTCACGCGGACGCGGTTGCAGCTTTCGCAGAAATTATGCGTCAGCGGCGTGATAAAGCCGATTCTCTGCCCGGTCTCATTCAGCCGCACATAACGCGCCGGCCCGCCGGTGCGTTCATCCGTGTCGGTCAGCCCATAGCGCCCGGCCAGCCGGCCGCGCAGATCGGACAGCGGCCAGTATTGGTCCAGCCGCATCTCTTCGCCCATCTCGCCCATGGGCATGACCTCGATAAACGTCAGATCAAAGCCCTCGGCATTGCACCAGTCGACCAGACCGAACAGCTCGTCCTCGTTAAAGCCTTTCAGCGCGACGGTGTTGATCTTGATCTGCATCCCGGCCGCGCGCGCCGCCGCGATCCCGGCCAGCACCTGCTCCAGCCGGCCCCAGCGGGTAATCTTGGCAAAGCGATCGGCATCCAGCGTATCCAGCGAGACATTGACCCGCCGCACCCCCATCGCCACAAGATCGGGGGCAAAGCGGGCAAGCTGGCTGCCATTCGTCGTCAGTGTCAGCTCGTCCAGCCCATCGCCCAGATGGCGCGATACCGCACGAAAGAATGACATGATATCACGCCGCACCAGCGGCTCGCCCCCGGTGATGCGCAGCTTGCGCACGCCCAGCCCGACAAAGGCCGAACACATCCGGTCCAGCTCCTCCAGCGTCAGCAGATCGCGCTTTGGCAGAAACTGCATCTGTTCGGCCATGCAATAGGTGCAGCGAAAATCACAGCGGTCGGTCACCGACACTCTCAGATAGGTGATCGGGCGGGCGAACGGGTCGATAAGTGGTGCGGCTTTCATCCCCCTGAGATAGGCCCAAGCCGGCCTTCCCGCAAGCACCGGCCATTGCGCGCCGCGCCCGGCACCGCTAGCCTCGTCGCACAATCCAGACAGGAGCAGCCGATGACCCGCCGCACCCTTTCCCTTGCCGCCCTCGGGCTGAGTCTCGCCGTGCTGGGCGGGTGCGGGTTGTTAAGGGGCGACACCAGCATCGTCTCTCGCGAGGATGCGGCCGCACGCGCGGCCGCAGAGGCGGCGGCGGGCCAGCCCGCGGCAGGCATTGACGCAGATACGGCCCCCGCGCCGGCCCCCGCCGTGGCACCGGCGGGCAGCGGCGGCGGGGTCCTGCAAGGCGGCGGCCAGAGCGTTGCCGCGCTTGACACCACCACCGCCGCAGAACGTGCCGCCGCAACCGCGCCGGCGACGGGCGGCGGCCGGCTGGGGACAACGGTCGCCTCGCTGGGGGATGCGACGCAGGGGGGATTTTGGCTGAAAACCCCGCTGGTTAATGCTCAGGGCAAGGGTCGCGTCGTCAACCCGGCCAGCGGCAAGTCGGCGAATGTCGATCTGATGCCGCTGTCGGGCGGCGGCGCGGGCAGCCAGATATCGCTTGCCGCGATGCAGGCGCTTGGGCTGTCGCTGATCGATCTTCCGACGCTGGAGGTCTGGCGCAACTGATCGCGGTGGCCGGCAGATACCGGCCGGATCGCGCCTGGTGCCGGCAGAGGGAATCGAACCCCCGACCTTCTGATTACAAATCAGCTGCTCTACCAGCTGAGCTATGCCGGCCCCGCGCGATGCGCCCTGATGCGATAGCGTCCCTTTTCGTTCCGCGCAAGACCACCGCAGAAAGTGGTTTTCCCGCCGCCCGCCTGCGGCTAGTCTGCCCGCTGGCCTCTGACTCACCGGATTGCTCATGCAGATCGTCTATCATCTTGGCGCCCATGCCAGCGACAATGAGCGGCTCTTGCGCACGTTGATACACAATCGTGAAGCGCTGTGGCCTCTGGGGACCGAGATCCCTTCCCCCAACCGGTACCGCGGGATCATTGGCGAGGCGATAAACTCGCTCAGGGGTGCGGGCGCCCCGTCCGAGATGCAGGAAATGCTGCTGGACGCGCTGATGGACAGTGATCGCACCCGGCGGGTCGTTCTCAGCCAGTCAGGTTTTCTCGGCATGCCGCAGCGCTCGGTCGCCCCCGAGGGGCTGTATCCCAGGGCGGCGGAACGGGTGCTGGGCCTGTCCAACCTGTTCCCCGATTCGGTGGTCGAGTTCTTTATGGCCACGGTCCATCCCGCGCGCCAGATTGCCGGGGTCGTGCGCATGTGCGGCGGACGCTATCATGACGTCATGGGCGGCATCGACCCGCGCGGGCTGCGTTGGGCGCCGGTGGTGCGACGGATGTTGCAGGCGGTGCCTGACCGCGAGATCACGATCTGGGCGCAGGAGGATCTGCCCTTCGTCTGGCCCGAGGTGCTGCGCGCGATCGCCGGCGTCGATGCCAGCCAGCCGATGCGGGGCGAATATGCCGTGCTGGCCGATCTTCTGGATGCCGAGGCGCTGACGGCGCTGCGCGCGCGGCTGGATGATGCGCCGGATATGACAATCGCGCAGCGCCGCGAGCTGATCGAGACGGCCCTGACCAGCATTCCTGATCCCACCGCATTCGAGGCCCCGATCGACCTGCCGGGCTGGTCACAGGAACTGATCGACGCGCTTTCTCAAAGCTATGCCGAGGATCTGGCCGAGATTGCCGCGCTTCCGGGGGTCGAGTTCATTTCCGCCTGAGCAACGTCGCCCGGACCTGCCGCGCCACCGCGGGACGCCTGCCTGTCTGAACCGCGCCCCTCGCCGGCGCCCCGTTCATCAGCCAC
>JAUNTL010000059.1 GCA_030538705.1 Paracoccus sp. (in: a-proteobacteria) | reverse complement strand
CGGGCGGTGCGGTTCGTGTCGAAACCGGCCTTTCGGGTGACGGGCGCGTGGCCACTCAGGGCAGCGAGGCGGTCGGCATCATGGCGCAGTCGATTGGCGGCGGCGGCGGGAATGGCGGTGACAGCTGGGGCGGCGCGGGTGGTTTCGGCCCGAATGTGACGGTCAATGCCACGGTGACGGTCGGCGGCTTCGCCGGCAACGGCAGCCACGCAGGCACGGTCTTCATGGACAATCGCATGGCTGTCTTCACCCGTGGCCAGCAGAGCAGCGCCATCGTCGCGCAGTCGATTGGCGGCGGCGGTGGCAATGCCGGTTCGTCAAGCGGTCACACTGGCAGCGTTGCAGTCAGCGGAGTCACGGTCAACGCCAATGTCTCCGTCGGCGGCACGGGCGGGCGGGCAAGCCACGGAAACACCATCACCCTCGCCAACCGCGGCAGTCTGCGGACCTTTGGCGATTTTTCATCCGGCATCATGGCACAGTCGATTGGCGGCGGCGGCGGCTTTGGCGGCGCCAGCAATGCCAAGGCATTCAGTATCGGCACCGCCGACGCCACCCAGATCGACGTGAATGTCGGCATTGGTGGCTCGGGCGGCGGCGGCGGCGACGGGCGCGCGGTCACGCTGAACAATTACGGCGAGATCCGGACGTCGGGCTATCAGGCCTACGGTATCATGGCGATGTCGGTTGGCGGTGGTGGCGGCACGGCGGGCGCGGCGGCGGTAGGCGGGTCACGGGTCATCGGCACCGGCAAGGCCACCGTTTCGGTAGGCGCGGCCATCGGTCTGGCCGGCGGCAGCGCCGGTCATGGTGGCGAGGTCACGGTGACCAACGACAGCAGAATTGTGACCAGTGGCGATGATTCCTATGCCATCAGCGCCAGTTCCATCGGCGGCGGGGGCGGTATCGGCGGCTCGGCAAAGGCCAGCGCCGAGGCCGAATATGCGATCGGCGGCGGTATCGGCGGCTTTGGTGGCGGGGCTGGCAATGGCGGGGCGGTCACCGTCAGAAACCTTTCAGGCGGCGGTGTCGAAACGCAAAGCGCGCGCTCAATCGGTGTCTTTGCGCAATCCGTCGGGGGATCGGGCGGATCGGGCGGCGCAGGCCAAAGCACGGGCAACGGCAGCACCGTCGGGGTTGCCCTGACGCTTGGCGGGTTTGGCGCGGGCGGCGGCAACGGCGCAAGCGTGACTGTCGCGAATGCAGGCCAGGTTCATACGCGCAGCGATTATGCGCATGGCATCATGGCGCAGTCCATCGGTGGCAGTGGCGGCGTCGGCGGCGCGGCGGGTGCGACATCCTCGGGCGACACCGTGGCCATCGGCTTGACCCTCGGCGGTCTGGGCGGCGATGGCGGAACCGCCAGCAGGGTCACCGTCAACAACAGTGCAAGCGGTATCGTGCGGACCGAGGGGAACAATGCCTATGGCGTCTTTGCCCAATCGGTGGGCGGCGGCGGCGGCGCGGCCGGGGCCGGCTCGACCACGGGCGGCGGCGGAAGCGTGGGCGTGAATCTCGCTCTGGGCGGGATCGGCGGTGCCGGCAACAGCGGCGGCGCGGTGAACGTCGACAATGCCGGTCGCATCGAAACTGCCGGCGACCTGTCGCACGGGATCTTTGCGCAATCCATCGGCGGGGGTGGGGGCGCTTCGGGCGCGGCGGCAAATGCGTCCGAGGCCAAAACCTCCATCGGTATCCAGAGCGGGTTGGGGGCCGGGGGTGGGGCGCATGGCGGCAATGTCACCGTTGATAATGGCGGTGACATTGGCACCAGTGGCGACGGCGCGCATGGCATCTTTGCCCAATCCATCGGCGGCGGTGGTGGTTATGGCGGCGTGGTGTCCGACGCATCGGCCGGCGACAATGCCTTTGCGGTCAGCGTCGGCGGCATCGGCGCGGGCGGCGGCGATGGCGGCGACGTGCTTGTCAACGTCTCGGGAAGCATCGTCACCCGCGGCGAACGCGCGCATGGCGTGGTGGCGCAATCGGTGGGCGGCAGCGGCGGCTATGGCGGCGACGCCAAGGGCAAGGCTGGCGGCCAACTGGCGATTGGCGGCTCGGGCGGATCTGGTGGCGATGGCGGCGACGTCACGGTCATCCGCACGGGGCAGATCATCACCCTTGGCAAGGATTCCGTCGCTATCATGGCGCAATCGGTCGCGGGCGGCGGCGGTGTCGGCGGCGCAGGCTTTGGCCGCTTTACGACGAGTGATGACGGCAGCGGCCCGAATTCAATCGGCTTTCAGATCCCCAGCGGCTCGACGGGTCAGGGCGGCATCGTCCGCATCGTCCAAAGCGGGCAGGTCCACACCTTCGGGAATCGCGGTCACGGCATCGTGGCCCAAGCGGTTGCCGGCGGCGGCGGCATGGGCGGCTCAACCTCGCTTGCGGCGGGACAGTCGGGCGCAGGTTCGGCTGGCGGGGTAGGGGATGCGCAGGCGGCCGAGGCCACCGCGAATGATCAGGTCAATGTGCGCGGCGCGCAAAGCTATGCGCTGTTCGGTCAAAGCGCAGCCGGTCGGGGGAATGCAGCCGCAGTGACGCTGACCGCGCAATCCAACCTTTTCGCGCAGGGTGATGGTTCCGTCGCAGTCTATGGCGAAAGCACCGCATCGGGTGCCAAGGGCGATATTACCATCAACCTCAACGGCGCATATACGATTGGCGGCGCCCAGAACGGCGCGGCGGTCATGCTGGTCGGCGGCGCGCAGAATACCGTCACCAATCGCGGATTGCTTTACGCGATGGGGCATGACTTTGATTACATTGATGCGACCGACCTCATCGGTGTGGTCAACCCTACGCCGGGGCTTGCTCCCCTGAACGCCGTGCTGGGCAGCCTGTTTGACGATTTCAGCCCGCTGTCGATCTCAGGCACAGGCGGCAACGATCAGATAATCAATCAGCGCAGTGCCGAAACGCTTGGCCGTGTCATCGGCAATGTCGATCTGGGCGGTGGCGTCAATGCGTTCCACAACCGGGCCAATGCCTCCATGATCGGCTTGCAGTCGATCAATCTCGGCGGTGGTCTTTATACGAATGACGGCCTCTACAGCAATCAGGGGGTCGGCATCGTGGCCAGCGTGGAGGTGGGCGGAGGCTTTACCCAGATCGCAACCGGCACCTTTGTGACCGATATCGACCTTGATACCCAGACCAACGATCATGTCGCCCTGACCGGCGCGGGCGATTTCGCCGGCGTGGCACCGCTGAACTTTACCTCGATCGACAGGGTGATGGGCGACTATACGCTGGCGCGCGGCGCGTCGATGACCCTTTCGGGGCTGACGCCGACCTATCGCCCCACGGTCGGCTTTGATTTTCGGACGCGGGTGGATAACGGAACCGATCTGGTTCTCTATGCTGACAAGCCGACCCTCAAAAGCCTGACCAACGATCCGGGCGCCGGCGTCACCGATAATGGCGCGGTGCAGATGGCGCAGTATCTTGATGGGCTGGAAGGCGTGATGAGCCCCGCTGACGCGCCGAGCGAACTGGCACGCATGATAAACATGCTGCGTATGTCCCCGGACCTGCCGACCTTTGGTGAGACGATGATGCGTCTGACGCCTCATTATGCCGTCCATACCTACGAGATGGTCAGCAGATCGGCCGATACGGCGCTTGATGCAGCGGGCAGTTGTCGCCGGTCCCCGGCCACGGCACAAACCGGAAACTGCTTCTGGTTCAATGGCATTCCCGACAGCGAGTACCAGCGCGACCCCGGTGAGGGCGCGGCCTTCAGAGACGACGCGTTCAGGCAGATCTCGATCGGGGCGACGCGCGCCATTGACGACCGCTGGACCCTGGGCGCGACTGTCGCCCGGACCAGCTTCGATTCGTCCCTTTCGTTCCAGGACGAACTCCTGTCGGAAACAAGAGGCAGGAGCACGCAAGTCCACGCGCTGGCGAAATATTCTGACGGCCCGTATTTTGCCGATTTCGCCCTCGGTTACGGGAGGGGCAAGTTCACCGGCTCGCGCGATACCAGCATGGCACCGGTGGAATTCATCCCTGGCGAAACACTGGCGGGGGATTATCTGCCCGCGCTGCTGCATGATGGTATCGGCAATTCGGTGACCTATAGTCAGAACGTCAAGCAGGTGAACCTGTCCACGCGCCTCGGCTATACGTTCCAATATGATCAGGGCTATTATCTCAAGCCGAACGTTCGCCTCGACGGGCGCTGGATACGCGCCAAAGGCGAGGAGACGGGTTCTGTCGCTGCCTTAAGGTTCGACGGGCCTTTACTCCGTGACCCCCGGCTTTGAGCTTGGAAGGGATATTCAGCTCGACGACACGTCCCATATTCGCGTCTTTGCGACCGGAGGCGTCGAACTGTCGAATTTCAGATGGAAGGCCAAAGGTCAGCTTATCGCCGCCGAGGGTCTGGGCGCAGTGCCGCTTAATCTGACCCAAAAGGTGGATTCACCCATCTATCGCATCGGCGCGGGGCTCGAGCTTAACAATTCCAGCGGGGTTGAACTGAGCATTCGCTATAACGGTGCCTTCAGCAAAGAGACGAAACAGCACACGGCCAGTGCCAATCTCGCCATTCGATTCTGATTGATGAGGTGGAAGAGTATGACAACAACGCGCATTCCAGCCCCATTCCCGGCCCTTCTGACCTTTCTTTGCGGGGCTGGGCTGCGCTCGGGCAATATGATCCTCAAATAGCGGCAGACCCATCGCAGCCCGTGCAGCTTGCCAGCGCATCCGTCATGCACAATGCCGCCCGCGTCAGGCTCATCGGAACGTAGCCTCGGGTTGCGCGCTGCGGCTATGCGGTCCGTGGACCGGCCGCGACCGGCGGCATGATGGTTGTGTCCGCCCGCGCCCCGCGCAACCGGCGCGCCCGGGTGGTGCCTGTCCTCTTCGCCGGTGAAATCAACGCCTGCGTGCAAGAGCGTCCGCGCCACCACCCTCTGCCGAGGCGGCGCCCTGTCCGGTGCCGTGTGAATGCTGCGCGACGCGCAGGCATGACCGCTCAGGCCGCCCGTCATGACCGGTCCGGCCGGGGCTGTGCCCCGGACGTGCCGCCCTTAGTCGGGCGCGGTGATTTCACGGGTCAGGGGCGAATCCGGTGATTTCAGGGCGTCCAGAATGCTGAAATGATTATGGCCCTGCTCTTCGATCAGCCGGGTTGCGGCCGCGTCGGCCCAGATTGTCGCCATCAGGCGCGACTGACGCAGGAACTCTGGGCGTTCATCCGCGCCAACCCAGCAGGTCAGGCGTGCGCCGTCGGCCGGCTGGTGCAGCGCCGGGCTTTCGCGGGCGGCCTCTTGCGCGGTCAGGCGCAGGTGGTCATTCATTTTCGTCAGCCGCAGCGGGCGCAGGTCATGCAACCCGCTGACCGAGACCACCCGCCCGATACGCGCCATCACGCCGGCGGGCAGTGGGCTGTCGGCGCAGATCATCCGTGTGACCAGATGACCGCCTGCCGAATGGCCGGCAAGGCGGATCGGACCGGGGATCAGCGCAGCCGCACAGCGCAGCGCCATGGCGATCTCCTGCGTGATGGCGCGAACCGGGGCCTGCGGCGCCAGCGTATAGCCGGGCAGGGCGACGGCCCAGCCGGCGGCGCGCGCGCCCTCGGCCAGATCGGTCCAGTCAGATTTGCCGCACTCCAGCCAGAACCCGCCATGGACAAAGACCACCAGCCCATGGCAAGGCCCCTCGGGCCGGATCAGATCAAGGCGCTGGCGCGGCGCCGGGCCATAGGGGATATCACCGGTAAAGCCCGCGCAGTCCCGGCGATAGGCCGCCGCGCGCGCCGCCCAGAGCGCGGGCAGCGCTTCGGATCCGGGGATATAGGCTGAATTTGCGAATCTTTCGTCCCAGTCGCTCGCCGCCGGAAAGATGGTGACGGCCGCAGGGGCATTGCCGCCCTGCGCCACCGACCCGGCATGTGCTGCCCCGCTATGTGCGGCCCTGCCGTTTTCGACCCGGTCGGGGTCAGGACGAGGGGGCGGCGACGCGCCGGATATGCTCCGGTCTGTGCCGCCCCGAGCCACCGCCCTGCTATGCGCTGCCCCGTCATGCTTTGCCCCGTCATGCTCGGCCTTGCCATGCGCTGCCCCGCCGTTCTCAACCCTGTCCGGGTCAGGGCGGGGGGGCGTCACCGCGCCGGACATATGCCGGTCCGCGCCGGCTTGCGTGCGGCGGGCCGGCCGGCCGTTCCCCGTATCCCGCGCGCCCGTGGATGCGGCGCCATCCGCCCCCGGCGCGCAGCCGCAAGACGGCCCGGCGGTGGCGGCTGCGTCCTGATCCTTGCGCTCAGCCATCCGCGCCCTGACCTTCTCGGCCGCCGGTGTTCTGGGCTGCGTCCTTGGCCGCGTCCCCGGGCGCGCTGCCGCGCAGCTGGAAACGCTGGATCTTGCCGGTCTGGGTCTTGGGCAGGGCATCGGTGAACAGGATCCGGCGCGGGTATTTATAGGGCGCGATCAGCCGCTTGACGTGATCTTGCAACAGCCGCACCAGCAGCGCATCGCCGGCATGATCGGCGGCCAGCACGACATGGGCCTCGACGATCTGGCCGCGCTCTTCATCGGGGGCGCCGATCACGGCACATTCCAGCACCGCCTCATGGGCGAGCAGCGCGCTCTCGACCTCGGGGCCGGCGATATTATAGCCCGAGGACAGGATCATATCATCGTCGCGGGCGGCAAAGTGGAAATATCCCGCCTCGTCCTGCCAAAAGGCATCGCCCGTCAGGTTCCAGCCGTCGCGGACATATTCGCCCTGGCGCGTATCATCCAGATAGCGGCAGCCGGTCGGGCCGCGCACGGCCAGACGGCCGGTCTGTCCGCGCGGCAGCTCGGTCATGTCGGGGCCGACGATCATGGCCTGATAACCTGTCACGGGCCGGCCGGTGCAATCGGGGCGATGGTCGTCGAACCGGTTGGTGATGAAGATATGCAGCATTTCGGTCGCGCCGATCCCGTCGAGCATCGGCTTGCCGGTGCGCGCCATCCATTCGGTATAGACCGGGCCGGGCAGGGTCTCGCCGGCGCTGACGGCGGCGCGCAGCGACGACAGATCGGCCCCTTCCTCCATTGCACGCAGCATGACGCGGTAAGCGGTCGGCGCGGTAAAGCAGACGGTGGCGCGGTGCTGCTGGATGATCTCGATCAGATTGGGCGGGCTGGCCTGTTCCAACAGCGCCGCCGCCGCGCCGAAACGCAGCGGAAACACCGCAAGCCCGCCCAGCCCGAAGGTGAATGCCAGCGGCGGCGAGCCGACGAAAACATCATCGGGGCGCACATCCAGAACCTCGCGCGCATAGCCATCGGCAATCATCAGGAGATCCCGGTGAAAATGCATCGTCGCCTTTGGCTCGCCCGTGGTGCCCGAGGTGAAACCAAGCAGCGCCACATCATCGCGCCCGGTGCGCGCGGCGTCAAAGCGCACAGGCTTGCGCAGCGCGGCCCGGTCAAGTTCGGCATCGTGATTGGCGGTGCCGTCAAAGCCGATGACGGTGTGCAGGAACCGGCTGGTGCCCTCGCAGGTGATCAGCTCTTCCATCAGGCGGGTATCGCACAGGGCATGTGTGATCTCGGCCTTGTCGACGATCTTGCTCAACTCGCCCGCACGCAGCATCGGCATGGTGTTGATGACAACCGCGCCGGCCTTGGTCGCGGCCAGCCAGCAGGCGACCATCGCCGGGTTGTTGGCCGAACGGATCAGCACGCGGTTGCCCGGTCTGACGCCGAAATCCTCGACCAGTGCGGCGGCGATGCGGTTGGTCCAGTCGGTCAGTTCCTTATAGGTGCGGGCGCGGCCATTGCCGATCAGCGCAAGGTGATCGCCAAAGCCGCGCCCGACCATGTTGTCGGTCAGTTCCACCCCGATATTCAGCCATTCGGGGTAATCAAAGCCGTCCAGCCGCAGCTCTGGCCATGCCGCGGCGGGTGGCAGGCGGTCGCGGGTAAAGGTATCGCTATGGCCGGTCGGTCCCAGCATGTCATCTCTCCTGTTGATCAATGCCCGGATTTTTCCAGGTCATGGCATGTCAAAGTTCGGTGCGCAGACGCCAGAGTTCGGGAAACAGTTCCACCTCCAGCATGCGCTTGAGATAGGCGATCCCGGCCGTGCCGCCGGTGCCGCGTTTGAATCCGATGACACGCTCGACCGTGGTGACATGGTTAAAGCGCCAGCGGCGGAAGTAATCCTCGAAATCGACCAGCTTTTCGGCGACCTCATAGGCTTCCCACCACTGTTCGGGGTTGCGATAGACGGTTGCCCAGACGGCCATCACCTCGGGATTGAAGGCCCAGGGCTGACGCAGATCGCGCTCAAGCACCGCTTCGGGCACCGGCAGGCCCAGCCGTGAAAGGCGGCGCAGCACCTCGTCATAAAGCGAGGGCCGGGCCAGCTCGGATTCAAGCTTTTCGACCAGATCGGGGCGGTGGGCATGAGGTTTCAGCATCGCGGTATTGCGGTTGCCGACCGCATATTCGATCAGCCGGTATTGCCAGGACTGAAAGCCCGAGGACTGGCCGAGATCGTCGCGAAAACGGCTGTAATCGGCCGGCGTCATCGTGCGCAGCACATCCCATGCGGAATTGAGCTGTTCAAAGATCCGCGAGATCCGGGCCAGCATCTTCATCGCCTCGGGCGTGCGATCGGCGGCGATATGGGTGCGGGCGCCGGCCAGCTCATACAGCGCCAGTTTCATCCACAATTCCGAGGTCTGGTGCTGGATGATGAACAGCATCTCGTCATGGGCGCTGGAAAGCGGTTCCTGCGCGCTCAGAATGCGGTCGATATGCAGGTAATCGCCATAGGACATACGGCGGCTGAAGTCGGTTTCGGCGCCTTCATTGGCGGGGTCGTGGGTCATGGTCGGCCTCTTTTCGCTGAACGGGATGGGTCAGGGAAAACGGGCGGTCCTCGCGTTGAGAACAGAGATCTGCCCGATACGCCGCCACAGCGCGATCCAGCCCGAGGGACGGCAGGTGCCCGGCAGATGGCGCTGCGGCTCGGTCAGGCGGCGCGTCACGGGCGGGTTGCGGGTCATGTGACCTTGCCCCGGCGGCGATATTCCGGGCGGTCCCAGCGGCCTTCTGCCATGACCCTGGCCAGAATATCGACCGCGCGTGTAATGTCATCCGCGCCCAGATACAGCGGGGTAAAGCCAAAGCGCAGCGTTTCAGGCGCGCGGAAATCGCCGATCACCCCTTCGGCGATCAGCGCCTGAATGATCGCATAAGCCTCGGGATGCGCGAAACTGACCTGAGAGCCGCGCTGTTCATGTTCGCGCGGTGTCGTCAGACGCAGGCCGGGACAGCGTGCCTCGACGCCCGCGATGAACAGATCGCCCAGTTCCAGCGAGCGGGCACGGACATCATGCATATCCACCCCCTCCCAAACATCAAGCGCGGCGTCGAGTGCGGCCAGTTGCAGGATCGGCGGGGTGCCGACGCGCATTCTTTCGATCCCCGCCGCGGGGCGGTAACCGAGATCAAAGGCAAAGGGCGCCTCATGACCCATCCAGCCCGACAGGGCCGGGCGCGCGTCGGCGTGGTGGCGCGGTGCGACATAGATGAACGCCGGGCCGCCGGGGCCGGAGTTGAGGTATTTATAGCTGCATCCGACCGCGAAATCGGCCCCGTCCGCAGCGACGTCGAGGGGAAAGGCACCGGCAGAATGGGCCAGATCCCAGATCGCCAGCGCGCCGGCCTCATGCGCGCGCGCGGTCAGCGCCGCCATATCATGGCGCCGGCCGGTGCGGTAATCGACCTCGGTGATCAGGAATGCGGCGGTCTGCTCGTCGATGGCGTCCAGAACCTTGTCCGGTTCGACGATGCGCAGCTCATGCCCGGCGCCAAGGGTTCGTATCAGCCCTTCGGCCATATAAAGATCGGTCGGGAAATTGCCGCTGTCAGACAGGATGACCCGGCGCCCGGACCGCATCTCCAGCGCCGAGGCAAGCGCCTGATAGACCTTGATCGACAGCGTGTCCCCCATGACGACGCTGTCGGGTTCGGCCCCGATCAGCCGGGCGATGCGCGCACCCACATGGGCCGGGCGGTCGATCCAGCCGGCATCATTCCAGGCGCGGATCAGCATTCCCCCCCATTCGCGGGCGATGACCTCGTCCATGCGGGCGCGGACGGCACGGGGCAGGGGGCCAAGCGAATTGCCGTCCAGATAGATCACCCCTTCGGGCAGGTCGAACAGCGCGCGGGTGGCGGTGAAATCGCTGCTCATGCAGGCTCTCCTTGCAGGTAATCGGCCAGGGCGACGGCGTTGTTATATCTGTGGTCATGGGCGGCATAGATCAGCGTCACAGGCCCGCGCGCCATCCAGTCGCGCAGCGTCGCGACATCCTGGGGATTATGGTCAAGCTCTGTCCCGTAGCGGCGCAGAAACTCCGTCCAAAGCGACGGATCATGGCCGAACCACCGCCGCAAATCGTCCGAGGGGGCAATCGTCCTGAGCCAGAGCGCAAGATCGGCTCTTTCCTTGCTGACGCCGCGTGGCCACAGCCGGTCGACCAGAATCCGCGCACCGTCATCAGGGCTGGCAGGATCATAGACGCGCTTCAGGCGGATCTCCATGGTCTGAACGGCCCCTCCCACCGGGTTTGTCTGCGTTGCTCGGCGCAGCCTAGCATGGTCCGAATACATTTCAAGCTTAAAGGGATTGGTGACGATTTCGTAACGGCACTGATCACGCTGTCTTGAGGGTGGCCCAAAAGCGTCTAGTATCGCGCTATTCACCCAAAGGGAGTTCCACCATGTTCAAACCTTATCTTGCGCGATCCGTTGCCGCCGCCGCTTTGCTGGCCGCAGGCGTCGGCATGGCAAGTGCCGAGGTCACGATCAGCCGCGGCAATGACACCGATCCGGCCACGCTGGACCATCACAAGACCAGCACCGTAGCCGAATCCCGCGTGCTGAAGGATCTTTACGAAGGTCTGGTCATTCAGGACGCCGAGGCCCATGTCGTGCCCGGCGCTGCCGAAAGCTGGACGATTTCCGAGGACGGCCTGACCTATACCTTTATCCTGCGCGAGAACGGGAAATGGTCGAACGGCGATCCGGTCACGGCGCAGGATTTCGAATTTGCCTTTCGCCGCATCATGACCCCCGCGACCGCCGCCGGTTACGCGTCGGTGCTGTTTGCCATCGTCAACGCCGAGGACGTGACCAAGGGCGACAAACAGCCCGAGGAACTGGGCGTGCGCGCCATCGACGAGCGCACGTTTGAAATCACCCTGCGCCAGCCGACGCCCTATTTCCTTGAACTGCTGACCCATCAGACCGGTCTGCCGCTGCATCAGGCCAGCGTCGAGGCGAATGGCGACCAGTTCACCCGCGCCGGAAATCTGGTGACGAACGGGGCCTATATGCTGGAAAGCTTTGTGCCCAACGACAAGATGGTGATGCGCAAGAACCCCAATTTCTATGACGTCGAAAGCGTGCAGATCGACGTGGTGAACTGGATCCCGTTCGAGGACCGTTCCGCCTGTATGCGCCGGTTCGAGGCCAAAGAGGTTCAGATCTGCTCTGAGGTTGCGGCGGAACAGATGGATTACGTCAAGGCCAATCTGGACGATCAGTTCCGGCTGGCACCCTATCTGGGCGTTTACTATCTGCCGGTGAAGGGTGCCGACGGCGGCCCGCTGAAAGATCCGCGCGTGCGCAAGGCGATCTCGCTGGTGATCGACCGCGAATTCATCGCCGAACAGGTCTGGCGCGGCACGATGCTGCCGGGCTATTCGCTGCTGCCGCCGGGGATCGCGAATTATGTCGAGAACCCGCCAGAGCTGGATTTCAAGGACAAGGATGTTCTCGACCGCGAGGATGAGGCCAAGGCCCTGCTGGCCGAGGCCGGCATAGCCGAGGGCAGCCTGACGGTTCAGCTGAATTACAACACCTCGGAAAACAACCGCAACACGATGGCGGCGATTGCCGATCAGCTGGGCGCCATCGGTATCGGTGCGACCCTGAACGAGATGGAAGGTTCCAGCTATTTCAACTATATGCGCGAGGACGGGGCGTTCGATCTGGCCCGCGCCGGCTGGATCGGGGATTATAACGACCCGCAGAATTTCCTCATGCTGGCGGAAACGGGCGTCTCCTTTAACTATGCCCGCTGGTCGGACCCGGCCTATGACGCGCTGATGAAAAAGGCCGAGGTGACGCTGGATCTGGACGAACGCGCCCAGGTTCTGGCCGAGGCCGAGACCCTGTTTCTTGAGGCCGAGCCGTTCATCCCGATCATGTATTACTCTTCGACCAACCTTGTCGCGGATAACGTGCAGGGGTTCGAGGATAACATCATGAATGTTCACATGACGCGCTTCTTGTCGCTGAACTGACGCAATCATGCTAATCTGACGGGCGGGCCCATGCGGCCCGTCCGTTTTCTGTTAAGGATATTCGTATGTTAGGCTATACGCTGCGGCGTTTGCTCAGCGCGATACCGACGTTGTTCATCATCGTCACGCTGGCATTTTTCATGATCCGGCTGGCGCCGGGCGGCCCGTTCGATCTGGAACGCCCGCTGGACCCGCTGATCATGGCCAACCTGAACCGGGCCTATAATCTGGATGCGCCGCTGTGGTCGCAATATCTCACCTATATCGGCAATCTGCTTCAGGGCGATCTTGGCCCCAGCTTTACCAAGCGCGATTTCACCGTGAACGAGCTGTTTGCCTATGGGCTGCCGGTGTCGATCATGCTGGGCGCGATGGCGCTGTCGCTGGCGATTGTCATCGGCACGACGCTGGGCGCGATTGCGGCGCTGCGGCAGAACTCGGGGCTGGATTATGCCATTGTCGGGCTGGCGACATTCGGGATTACGACGCCGACCTTTGTCGTCGCCCCGACGCTGAGCCTGCTGTTTGGCGTGATCTGGGGGCTGACGCCGACAGGCGCATGGTCGGGGTCGAACCCGATTTACTGGGTGCTGCCGGTGACGACCATGGCGTTGCCGCAGATCGCGGTGATCGCGCGGCTGGTGCGGGGTTCGACCATCGAGGCGCTGCGCTCGCACCACGTGCGCACCGCCCGCGCTTATGGCCTGCCGCAGCGGGTTGTGGTGGGCGTCCATGCGCTGCGCGGCGCGATGCTGCCGGCCGTGTCCTATCTGGGGCCGACGGCGGCCAGTCTGCTGACGGGTTCGGTCGTGGTGGAAACCATCTTTGGCATCCCCGGCATCGGGCGCTATTTCGTGCAGGGCGCGCTGGGCCGCGACTATACGCTGGTGATGGGCACCGTGGTGGTGATCGCCGTCTTTGTGGTGATGTTCAACCTGATCGTTGACCTGCTTTATGCTTTGCTGGACCCGCGGGTGCGCTATGACTGATATGACAACCGACCTCGCGGCGCCGGGCCGTTCGCTGTGGCAGGACGCCTGGATCCGCCTGCGCCGCAACCGCGCTGCGGTGGCCAGCGGCATCGTGCTGATTATCCTGACACTTCTGGCGATTTTCGGGCCGATGCTGTCGCCGCATCCCTATGACCGGCAATATAAGGAATACGTCCGCGTCCCCGCCAGTTTCGAGGCCTATCCGCGCGAGGAAGCGTTGATCCCGGCCCTTGACCGCGAACTGGCCCGCGCCCGGATGACCGCCGCCGCAGGCGAGCCGGTGCTGGACGGCAACACCATGACCGTGCCGCTGGCGCAGGCCGAACCGATTGACGAGCGTGTGCTGCGGTTCTTTCAACGCTCCGAGGTGTTCAAGAACCCACAGCTTGACCTGTCCCCCGACCGCACCAGCGGCAATCTGGTTCTGGAGGTCGAGCGTTACCGCTTTATCGCCGGGACCGACGCGCTGGGCCGCGATATGCTGACGCGGATCCTGATCGGGCTGCGGATCTCGCTGGCGATCGGGTTGCTGGCGTCGACCATGGCGCTGGTTCTGGGCGTGGCTTACGGCGCGACCGCCGGATATCTGGGCGGGCGGGTCGATAACGTGATGATGCGGATCGTCGACATCCTTTATTCGCTGCCCTTCATCTTTTTCGTCATCCTGATGGTCGTGTTCTTTGGCCGAAGTATGATCATCATTTTCATCGCCATCGGCGCGACGGAATGGCTGGACATGGCCCGGATCGTGCGCGGGCAAACGCTGTCGCTGAAACGGCAAGAGTTCGTGCAGGCCGCCGAGGCCTTGGGCGCCACCCGCGCGGGCATCCTGCGCCGCCATATCATCCCGAACGCGCTTGGCCCGGTGATTGTTTTCGTCACGCTTTTGGTGCCAAAGGCGATCCTCTTGGAAAGCCTGCTGTCCTTCCTTGGGCTGGGGGTGCAGGAACCGCTGACCTCGCTGGGGCTGCTGATCTCGCAAGGGGCGCAGAACATGCGCGGGGCCTCGTGGCTGCTGATCTGGCCGGCGCTGATGCTGACGACGATTCTGTTCGCGCTGAACTTTCTTGGCGATGGTTTGCGCGACTCGCTTGACCCGAAGGACCGCTGAGATGACCCAGGACAGTATTCTTTCGGTCCGCGATCTGGACGTGATCTTTCAGACCAATGACGGCCCGGTTCATGCCGTGCGCGGCATTGATCTGGACGTCAAGGCGGGCGAGATGGTCGCCATCGTCGGCGAATCCGGCTCGGGCAAAAGCCAGACCACCATGGCGATGATGGGCCTTTTGGCCGCGAACGGTCAGGCGACGGGGCGGGCGGATTACCGCGGCCAGAATCTGATCGGGATGCGCGACCGCGAGCTGAACCGCATCCGCGGCAAAAAGATCACCATGATCTTTCAGGAACCCATGACCTCGCTGGACCCGCTTTATCGGGTGGGCCAGCAACTGGCCGAGCCGCTGCGCTATCACGGGGGCTTGACCGGGGCGCAGGCACGGGCGCGCATCCTCGAGCTGCTGCGCCTGGTCGGCATCCCCGAACCAGAGCGCCGCATCGACAGCTATCCGCACGAGCTGTCCGGCGGGCAGCGCCAGCGGGTGATGATCGCGATGGCGCTGGCCAATGATCCCGACATCCTGATCGCGGACGAACCCACGACCGCACTGGACGTGACCATTCAGGCGCAGATTCTGGACCTTTTGGCCGATCTGCGGGCACGTCTGGGCATGGCGATCGTGTTCATCACCCATGACCTGGGCATCGTGCGCCGCTTTGCTGATCGCGTTTATGTCATGCGTCAGGGCGAGGTGGTCGAGACCGGCGAGACCGCGCAGATCTTTGACGCCCCGGCGCATCCCTATACCCGGATGCTGATTGATGCCGAGCCGGAGGGGATCAAGGAACCGCCCGCGCCCGACGCGCCGGTCCTGATCGAGGCCGACGACGTGCATGTGACATTCGGCCGCCCGGCCGGGTTCCTGCACAAGGACAATCAGGTCCATGCGGTGCGCGGGATTTCCCTTGCGCTGCAACAGGGGCAGACGATTGGCATCGTGGGTGAATCGGGGTCGGGGAAATCGACGCTGGGCCGTGCGGTGCTGCGGCTGCTGACCTCGACCGGGCGGGTGGCCTATCTGGGGCAGGAACTGCCCCGCGATGCCGCCGAGATGCGTCCCAAGCGGCGCGAGCTGCAACTGGTGTTTCAGGACCCGTTCGGCAGCCTGTCGCCGCGCATGACCGTGGGCCGGATCATCACCGAAGGGCTGCTGATCCACGAACCGGGCCTGAGCGCGCGCGAGCGTGACCGCCGCGCGGGCGAGGCGCTGGTGCAGGTCGGTCTGGATGCGTCAATGCGCAACCGTTACCCGCACGAGTTTTCCGGCGGCCAGCGACAGCGCATCGCGATTGCCCGCACGATGATCCTGCGGCCCAAGGTGATCGTGCTGGATGAGCCCACCTCGGCGCTGGATCGCTCGGTCCAGAAACAGATCGTGACGCTGTTGCGCGATCTTCAGACAGAGTTCGGGCTGTCTTACCTGTTCATCAGCCATGACCTGTCGGTCGTGCGCGCGCTGTCGGATTATATTCTGGTGATGAAGGATGGCCGCGTGGTGGAACAGGGCCAGACCCCGGACGTCTTTGACCGCCCGGGCGAGGACTATACCCGCGCGCTGATGGCGGCGGCGCTGGGCTAGCCGGGCGACCGGGCCAGCCCCCTGCGTGCGAACCGGGCGCAGGGGGCCGATCTGCCGGCGGGCATCCTTGCGCGGTAATGGCTGCGCGCATGCAGGTCTGGCTGCGCCAAGCGGTGGGATCGCGCGGCCAGACCGGGGGTTTTCCACCCCCGGACCCCCGGAGGATATTTTGGGACAGAAGAAAGCGGCCCTGTGGTTTTTGGCGCCGGCTTGCTTCTGTCTGGCCTTTGAGCCGTTTCAGCGGTGATACCGGGCGGCGCGTGGCGGCGCGATCATGGGGATTGCCGCAGAGCGCAGTGGGCGGGCTCAGGTCACTGCGCGGTCCAGATGGGTGTAGCCGCCATCGGGAAAGATCCACTGCCCGGTCGTGTGGCCGGCGCGGTCCGACAGCAAAAAGGCGCAGGTATCTGCGATCTCGCGCGCCTCTGTCATGCGCTGTCCGAGCGGGATGCGCGCGGTGATTTTCGCCAGCGCGGCATCCGCATCGGGCAGGGTTTCGAGCCAGCGGCGGTAAAGGGGCGTCATCACCTCGGCCACGACGATGGCATTGACGCGCACGCCGTCGGCCAGAAACTCGGCGGCCCATTCGCGCGTCAGGCCAAGTTGCGCGGCTTTGGCCGCGACATAGGCCGAGGTGCCGCCCTGTCCCGTCACCGCCGTCTTGCTGGAGATATTGACGATGGCGCCGCGCGTCGCCCGCAGATCATCGGCCAGCAGGTGAACCATGGTGTAATAATGCACGAGATTCTGGTTCAGGCTGGCGCGGAACGCATCTGGCCCGGCGTCCAGCCCGACGCCGTCATTCGCGCCGGCATTGTTGACCAGCCCGTGGATCGGGCCGCCCGCACGGGCCTGTTCGACCGCCGCCCGGCAGGCCGCGTCATCGGAAAGCTCGACCTGGCTGAATACCGCGCCGTGGCGCGAGAGCCAGTCCGCCCTGGGCGGGCGGCGTGCGAAGATGATGGGCCGGGCACCTTCCTCGGCCAGAACCTCGGTAATGGCGGCGCCGATGCCGGATGCGCCGCCTGTGACGATGATGCGTTTGCCGGTGAGATGCAGGTCCATCACGCCCCCCGAAAGCGATATTGCTCAAGCGATTCCGGCTTCATCTCGATAGAAAAGCCGGGCGCGGCGGGTGGCATATAGGCGGCATTGCGGATCACGCAGGGGTCAAGGAAATGCTCGTGCAGGTGGTCGACATATTCGATCACCCGGCCCTCGCGCGTGCCTGCGATGCACAGATAGTCGATCATCGACATATGCTGGACATATTCGCAAAGCCCCACCCCGCCCGCATGGGGGCAGACCTTTAACCCGTGCTTTGCCGCCATCAGCATGACGGCCAGAACCTCATTCAGGCCGCCCATGCGGCAGCTGTCGATTTGCACCACATCAATCGCGCCCTCCATGATGAACTGTTTGAACATGATACGGTTCTGGCACATCTCGCCCGTCGCCACCTGCACGGGCGCGACGCCCGCGCGGATGCGGCGATGACCCGCGATATCGTCGGGGCTGGTCGGTTCCTCGATGAACCACGGGCGGGCGAAGGCGAGCTTGCCCACCCAGTCGATGGCCTGATCGACCTCCCACACCTGATTGGCGTCGATCATCAGGTTCACCTCCGGGCCGACGGTCTCGCGCGCGATGGTCAGGCGGCGGATGTCGTCATCCAGATCGCGGCCGACCTTCATCTTGATATGGCGGAAACCGGCATCGACGGCCTCGCGGCACAACCGGCGCAGCTTGTCGTCGCTGTAGCCCAGCCAGCCGGCGGAGGTGGTATAGCAGGGATAGCCCTCGGCGCGCAGCGTGGTGATGCGGTCCGCCTTGCCTGCCGCCTGCGCGGTCAGGAAATCAAGCGCCCATTCGGGCGTGATACAATCGGTCAGGTAACGGAAATCAATGCAGCGGACCAGTTCGGCGGGGGTCATATCGGCGACCAGTTGCCAGACCGGCTTGCCTGCGGATTTCGCCCAGAGATCCCATGCCGCATTGACCACCGCGCCGGTGGCCAGATGGATCGCGCCCTTGTCCGGGCCGATCCAGCGCAGCTGGCTGTCGGAGGTGATATGGCGCCAGAACCGCCCCATATCGGCGGCGATCCAGTCCAGCTCCAGCCCGGTGACCAGAGGCCGCAGCGCCTCGATCGCGGCCACGCAGATTTCATTGCCGCGCCCGATGGTAAAGGTCAGCCCGTGCCCCTCATGGGGTCCGTCCGTTTCCAGCACCACATAGGCCGCCGAGTAATCCGGGTCCGGGTTCATCGCGTCCGAGCCGTCAAGGCTGTCGCTGGTCGGAAAGCGCACATCGAGGGTGCGAAGGCCGGTGATCTTCATAGCGTAACCCGTTGAATAAATTTAATATTGACATTGAGATCATGCTGCGGGGCGGTGGGTCCGGTCCGGCCCTGCTCTGCCCGGGCAGGTCCGGGCGGCCTGGCTGGCCGGTGATGCAGCGGTCTCATCTTCTGGTCCTAAGTCAGAAAAGGGCGGTTTGCCTGCGCAGGCAGGCTGCCACCTGTCTTGTGCGGGCATATCGCACCCGGCCCGCGCCGGGGAGAAAGCGGCCGGGGGCGCGGACGCCCCCGGCCCCGGGTGTTTAATCGTAAAGAACCGCGGCGATTTCGGGGTTGTCGATATTGGTCGCGTCATACCAGTAGAAACCGGTATCAATCTGCGCATCGACGGCCTCGCCCCTGGCGGCGGCGACGGCGGCCTTGACGGTTTCATAGCCGATGCCGACCGGGTTTTGGGTGATTGCGCCGGCCATCAGGCCCTCGCGGATGGCGTCGGTCTGGGCCTTGCCGCTGTCATAGCCCACGATCACGATCTTTGCCCCGCTTTCGCGCACGCCGTTGACGACGCCGATGGCGCTGCCTTCATTGGTGCCGAAAATGCCCTTGATATCGGGGTTGGCGGTCAGGATCGCCTTGGTGATCTCGGTCGATTTCAGGTGATCACCGCCACCATATTCGATTGCGACGATCTTGATCCCCGGGTGTTTTTCCTTGATTTCATTGACGAAACCGTCGCGACGATCAACCCCTGTGCGCGAGGTCTGGTCATGGGCCACGACGGCGACCTTGCCCTCTGCGCCGATCAGTTCGGCCATCTTGTCGGCGGCAAGGGCGGCGGCAGCGACGTTGTCGGTCGCGGCCGTGCCCAGCGGGATGTCGCTGTCGACGCCGCTGTCAAAGGCAATGACCGGGATGCCGGCATCCTTGGCCTGCTGCAACAGCGGGATTGCGGCCTGACTGTCAAGCGCGGCGAAGCCGATGGCGGCGGGCTTTTTCGCCAGAGCGGCCGTCAGCATGTCGATCTGCTTGTCGACCTGGCTTTCGTTATCCGGCCCTTCGAACGTCACCTCGACGCCCAGCTCTGCGGCGGCCTGATCGGCGCCGGCCTTCACGGCCTGCCAGAACTGGTGCTGAAATCCCTTGGAGATCAGCGGCACATACAGTTTGTCCTGCGCGAATGCGGCCGGGGTCGTGGCCAGCATCGACAGCGCGGCTGCCGCGCCAAGCAGGGTTCTTCTGGTGAACATGGTTTTCCTCCCTGAGGTTCACGTGAAACGGGTGTCCGGGGGCGTTGGCCGCCCCTCTAGCTGGCCTTTCTGTGCCGCAACTGATCGGCATAGACGGCGATGATGATGATCGCGCCGGTGACAACGGTCTGCCATTCGGGCGCGACCGACATGATGCGCAGCCCGTTGGTCAGCACCGCCATGATCAGCGCGCCGATCAGCGTCCCGAGGATCGTCCCGCGCCCGCCCGACAGCGAGGTGCCCCCGATGACCACGGCGGCAATCGCCTCCAGCTCATAGCCGAGGCCAAGCGCGGGCTGCGCGCTGTTCAGCCGGCTGGCGATCAGCAGGCCCGCGATACCGACAATCCCGCCGGCAAGCGCATAGATCGCCATCTTCCACGCGGCGGTGTTGACGCCTGAAAGCCGCACTGCCTCTTCGTTGGAGCCGAGCGCGAATGTATAGCGCCCCAGAACCGTGCGCGACAGCACCCATGCCGTCGCCCCGGCGACCAGAAACAGGATCAGCACGCCATTGGGCAGCGGAAAGGCCGGAAAGACCGAACCGATCAGCGAGCCTTGCGAGATCTTGGTGAAGCCGGGGGTGTCGTTGAAATAGATCGGCTTTGTGCCGGTGACGATCAGCGACAGACCCTTCAGCACCAGCATCATGCCCAGCGTGGCGATGAAGGGCGGGATGCGCGCGCGCGCCACCAGCGTCCCCGACAGCAGCCCGCAGGCCGCGCCGGTGGCGATGGCGGTCAGCACGCCGAGGATCAGCGGCGCCCCCATCCAGGTCAGCACCACACCCGTCATCACCGCGCAAAAGGTCATCAGCGTGCCGATCGACAGGTCAATCCCGCCGGTGATGATGATCAGTGTCACCCCGATTGCCAGCACGCCATTGACCGATGCCGCCTGAAGGATGCCCATGATATTGGTCATCTGCATAAAGTTCGGGCTGGCCAGCGAGAAACCCGCCAACAGCACGATCAGGCTGGCAAAGGCCCAGATTTTCTGGCGCGCGCCGCCGCGCAGGGACCGGATGATGCTCATGGTCTGTGCTCCAGGGTCAGGGTTTCGCGTTGGGTCGCCAGCGCCATGATCTCATGCTGCGATGCCTGCCCGGGCAGGATGCCGGTCAGCCGGCCCTCGCACATCACCGCGATGCGGTGGGCCAGCCGCAGCACCTCG
>JAUNTL010000058.1 GCA_030538705.1 Paracoccus sp. (in: a-proteobacteria) | reverse complement strand
GCTGGGTGCCGAAATCCGACAGCTTGTTCTTGCGGCGCTGACCGTGCTGGCCGGGACCATATTCACGGCGGTTCACGGGCGACTTGGCGCGGCCCCAGATGTTTTCGCCCATGCGGCGGTCAATTTTGTACTTGGCAGACGTGCGTTTGGTCACGGCTGATCTCCTTTTGTCAGTTTCAAAAGGGCGTTGTCCTTTGGCCGGGGCCTGACAGGCATCCCCTTGCAGGGGCCACCAACACCAATGAAGCGGCGCTTATACCCCGGTGGGTGGCAGAGTCAACAGCCCTTGCCGCGGGTGACAGGCGAAGGCAAAAAGAACAATATGAAACAGATCATCTGCATCAAATGGGGCACGAAATACGGCCCCGATTATGTGAACCGCTTTTATCGCATGGTGGCGCGCAATATCACGCCGCCGTTCCGGGTGATCTGTTTTACCGACAGCACACAGGGCCTGATATCCGAAATCGAGACGCGCCCGCTGCCCGAGCCGGATTTCATCATGCCGAAGAATACGCCGGGCAAATGGCCGAAATCGCAGCTTTGGGGGGATCTGGGCGATATCACCGGCACGGTGCTGTTCATGGATCTGGATGTGATCGTCACCGGTAATCTCGACGGCTTTTTCGACTATGGCGACCCGGCCGAGACGATCACCGCGAAAAACCCCAATACCCCGTTCGAGAGGATGGCCCAGACCTCGATTTACCGGATGCAGGTCGGGCGGCTGAAACCGATGCAGGAGGTATTCCGCGCCGATCCGCAGGCGGCGGCGGATAAATACCGCTATGAGCAGCGCTTTGTCACCCATAACGCGCCGGGCGGGGTCAGGTTCTGGCCGCGCGGATGGATCAGCCATTTCCGGCTGCATTGCATTCCGCCCTTTCCGCTGAACTATATGCGCCCGCCGCGTATTCCGCGGGGGACAAAGGTTGTGATCTTTGCCGGCCATCTGAACCCCGATGATGCGGTTCTGGGCCAATGGTCGTCCGAGGATCCGGTGCGCGCGCCGCTCGATCACCTGCGGGCCGCGTTCGACGGGCGCCGGCGCGAAAGCCTGTCAAAGCACCTGCGCCATTACTATCTGCCGGCGACATGGATTGCCGAAAAATGGCGCTGAGCCGGCGGCCGGGTTACGGCGCAAGCAGCGTATATTCATCAGGGAAGCGCCCGAGATAGTCCAGCATCGGCCCGCTGGCGCGCCATTGGCGCAGCAGGCTGCGCGCCAGGTCGCGCCGCTCTGGCCAATGGCGGTGTGCCAGCCCCGCGCTGCGGGCGGCGGTGGGGAAATGTTCCGGCAGGATACGGGCGTAATCGGCGCGCATCCGCATCGGCACGCGCGTATCGGCCGTGTCGAGCCAGGGCTTGTGTGGTCCGATAAAGTGGATCACGCAAGGATCGGCCATCGAGGTCAGATGCGCCGATGCCCAGGTGAATTGCCAGTTCCACAGCGGGCTGATCTCGGCCCAGTCGCCGGCCAGCATCCCGTTCATCAGCGCCTGATCCCGGCCCAGCCCGTCCAGATGGCGGCGCGCAAAGGCGGATGCCCGTGCCGACAGATCGGCCGCCGCCCAGACTTCGGTATCGATCATCACCACGCCGGCGTTGAAATAGGGCAGGGCGGGCAAGCCGAGCTTGCGGAACTCTTCGACCCGTTTGCGGGGCCGGCGCCATTGACGGTTGTCGCGCACCGCCGCCACGGCGCGCCCGAGCATATCGGCACGCAAAAGCCGCCCCGGATCGCCGCGCTCGAAAATCACATCGCTGTCGAGAACCAGAATCCGCCGCCAGATCCCGCGCAGCGCCGGGGCGAGAAACAGCTCCATATAGGTGGCGATGGATCGCCGCGAATCCGTCGGCAGCGCGTCCAGCAGCGTGTCGTCGCGTGCGGCGACATGGCCGATCCCGCCGGCGTGCAGAATGGGCGGCAGATCCAGCGGCTCTGGCCCGCCGATGAGGAGGTCAAACCCGCTGTCATCGGCCACCCGCGCCAGTTGCAGCGCCGCAATCGCCGCATAGGGCAGATATCCGGCATCACAGGCAATGATAACAGCGACCTCATGGCGGGGCGAAAAACCTTCGCAGAAATGGGGCTGAACCATGCTGCCGTTCCTTTCTGACTGTGCCGCAATGGACTATGGCGCTGGCGCATCCTATTGAAAAGCGTGCTTGGGCGGGGGCGGCGATGGACGGGACAATAATCTGGCAGCGCGCCGAGGGTGCGGTGATCTTTCTCACCGGGATCTGGATCGTGGCCGGGGCCGGCACCGGGCCGTGGTGGTGGTCGCTTCTTTTGTTCTTTGCCCCGGATATCAGCTTTGCGGCCTATGCTCTGGGTCCGCGCGTCGGGGCGTTCACCTATAATCTTGTGCATAATTATGGCTTTGGGCTGATCGTGCTGGTTGGCGGGATGGTGCTGGGGCTGGGCACGGCGATCTGGCTGGGGGCGCTGTGGTTTGCGCATTGCGGTCTCGACCGGATGCTGGGCTATGGGCTGAAATCCACGCGCGGCTTTAGCTATACCCATCTTGGCCGCATCGGGCGCGGGCGGTAACGTGATGCCCTTGCGGGGCGGGGGGGCATCGGCTAACCCGTTCCGAAACCAGCAATCGGGGGCCATCCATGCGTCTGTCGCGTTATTTTCTGCCCGTCCTGAAGGAAGATCCCAAAGAGGCGCAGATTGTCAGCCACCGGCTGATGCTGCGCGCGGGGATGATCAAGCAGCAATCCGCGGGCATCTATTCCTGGCTGCCGCTGGGTTACAAGGTGCTGCGCCGGATCGAACAGATCGTCCATGAGGAACAGCAGCGCGCCGGCCATATCCCGGTCCTGATGCCGACGATGCAGCCCGCCGATCTGTGGCGCGAATCCGGTCGCTATGACGATTACGGTCAGGAAATGTTGCGCATCAAGGACCGCCATGACCGCGATATGCTGTTCGGCCCCACGAATGAGGAGATGATCACCGACATCTTCCGCGCGCATGTGAACAGCTACAAGGATCTGCCGCTGACCCTCTATCAGATCCAGTGGAAATTCCGCGACGAGGTGCGTCCCCGCTTTGGCGTCATGCGCGGGCGCGAGTTTCTGATGAAGGACGGCTATAACTTCGATCTGACCAAAGAGGCCGCGCTGCACGCCTATAATCGCCATCTGGTCACCTATCTGCGGACCTATGAGCGCATGGGTTTGCAGGCCATTCCGATGCGCGCCGACAGCGGCCCGATCGGCGGCGAGAATACGCATGAGTTTCTGGTGCTGGCCGATACGGGCGAGTCAGAAGTATTCTATGACAGCGAAATCACCGATCTGAAACTCGGCGCCCGCGCGATTGACTACAATGACGAGGGTCAGTGTCAGGCCGTGCTGGAGGAGTTCACCAGCCGTTACGCCCGCACCGATGAAACCCATGACGAGGCGGTGTTCGCGCAGGTCCCCGCGGATCGCCAGCGCAGTGCGCGCGGGATCGAGGTCGGCCAGATCTTTTATTTCGGCACCAAATATTCCGAGCCGATGGGCGCCACCGTGGTCGGCCCCGACGGCGCGCGGGTGCCGGTGCATATGGGTTCGCATGGCATCGGTGTCTCGCGCCTCTTGGGCGCGATCATCGAGGCCAGCCATGACGACAAAGGCATCATCTGGCCCGAGGGCGTGACCCCCTTCCATGTCGGGATCGTCAACCTCAAGCAGGGTGATCCGGCGGTCGATTCGGCCTGTGAGGCGCTTTACAGCGAGCTGGTGACGCGCGGTCTTGAGGTGCTTTACGATGACCGGGACGAGCGCGCGGGTGCGAAATTCGCGACCATGGACCTGATCGGTCTGCCTTGGCGCATTACCGTCGGGCCGCGCGGGTTGCAGGCCAACAAGATTGAGCTGACCTGCCGGCGCACGGGTGCCGCCGAAGAGATGGCCCCGGCCGAGGCCGTGGCGCGTCTGGCGGCGATCTATCAGCCGGTTTTCGACGCGGCATGGCGCGGCTGAGATGAGATTGCTGCGCGGCCCAGGCGCCCGCGCGGCAATCACGTCCTGACCGGCCGCGCCCGGTCGCGGGTTACAGGCGGACGAACCAAAGGGTGGTCATCCGGCCGGTGCAGTCAGATGCGCAGGCCCTGCCTGAACTGGCCGGTCAACGCGGGCATGGCCTGACAACGGCGCAAGGCCGATCGGGTCGCGATAATCTCAAGGGATTGAGCCGCCGTTCCGGGCATCTGCCCCCGCCGGTTGATTTCAGGGCGGTGGCCTGTCCGCTATCCGCCGGCAAAATGCGGATGATCCTTGGTTGCCGCGATCCGGCCCGTTGGTCCGGCCGATGGCATGGCGGCGCCCCCGCCTGCCGCTGGTCCGTCTCAGCGTGGATGCGCCGCCAGCCGCTCGCGCAATGCGGCGAGTTTGGCGGGATCGGCGCCGTTGGACGCAAACAGCGTCGCCTGACTGGCGTGGATCAGCGCGTCGGGCAGGATTTTCAGATGATTGGCGCGCAGGGTTTCGCCCGATGAGGTGATATCCGCAATCGCCTCGGCGGTCAGGTTTGCCACCGTGCCCTCGGTCGCGCCCTGACTGTCGACAAGCTGGTAATCGGCGACCTCCGAGCGGGACAGAAAGGCGCGGACCAGCCGGTGATATTTCGTGGCGATCCGCAGGCGAAAGCCATGCGTCTCGCGGAACTGGCGGGTGATGGCGGCAAAATCGTCAAGGTTTTCGCAATCGCGCCAGCAGGCCGGCACCGCCAGCACCAGATCGGCATGACCAAAGCCGAGCGCCGCGACCTCATGCATGTCGGATCGCCAGCCGGCCAGTTTTTCGCGCACAAGATCGGACCCGGTGACGCCAAGGTCGATCCGCCCCGCCGCCAGCTCGCGCGGTATCTCTCCGGCCGAAAGCAGTTGCAGCGACAGGTCGGCGCCCTCGACCCGGCCGGAATATTCGCGATCCGATCCCGCGCGCGCCAGCACGATCCCGCGCGCGCCGAACCAGCGAAAGGTATCCTCCATCAGCCGCCCCTTGGAGGGCACGCCCAGCTTCAGCATGATGCCTCCAGTTCCGCAATCAGGCCGGGCCGGATGATGCCACCGACCGCCGGGATGGCACGGCCGCGGCCCAGCTGTGCGGTCAGCGCGTCATAGCGCCCGCCCGATGCGACCGGCGGCCAGCCGGCCCGGCCCGGCGCGGCAAAGCTGAAGGTCATGCCGTCGTAATACTCCATCGTCTCGCGCCCGTGGCTGGCGTCAAAGCGGATCATCGCCGGGTCGATCCCGCGTTCGGCCAGCTGATCCATGCGCAGGGCCAGCCGGGTGACCGCCTCGGCGATGGCGGGGATTTCGGCGGCCAGCCCGCGCAATTCACGCAGCGCCTGCGGCGCCGGCGCGTTGACGGCAAACAATCGTTCCAGCCGCGTGGACCATTCCGGTGACAGCGGCGGCTGTTCCGGCTCGGCGGCCAAAAGGGCAATGCGCGCCTCCATCTCTGATCCGCTGCGCAGCCCGGTCCAGGGGGAACGGGTCTCGGGCAGCGCGCGCGCCGCCACCGGGGCCGAGAACCGCGCCAGCAGGCGGGCAAAGCGCGCGGGGCGCCAGACATGATGGACAAGCGCCGCACGGCGGGGCGGCGACAGCGGCAGCGCGCGGACGGCATCCAGCAGAATGTCCATATCGCCCATCACCGCGTCCAGCCGATAGGGGGCGAGCAATCCGTGAAACAGGGCAAAAATCTCTGCATCGGCGGATGGGTCGCGGGCAAAGACCTCGAACCCGGCTTGCAGATATTCGTTGTCACGCGGCTGTCCGGGGCGGGTATCGCCGTGATCCTGTTTGCGGAACACCTCGCCCAGATAGCAATAGCGCGCCGGCTCTGCACCGCCTTGCATATGCATCTGCACGACCGGAACGGTAAAATCGGGACGCAGCATGACCTCGCCGCGCAGCGGGTCGGTGGTGACATAGGCGCGGGCGCGGATATCCTCGCCGTAAAGATCCAGAAGCGTGCCGGCCGGCAGCAGGATATCGGGCGCGACCTCGGCCGCGCCAGCGGCACGAAACGCGGCCAGAAACCGCTGTCCGATGGCCTGCTTGGCGGATTTCGTTACCATCTGCGCGCCTTCATGGCCGGGTGCCCCGGATGCGGCCGCTGATCTCGCAAAGGATGCCGAGGGTGACGGAAACGAGGACGATGGTCATCCCCCGGCTGATCATCTCGCCCGCGTTTCTGGCGGCGAAATATTCCCGCGCCATCGCCTCGTTCGTGGCCATGTCACCGCTGACATAGACGACCAGAAGGCCCAGACCGATCCCCAACATGCCGAAGAAAAAGCCAAAATAGGCGATCATCCTGCCGGTTTGGGTGAAAAACATCGGCTTGCCCCTTAGCCCTGACGCGCCAGAATGCCGCGCACCGTCTCGACCAGATCCACGGTCGCGACCTCGGTCTGGGCGGGTTGGGATTTCCATTCCTCGTGGCTGACCTCGGCTGCCAGCTTTGCGCCAAGGACCAGATCCTTGATCTGCACGACACCGCGCGCCGCCTCGTCCCCGCCCTGAATAATGGCGATGGGAGAGGCGCGTTTGTCGGCGTATTTCAACTGGTTGCCAAAGTTTTTCGGATTGCCCAGATAAACCTCGGCGCGGATGCCGGCTGTGCGCAGCGCGGATGCCATGGCCTGATAATCGGCCATGCGGTCGCGGTCCATCACGGTGACGACGACCGGGCCACGCGTGTCATGCCCCGAAAGCCCGCGCGCGCGCAGTGCTGCCAGCAGCCGGTCAACACCGATGCTGACGCCGGTCGCCGGAACTTTCTGCCCGGTGAAACGCTCGACCAGCCCGTCATAGCGCCCGCCCCCCGCGACCGAGCCGAATTGCCGCTTGCGGCCCTTTTCATCAAGGATTTCGAACGTCAGTTCGGCCTCGAACACGGGACCGGTGTAATAGCCAAGTCCACGCACGATCGACGGGTCGATCACCGCGCGGTCCTGCCCGATGCCTTGCGCGGCCAGCATCTCGGCGATCTGGCGTAGCTCGGCCACGCCCTCGGCCCCGGTGGATGATGCCCCGACGGCGGCGGCCAGATTGTCCAGCGTCGCGGCGTTATCGGCGCCTTTCGAGGTCAGAAAGGCCAGCACCGGCGCGGCCTGTGCATCCGACAGC
The DNA here is from genome assembly GCA_030538705.1 of Paracoccus sp. (in: a-proteobacteria). Lineage (GTDB taxonomy): Bacteria > Pseudomonadota > Alphaproteobacteria > Rhodobacterales > Rhodobacteraceae > Paracoccus. Next base: position 13,816 of record JAUNTL010000058.1, on the reverse strand, counting down.
CCGACGCCCTCGATCATTGCGCCGCTGTCGTCCTTGCGCCCCGTGGTCAGCAGCGCGCGCACGCCCTCGGCCCCGACCTTGTCGAATTTGTCGATCTGGCGCAGCACCTCGTCTGCCTGCGTGGCCGCAACGCTGGCCGCCTCAAGCACGCCGTTCAGCACCTTGCGGTTATTGATCCGCACGATGTAATCGCCGCGTGCAATGCCGACCGCCTCAAGCGCGCCCGCGAGCATGGCGCAGATCTCGGCATCCGCCGCGACCGAGGCGCTGCCGACCGTATCGGCATCGCATTGATAGAACTGGCGGAACCGGCCCGGACCGGGTTTCTCGTTGCGCCAGACCGGACCCATGGCATAGCGCCGGTAGGGGCTGGGCAGATCATTGCGGAACTGGGCCGCGACACGGGCAAGCGGTGCGGTCAGATCATAGCGCAGCGCCAGCCAGTCGCCGCGCCCGCCGCCGGGGACATCCTCTTCCTGCCAGGCGAAAACACCGGCATTGGGGCGGTCGACATCGGGCAGGAATTTCCCCAGCGATTCGACCGTCTCGACCGCCGATGTCTCCAGCGGTTCGAACCCGTGAAGGTGATAGATCTGCGCGATCCGGTCCAGCATCGCCTTGCGTTCGGTGACGTCGGGGCCGAAATAGTCGCGGAAGCCCTTTGGGGTCTCAGCCCGCGGGCGCGGCGTTTTCTTGTTGTCCTGGGCCATGGAACCTGTCCTTAGTCTCGGGTCGAGGACTTAGCGGAGATGGACGGAATGGACAAGTTACAGCCGGTCGAGGAGAGCATCGCCCATCTGACCCGGATGGTTGACGAACTGTCCGATGTCGTGGCGCGCCAGAACCGCGAAATTGCCCGGCTGGCCGCGCGCGTCGGGCTGTTGATGGAACGCGAGGCCGAGCGCGAGGCCGAGGGCGGCACCATCCCGCTGGCCGATCAGAAGCCGCCGCACTGGTAGGGCGCGGCAAGCCGGGTCCATATCGTCAAAGCGGTCGGCAGGTGCGAATGCGTGCCGGGCAGTCACCATGCCGGGCAGGCGCGTCAGCAAGCGCGGCCGTCGCGGGCCGCTCAGATAAAGCCCAGTTCCAGCCGCGCCTCTTCGGACATCATGTCCATGCCCCATTGCGGCTGAAAGGTCATTTCGACATCGACCTCGCGCACGCCGGGCACGGCCTCGACCGCATCCGCGACCCAGCCGGGCATCTCGCCTGCGACGGGGCAACCGGGCGCGGTCAGGGTCATGATGACCTTCACGGCGCCTTCGTCCGAGATATCCAGCGTATAAATCAGCCCGAGGTCATAGATATTGACCGGAATTTCCGGGTCATAGACGGTCCGGCAGGCCTCGACCAACTGATCGTAAAGCGGATGATCGGTCGTCGAGGGCCGGATCAGCGGCTCGCCTTCGGTCAGGTTTTCGTCCATGGGTGTCGTCCTGTTCTGCCGTGCTGTGATATAGGTCACATGCGGCGGCGCTTCCAGCCCCGTGTCAGGAATTGGACAAGCCGATGAGTGTGACGATCTATCATAACCCGCGATGCTCGACCTCGCGCAAGGTGCTGGAGATGATCCGCGAGCGCGGCGAGACCCCCGAGGTGATCGACTATCTCAAGGCCCCGCCCTCGCGCGATGATCTGCGCCGGCTCGCCCGCGATTCGGGTCTGGGGCTGCGCGGGCTGCTGCGCCAGAAGGGCACGCCCTATGACGATCTGGGACTGGCCGATCAGGGCAAAAGCGACGAGCAGCTGCTGGACGCGATCGAGGCGCATCCGATCCTGCTCAACCGTCCGGTCGTTGTCACGGCAAAGGGCACCCGTCTGACCCGGCCGGTGGAGTTGCTGGACGAGATTTTACCCGCCAGGGGCTGAGACCGGGACCGCGCCCCCGGCAAGGGCGCGTCCGGTAGGGCCGGCAGGGGCATCCGGTAGGGCAGGCGGTTCAATCGCCGGCTGCGCGCATGAGAGCATGACCGGACAGGACATGCGATCCATGCGCGCATAGAGGCTGTTTCCCGCATGCGCGCGGGTGAACCGGGGTGGGCGTTGAAAGGGCGCAGGGCTGGCCCCTGTTTCCCGCATGCGCGCGGGTAAACCATGGGATCGCAATGAGGCCGCCCGGCGTGTTTCCCGCGCGGGGGGGGGGCGTTGAACCGGTATTCAGCAAAAGCGGCGCGGTTCAGGAGTTCATGCCCGTATGCGCGGGGTGCAAGGCACCAAAAAGCGCAGCGTGTGGTGCAGGTGGATTTATTCCCTGTATGCGCGCGGGTGAACCCCAGCCCGAATATCCGATTACCGCAATCCGGGCCGTGGACTGTTCCAATATGCGCGGGGATGAACCGAGATCATGGGTATCCCGCGCCTGACGACCTGTTCCTGCTGCCTGCATGCGTGGGGATGAGCCGGACAGGCCCGGATTGTGCCGGTTGTGGCCGCTTCTTTCCCCGCCTGCGCGTCGGGGTGACAGTTGCGGATGGCGGGTCTTGTTTCCCGCGCGCACGGGGGGGGAAACGGTCGTGATACAGGCAATCTGATCGCGGCGTTCGCGGTCCCCGCCCGTGCGGGACTGAACCGACGATCCACGGGCAGAAATGCCCCAGCCTGCCTGTTCGCGCATGTGGCGGGATCATCGCTGCGGCAGCATTCCCCGTGCTGCCTCTGATCGCCGTTGCCCGCGCGGGCGGCATCATCCGCGCCCTGAAACCGGACGTCCCGGCCCGAAGATATCCGGTGATCCCCGACCCCGCCGGGGTCGGGCCGCGCGTGCAGGTAAATCCGCGATCAGAGATCCATCACCGGCGAGGATTTCGCCAATATGTCAAAGCGCATCAGATCCGCAATCAGCGCCGGCATGCGCTCCAGCGGGATCATGTTCGGCCCGTCCGAGGGCGCGCGGTCGGGGTCCTGGTGGGTTTCGATGAATACGCCGGCAACCCCGATCGCCACGGCGGCGCGGGCCATGACCGGCGCGAATTCGCGCTGCCCGCCCGAACTGCCGCCCTGCCCGCCGGGCTGCTGAACCGAATGGGTGGCGTCCATGATGACCGGCCAGCCCGTCCGTGCCATGATCGGCAAGGAGCGCATGTCAGCGACCAGCGTGTTATAGCCAAAGCTCGCCCCGCGCTCGGTCAGCAGGATGCGGTTATTGCCTGTCGAGGCGACCTTGTCCGCGACATTCGGCATATCCCAGGGCGCGAGGAACTGCCCTTTCTTGACATTGACCACAGCGCCGGTCTCGCCCGCGGCCAGCAACAGGTCGGTCTGGCGGCACAGGAATGCCGGGATCTGGATGATATCGGCCACCGCGCCCGCGGCCCGTGCCTGCGCGGCGTCATGAACATCGGTCAGCACCGGACAGCCGATGCGGGCGCGGACCTCTTCCAGCATCCGCAGCCCCTCGTCCATGCCGACCCCGCGCCGACCCTTGAGCGAGGTCCGGTTGGCCTTGTCATAGCTGGCCTTGAACACATAGCCGGCGCCCGCAGCAGCGCAGGCCCCGGCCATTTTTTCGGCGATCATCAGCGCGTGGTCCAGCGTTTCCAACTGGCACGGCCCGGCAATGACGGTCAGGGGCAGATCGTTTCCGCAATTCAGATCGCCGATACGGACATGATTCATGTGGACACCTGTTCACGCAAGATGGAGGCCGTCAGAGACAGCATCAGATAGATTGCCATGAAGATAAGGAACGCGACCAGCGTATTCGAGAGCGCCTTGGGATAGGCCGCGCTTTGCGGCACGACAGGCGCAACCGACAGCGAGAGATAGCGGACCTGCTTGTTGGCCTCGATCCGTGCCAGTTCGAGCTGTTCGGCCGCAGACGCCAGAAGGGTCTGGCGCGTCGCCAGATCGGCCTCGGCGATACGCAACCGGCCGGCGATCTGTGCCAGCGAACCACGCGCCTCATTGCCCTGGGTCAGCTCGGCGCGGGTTTCCGCGATAAGCTCGCGCAGGCGGCTGATATCGCCCTCGACGCCCTGGACGCGGCTGGGATTGGGCTGCGGGTTTGCCATCAGCTGCGCAAGCTCAAGCTGTTTGGTGGTCAGATCTCCCTGCAACTGTCCGATGCGCGCCATGATCAGGCTGCTTTCCGAGGCCGCATCCAGAACGCCCATCTGTTCTTGCAGGGCCTGAACCGCGTTCTGTGCCTCGCGCACGCGGTTTTCAGCATCGGCATAGTTCTGACGCGCGCCTTCCATCTGATCGGCGCGAACGCGGCCGGTCATGTCATCGACCATCCCCTCGGCATAACTGATCAGTGCGACGGCGAAACGTTCGCTCAACGCGGGGTCGGGGGCCACGACGGTCATGTTCAGCACGCCCTCGGTCGGGTCATAGCCAACCTTGACCATATTGGTATAGGTCTTGAAGGCGTCATCATCTGTGGCATTCGCAGGCAGGCGCAGCAGCGGATCAAGCGCGGGATCCTGAAACGCCTGCTTGAAGCCCAGATCCTGGTCCAGCCGCAAAAGCGCGTTCTGCGAGGTCAGATAGCTCTGCACCGCGACCGAATCGGGGTTGAGCTGGATTCCGCTGAGAATTGAGCTGCCGGTCGCTGTGGTTGCCGTGTCGGCCTGCTGGATCATGAACTGCGAGCGCGTTTCATAAAGCGGGGTCGCGACTGAAAAGTAGTACCAGCCGGCGATCACCGTCGGGATGCCGACCAGCAAAATCAGCCGCACCGTCAGCCAGAATTGCTTCCACCGCCGACGCCGCGCGATATCGCGCTGGATGCGATAGATTTCCGCGGCGCGCTTGTCTTCCGTCATCTCCTCGCGCGAGGGCAGGGCAGGGCGCTCTGTGCTGTGCTGTGCGGGTGTGATCCGGCCGAGTGCGCGCCCGCCGCCGGCCTGCGGCAGGCGGGCCGGCTCCAGCAGCACGACCTGATTGGGGGATTGCCCGTCGCCCGATGGCGATGCCGGCTGTTGCGCCCGGCCGCCGGCTGCGGCGGCGGCGCCTGATCCGGCGGCCGCAAGAACCTGGCTCAGCGATGAGCGGTGGAACGGATCGACGCCGTGCTGGCGCAGGACGATGACGGCCTCTTCTTCGCTGGCGACCTCGATCCCATGCATGGCTGCGATGCGCCGCGCCAGACGCAGCTGACGTCCGGTCAGCCCCTCGGCCCGCACGGCGGCGATCAGCACCTCAAGCGTTTCGCCGGCTTCAGGAGCGGCCGGTGTGTCGGGCAGCGCGCCCTGCGTCGCGATGCCGGCTGCGGGGTCAGCAGGGGTGCCGGCCAGATCCGCGGTTGCCGCCTGTGCGGCGGCCTCGACCGCGCGCACGGCCTCGGCGCCGGGCTGCTGGCCTGCCGGACCGCTGCGTTTGGCGTGATAGATGCGAACCTTAGGTGGTGTAGTCATAATACTGCCGTGCCTCACCCAGGGTTTCGAACATGTAAAGCTTGCCGTCGCGCAGAACCGCCGCCTTGTGGCAGAATTTCTCAAGAATATCAGGCTGATGTGATACCATGATCACGGTCGAGTTTTTCAGCCGCTCTTCCAGAACCTGACCAGCCTTGCGGTTGAATTCGGCGTCTGTGGCGGTCGGCATGCCCTCGTCGATCAGGTAGATGTCGAACTCCAGCGATAAAAGCAGCGAGAACACAAAACGTTGCCGCATCCCCGAGGAATACATGCCCACCGGCATGTCGAAATATTCGTCGATATCGGTCAGCCAGCGGGTAAAGGCGGCGACATAATCGGGGTCAAGCCCATAGATGCGGGCGATAAAGCGCGAGTTCTCATTGGCAGAATGTTTAGAGATGACCCCGCCCATAAAACCCAGAGGAAAGGAAACCCGGCAATTGCGGCGGATCGTGCCCTCGTCGGGTTGCTCCAGCCCGCACATCATATTGATGATCGTGGTCTTTCCGGTCCCGTTGGGCGCCAGAATGCCCATCGAGTTCCCCAGCTCGACCCGGAAAGAGGCGCGGTCAAGGATCACCTTGCGCTGCGTCCCTGTCCAGAAGGACTTGGAGACATTATCAAATTCCAGCATCAAACCCTACTGTCCGGCGGCCCGCTACGCTTTACACCAACCCGGAAGCCGCGCCGGGATCGCCGCAAAATATGGGACATGTTGTGCGAAGTCCACCGATTGCTCGGGCTGTGGTTTCCGCTTTGCTAAAGGGGGGGCTTCAAATTCGCGACCTTCGCCGCCAGTCTGGCTGAATGGATGACCCTGCCCGCCTGATCACGGAAATCGAAAGGTGCCGGCTTTGCGCGCCGCGCTTTGCGGTGACCGCCACCATGCACGCACCCCGCCCGGTGGTCTGGTTCGGGACGGGCGCGCGGCTGCTGATCGTCGGGCAGGCGCCGGGCGCGCGCGTCCATGCCAGCGGCCGGCCCTTTGACGATCCCTCGGGTGTGCGGCTGCGCGACTGGATGGGCGTTGACGAGGCGACATTCTATGACCGCGCGCGCATCGCGATCGTGCCGATGGCCTTTTGCTTTCCGGGCTATGACGCGCGCGGGGCGGACCTTGCGCCGCCGCCGAACTGTGCCGCGACATGGCGGGCGCGGGTGATGGCCCAGCTTGCCCCGCGCCTGACATTGCTGGTTGGCGCGCATGCCCAACGCTGGCATCTGGGCCTGCGCGGGGGCGTGAGTGCGACCGTGGCGGGCTGGCGCGATCACGCGCCGGCGGTCTTTCCCTTGCCTCATCCTTCGTGGCGCAATACCGGATGGCTGAAACGTAACCCGTGGTTCGCGGCCGAGCTGTTGCCGGCCCTGCGCCAACAGGTCCGAAAGGTGCTGGATGACCCCGCTTGACGTGCTTTGCCCGCAGCCGTTCCACGAACTGCCTGATGCCGCGCGTGCCCGCGTGCTGAACCGGCTGGCCGATACAGAACTTTTCGTCGCGCTGGCGTCTGACCCCGAGGCGGAGCGGATCGTCCCGCGCCTGTTCGAGCTGCCCGGCGGCCGCATGGCCATCGCCGCCGATACCGAGGATCGTCTGGCGGGGTTTTTCGGGCAGGCTGTCGGCTTTGCCGCCTTGCCGGGGCGGGTTCTGGCGGGACTGCTGGCGCCCGAGGGGATCGCGCTGCTGGTCAATCCTGCCGCGCCATCCGAGATGATGCTGGATCCTGCGACACTGGGCTGGCTGGCGCAGGCGCTTTGCGCAACCCCCGAGGCCACGGATGCCGCGCCCGCGCGCCTGTCGGCACCCAGGCCCGCCATCGTGGCGGCCCTGGCCGAGCCGCTGGCGCTGCGGCTGAGCGATATGGCCGGCCTGATCGAGAGCGCGGCACTTGTCCGTGCCGAATGGGCGGACGGGACCGAGGCCCATCTGATCGTCATCTCCGGGGCCGATCCCGGGCGCCGCGGGGTGATCGCCAAGGCGGTTGCCGAACTGATCGCCTTTCTGCCGCCCTTGCCCGGCCCCTGTGATGTGGCCTTTGACCTTGTGCCGCCACCGGGCGCGCCGGTCCTCAGGCCCGCGCCGGCGTCCGGCGACGCGCCTGCCGCCCCGCCCCGTGCCCCGCGCGCGCCCGGGCGCGATCCCGACAAGCCGCCGATCCTGCGGTTCTGAGCGCGCTCAATACCCCCGGCTTCGGTCGACCAGAAAATGCGGGATCTCGCCGCGCATCACCCGGCGCAGGTTTTCTGCGGCGATGCGCGCGGCACTTGCGGGCCGTGTCGCGGCGGCGATATGGGGGGTGACGGTGATGCCGCGATGGCCCCAGAACGGGTGATCATGCGGCAGCGGCTCGGTTTGAAAAACATCCAGAACCGCATGGGACAGATGCCCGCGATCAAGCGCATCTATCAGCGCCTGCTCATCAATCAGCGTGCCACGGCCGGGGTTGATGATCGCGGCCCCCTGCGGCAGCGCGGCCAGCCGCGCCGCATCCATCAGATGTCGCGTCCCCGCCGTGTCCGGCAGCAGTAAAATGGCGATATCCGCGCGCCCCAGTGCCGCCATCAGGTGATCCCCGCCAAAGGCCGCGATCTCTGGTCCCACCGCCCGGCCCGAGGACGACCAGCTTGCCACGTCGAACCCCAGGCCCGCCAGCAGCCGCGCGACATGGCTGCCCAGCTCGCCCGCGCCAAGCACGGTGACGCGGCGGGCGGTGGCCAGTGGCGGCACCTCATGCGCGCGCCAGACGCCGTCCTGTGCATAACGATCCATTCCCAGATGGAGCCTCATCGCCCAGCCGGCGCAATACTCGCCCATGCCCTGCGTCATTCCCGGATCAACCATCCGCGCAAGCGGCTGTGTCAGGGACGGATCGGGCGCGATGCGCTCGACCCCGGCCCACAGGCTCTGGACCAGCCGCGCCGAGGGAAAGGCCGCGAAATCACAGCCCGGCCCGCCCGGCGCATAGATGATCGCATCGACACTGTCGGGCGCCGCCTCGCGTAGCAGCTCGATCTCGGGACAGGCGTCGCGCAGTGCCGGCGCCCAGGTTTCCCATTCATCGGCGGCGAAAAGAACCCTCATCTTTTTCCTCAGCGCGGGCGGTGGACATGGGCGGACTGCACCATGCCGAAGGCCATAAGCAGGATCATCAGCTGTGTGCCGCCATAGCTGACCAGCGGCAGAGGCACGCCGACCACCGGCAACAGCCCCATCACCATGCCCATGTTGATCGCAAAGAACAGAAAGAACGTTCCCGCGATGCCGATCGTCATCAGGCTGGCGAAACGGTCGCGGTTGGTCAGCGCGGAATAGAGGCAGAAACCGACGATCAGCGCATAAAGCGCCAGCAGGCTGCCCGCGCCGATAAAGCCGAACTCCTCGGCCAGCGTGGTAAAGATGAAATCGGTGTGCTTTTCGGGCAGAAAGTTCAGCCGCGACTGGGTGCCTTGCATGAATCCGCGCCCCGACCACCCGCCCGAGCCAAGGGCGATCTGCGCCTGCGTGATGTTATAGCCCGCGCCCAGCGGATCCTGCGAGGGATCGAGAAAGGTGTCTATGCGCCGGAACTGGTAATCGCGCAGCAGCTGCCAGCTTGTGCCGCGGCTTTCCAGCACCGTCCAGACCACGCCAACGCCGGCCGCGAGCACCGCGCCGAAATACCACAGGCTGACGCCGGCTGCGAACATGACGATCCCGCCGCCCATCATCAGCATCAGCGAGGTGCCGAGGTCGGGCTGTTGCAGCACAAGCGCGGTCGGTGCCAGGATCAGCGCCACCGGGATCAGCACCCAGAGCGGGCGCGAGACGCGGTTCAGATCCAGCCAGTCGTAATAAGCTGCCAGCACCAGCACGAGCGCGATCTTGGTCAGCTCGGACGGTTGCAGTTTGATCGGGCCGAGATCAAGCCAGCGCTGCGCCCCCATCCCGACATGGCCGATCAGATCGACCGCGACCAGCAGCAGGATACAGCCGATATAGGCAAAGACCGCGATCCCGCGCCAGAACCAGATCGGCACAAAGCCGAGCGCCAGCATCGCGACCATGCCGACGGCAAAACGCTCCATCTGCGGGCGCGCCCACAGGTCGATATTCCCGCCGGCCACCGAATAGAGCATCAAAAACCCGGCCGAGGATACCGCCGCCAGCAGCACCACCAGCGGCCAGTTGAGATACAGGATCTTGCGGATGCCGCGCGGGGTCTCGGTGACTTTATAGTCGAGATAGCTCATCAGGCACGGGTCCGGCCGCTGTCGGCCCCGGCGACCGGTGCGGGGGCAAGACGCATGTTGCGGTGCATCTCCTCGATCTGGCCGCGCTGCGCGTCGGGATAGGCGCTGAGTGGCGGGACGCCGCCCGCAAGCGCATAAAGCAGGATATCGCGCGCAAGCGGCGCCGCCGCGGTCGAGCCGCCGCCGCCATGCTCGACCACCAGCGAGACGGCATAGCGCGGATTGTCATAAGGCGCGTAACACACGAACAGCGCATGATCGCGGCGGTTCCAGGGCAGCTGATCGTTGCGGATGACGCCGCGCGCGCGTTCGGCGGCGGTGATGTTGCGGACCTGGCTGGTCCCGGTCTTGCCGGCCATCCGCCAGTCCTCGGTGACGATACGCGAACGCGCGCCGGTGCCGCCGGTCGTATTCATGACCGCATCCATGCCGCGCCGCGCGGTGCGCAGGTGACGCTCGTTCAGCCCGAGATCGGCAAATTCGCCCACCGGCTGCGCCACGCCGTCGATGGCACGCACCAGCCGGGGCGCCACCTCGCGCCCGGTGGCCAGCCGCGCCGTCATCACCGCCAGTTGCAGCGGCGAGGCCAGAACAAAACCCTGCCCGATCGAGGCGTTCAGGCTGTCGCCCACGACCCAGGGCTGATTATGGCGCGCCTGTTTCCATGCGCGGTCGGGCGCGATGCCGGTCGCGACGGCCGACATCGGCAGATCATGCTCGACCCCCAGCCCCAGCCGCCGCGCCATTTCGGCGATACGGTCGATCCCGACCAGACGCGCGACCTCGTAATAATAGACGTCGCAGGATTTTTGCAGGCTGGCGACGGCGCTGATATGACCATGGCCGCCGCGGCTGTGGCAGTGAAAGCGGCGCCCGGCGACATCCAGCCCGCCATTGCAGAAAAAGCTGCTGCCTTCGTTGATGACGCCTGCCTCAAGCGCCGCCAGCAGCGTCACCATCTTGAAGGTCGAGCCGGGCGGATAGACGCCCTGCACCGTCTTGTCAGCCAGCGGGCGGTGGTCGTGATCCATCAGCGCGCGATAATCGGCCGAAGAGATCCCCCGCACGAACAGGTTGGGATCAAAGACCGGCGAGGAGGAAATGGCCATGATATCGCCATTGGTGACGTCGATGACGACGGCGGCGGCAGATTCCTCGCCCAGACGCTGGGTGGCATAGTTTTGCAGGCCGGCATCCAGCGTCATCTGAACCGTGGCGCCCTGCTGACCCTCCTGCCGCGACAATTCGCGCATCTCGCGCCCGGCGGCATTGACCTCGACCCGGCGGTTTCCGGCCTTGCCGCGCAGGACCGGCTCCAGCTTGCTTTCGACGCCGACCTTGCCGAACTGGAATTCGGGCAGCATCAGGACGGGGTCGGGGCTTTCCATCTTGGACAGGTCATAATCCGAGACCCGCCCGACATAGCCCAGCACATGCGCGAAATCCCCCCGGCGCGGATAGACCCGCGACAGCACTGATTCGGGCTGAACACCGGGCAAGGCGGGGGCGTTGACGGCGATCGAGCTGAACTGTTCCCAGCTCAGATGATCGCCGATGCTGACCGGGGTGATCGCGCTGCGCTTTGCGATTGTTTCGATCAGGTTTGCGGCCTCATCATCCGACATCGGCACCAGATGGCGCAGCCGGGCCACGACATCATCGACATTGCCGGCCAGCTCGCGGGTGATCGTCGCGCGGTAATTCTGCTCGTTTCCGGCGATGACAATGCCGTTGCGGTCGTGGATCAGGCCGCGCACCGGCGGCAAAAGCCGGATCTTGATCGAATTTCCATCGGCCAGAAGGCGGTATTCGTCGGCCTGCTCGACCTGCATGGATCGCAGCCGAAAGGCCAGAACCCCGATCAGAACGCCCTGCAATGCGCCCAGCGTGACACCCCTGCGCGAGACCATGCGCGCGCTGTCGATGATATCCTTGGGTGACTTGCGCATCAGTGAACCGTCATCTCCAGCTCGGCCGGGCTGAGCCGGCGCACCCCCATCAGCCGCACGGCAAGCACGACCAGCGGATAGGCCGCGACCGTCGCCAACCAACCCAGCAGAACCGGGGCAAGCGCCGGCACCGGCAGCAAGAATACCGTCATCATCAGCCGGTAGCCGATCATCATCAAGCCCATCAAGCCAGAAACCCGCAGCCATTCGAACAAGAACGCTTGATCAGCCCATCGCAGCGCCCGCGGGCGCAGCAGTTCGGTGCCGGCCAGAACGAACAGAGTCCACAGGCCAAAGGGGCGGCCGAGCAGGAAATCCGCGACAAGGAACAGTGCCACGATCACCGGCGCGGGCAGCTGATCGGGCCGGCGCAGCACCCAGGCACAGGTCAGGCACAGCATCAGGTCCGACCCCGGCAGCCCCGGCCGGCCGGGGCTGAGCGGCATCAGCCGCAAAAAGATGATGATCAGGCCAAGCCCGACAAAGACAGCCGTGCCGACCAGCCTGCGGCGGCGCAGCGGGCCGGTCATGGCCGCGTCGCCGGTGCGGAACCGGCCGGACGCGTGGCGGGTGGGGCCGGGAATTGCGGGCCGATCGGTGCAGGCGCCGGCGGCAGGATCAGGGCGCCGCCATCCTCCAGCCTCTCCACCGGGTGCGAGCGCAGGACGCGCAGGAATTCCAGCCGGCCGTAATCCGCGGCCATGCGCAGGCGCAGCCGCCCGTCACTGCCCTGCACGACCTGACCGATCAGGATATCAGGCGGAAATACCCCGCCATCGCCCGAGCTGATCACACGGTCACCGGGCCGCACATTTTCGGACCGTTCGATGAAATCCAGTGTCGGCAGCAAGGTGTTGTCGCCGGTCAGCAGCGCATTTTCGCCCGACGGCTGAACCAGAACCGGAATGCGCGAGGACGGATCTGTCAGCAGGATGACCCGGCTGGTCTGGTTGCCGACACCGGAAATCCGTCCGACCAGCCCCAGCCCGTCCATCACCGCCCAGCCATCGACGACCCCGTCACGGCGCCCGACATTCAGCAGAACTGACTGACGAAAGGCTGTGCCGGAATCGGTCAGAACGACACCGGTGATCGAGGTCAGCGAGGGATCGAGCCGGACGTTATTCTGCGCCAGCAGCTTGGCGTTTTCCTGTTCCAGCTGGACGGCGGCCTCTTTCCAGCGCTGCATCTCGCGCAATTCGCGGCGAAGTTCCTGATTTTGCTCGTAGATACGGGAATAGGATTGCAGGTTGGAGACCATGCGCGCGAATCGCGAAACCGGGGTCATCGCCCATTCGAAACCGGGCACGAAACGGTCGGTGAAATCCGAGCGCATCGCCTCGGCGCGTGGGCTGTCGATGCGCCAGAACAAAAACAGTGCCAGCAGAAACAGCGCCAGTAGCCCGATCAGGATGCGGCGGACGGGGGTCGCGAAATCGTAACCCTTGCGGGCCATCGCGCCGGCCCCGACCTAGCTGTCGTAGTCGATGACGTGGCGCAGCTGCTTTTCGAATTCCAGCGCCTTGCCGGTGCCAAGCGCCACACAGCTCATCGGCTGATCGGCGATGGAGATCGACAGGCCGGTCTGTTCGCGCAGCGCAAGATCCAGCTCGCCCAGCATCGCACCACCGCCGGTCAGCATGACGCCGCGATCCACGATATCCGCCGCCAGATCGGGCGGCGTGGCCTCCAGCGCGACCATCACGGCCTCACAGATCTGCTGGACGGGTTCGGCCAGAGCCTCGGCGACCATGGCCTGGGTGATCTCCAACTCGCGCGGGACGCCGTTCAGCAGGTCACGCCCGCGCACCGGCAGGGTGGCGCCGCGCCCGTCATCGGGCATGCGCGCGGTGCCAATGCTTGTCTTGACGCGTTCCGCCGTCTGATCGCCGATCAGCAGGTTATGGTTGCGGCGCAGATAGTTGATGATCGCCTCATCCATGCGGTCGCCGCCGATGCGCACGGAACGCGCATAGACGACATCACCCAGCGACAGCACGGCGACCTCGGTCGTGCCGCCACCGATATCGACCACCATCGAACCGGTGGGTTCGGTGATCGGCATGCCCGCGCCGATGGCCGCAGCGATGGGTTCGGCGATCAGACCGGCGCGCCGCGCGCCCGCCGACAGCACCGACTGGCGGATCGCGCGCTTTTCAACGGGCGTGGCGCCATGGGGCACGCAGACGATGATCTTCGGCTTGGAGAAGGTCGTGCGCTTGAACACCTTTTTGATGAAATGCTTGATCATCTGTTCGGCGCTGTCGAAATCGGCGATGA
>JAUNTL010000057.1 GCA_030538705.1 Paracoccus sp. (in: a-proteobacteria) | reverse complement strand
TGAAAACCGTGGCCGCCAGCCTGTTCAAGATCGCCAACGACCTGCGTTTGCTGGGGTCCGGCCCGCGCTCCGGTCTGGGCGAGTTGATCCTGCCGGAAAACGAACCCGGTTCGTCCATCATGCCCGGCAAGGTCAACCCGACTCAGGCCGAGGCGCTGACCATGGTCTGCGCCCATGTCATGGGCAATGACGCGGCGGTCACCATCGCCGGCAGTCAGGGGCATTTCGAACTGAACGTCTATAACCCGATGATGTCCTATAACGTGTTGCAATCCATGCAGCTTTTGGGCGACGCGGCGGGTTCGTTCACCGATAACATGGTTGTCGGCACGCAGGCCAACACCGCCCGCATCGACAAGCTGATGAAGGAATCGCTGATGCTGGTGACGGCACTGGCGCCGACCATCGGCTATGACAACGCCACCAAGGTCGCCAAGACCGCGCATAAGAACGGCACCACCCTGCGCGAAGAGGCCATCGCCCTTGGCTTTGTCGATGGCGAGACCTTTGACCGCGTCGTCCGCCCGGAACTGATGATCGGCCCCGAGGACTGATGGCGCTCTGACCGGATAACGGCCCGCCCCCCATGGATTGCGGGCCGTTTCATCTGATTGCCTGTCAACGCTGGCACCGCTTTTGCAGCAGGCAGGCGAATGCGCGCATTTCGTCAGGTCCGGCCACAGGCGCCCACCGGTCAGCCGCCGCCACATGACGATAAAGGCAGAGATTTTCAGACCCGGATCCGTTATCTTTCCCCGCATGAGCCAGATCACCAACCTAAACCGGTTTCGCAAGCAAAAGGCCCGCGCCGACGCCCGGCAACAGGCTGACGTCAATGCCGCGAAACATGGCCGGACAAAGGCCCGGAAGGCTGCGGAGAAAGCCGAAGCCGACCGCGCCGCCAGACAGCTTGACGGGGTAAAGCGTGACGATTGACCTGCCGGCGATGGATACGCCGGCCAAGCGCTCGGTTTCCATCGACGGTCACCGCACCTCGATCAGCCTCGAGGATGCGTTCTGGCGCGAACTTGACCGTATCGCGCGTGCGCGCGCGATGACCCGCGCCGGGCTGATCGCCGCGATTGACCATGCAAGGCCGGCCAAGGTCGGACTGGCCACCGCCTGTCGCCTGTTCGTGCTGGCGGAACTGCAAGGCACGCGCTAAACCGCCCCGACACCACAGGAGGCCCCGATGATCCCGCGCTATGCCCGCCCCGAGATGACCGCAATCTGGTCGCCCGAGACCAAGTTCCGCATCTGGTACGAGATCGAGGCCCATGCCTGCGATGCCCAGGCCGATCTGGGCGTGATCCCGCGTGAGAATGCACAGGCGGTCTGGGCCGCAAAGGATGTCGAATTCGACGTCGCCCGCATCGACGAGATCGAGGCCGTGACCAAGCATGACGTCATCGCCTTTCTGACCCATCTGGCCGAGCATATCGGCGCGGATGAGGCGCGTTTCGTGCATCAGGGCATGACCTCCAGCGATGTGCTGGACACGACGCTGAACGTCCAGCTTGTGCGCGCCGCCGACATTCTGCTGGCCGATATGGACCGCGTGCTGGAGGCGCTGAAACGCCGCGCCTATGAGCATAAGGACACCGTGCGCATCGGCCGCAGCCACGGCATCCATGCCGAGCCGACCACCATGGGCCTGACCTTCGCGCGTTTCTACGCCGAGATGGCGCGCGGCCGCGCGCGTCTCGAGGCGGCGCGGGCCGAGGTGGCGACCGGCGCGATCTCTGGCGCGGTCGGGACGTTTGCCAATATCGACCCGGCGGTCGAGGAACATGTCTGCGCGCAGTTGGGCCTGCGCCCCGAGCCGATTTCCACACAGGTCATTCCGCGCGACCGTCATGCGATGTTTTTCGCGACCCTGGGCGTCATCGCCTCGAGCATCGAGAATATCGCCATTGAAATCAGGCATATGCAGCGCACCGAAGTCCTTGAGGCCGAGGAATATTTCAGCCCCGGTCAAAAGGGTTCCTCGGCCATGCCGCACAAGCGCAACCCGGTTCTGACCGAAAACCTGACCGGTCTGGCGCGGCTGGTGCGCATGACCGTCATTCCGGCGATGGAAAACGTCGCGCTGTGGCACGAGCGCGACATCAGCCATTCTTCGGTCGAGCGCGGCATCGCGCCGGATGCCACGATCACCTTGGATTTCGCGCTGAACCGTCTGGCAGGCGTGATCGACAAGCTGGTGATCTATCCCGATAACATGCTGGCGAACATGAACAAATTCCGGGGTCTGGTCATGAGCCAGCGCGTGCTGCTGGCGCTGACGCAGGCCGGTGTCTCGCGCGAGGACGCTTACCGGCTGGTGCAGCGCAATGCCATGAAGGTCTGGGAACAGGGCGCGGATTTCAAAACCGAATTGCTGGGTGATGCCGAGGTGACGGCGGCGCTTTCGCCCGCCGAGATCGAGGAAAAGTTCGACCTCGGTTACCACACCAAGCATGTGGACAGGATCTTTACCCGCGTCTTTGGTCAGCCCGGCTAACCGCAGATTAACCTTTCGCTGCGATCTTTGGCCCTGCGAATCATGCGGGGCGCAGGAAAATGGTGGCAGGGTTGGAACTGACACCGCGGCAAAAGGCTGCGGTGATCGTCAGGCAGCTGCTCGACAGCGGTGAAAACCTGTCGCTGGAACAGCTCTCATCGGCGGCGCAGACGGCGCTGGCGCAGGAAATGGCGCTGATGGAGATGGTCGATTGCGATACCCGCGACCGCATCCTCGACGAATTCTGCGATTCGCTTGAACAGGTCGGATTGATTTTCCCCGCCGGCCTCGACGACACGCTCAACCTGCTGGGTGACACGCTGTCGCGCGATATCACCGACCGTCTGCGCCGGATGGCGGCGATGTCGGGCGATGCCGATCCGTGGGACCGCATCGCCGCCATGCCGCCACAACAGCTGAGCCAGCTCGCGCTTGCCGAGGCGGTCGAGATCGCGGCGGTGATGTTCGCTCAGCTGCCCGTGCCCAAGGCGGCCGAGGCATTCGGGCTGATGGCGCCCGGCCGCGCGCGCGCGATCGCCTATGCCATGTCGCTGACCAGCGGGATCGAGGCCGGCGCGCTCAAGCGCATCGGCATCGCCCTGCTGCATGCCGCCGAAGGGCTGGCGCGCCCTGCGCTTGATGGCGGCCCGGTCGAAAAGGTTGGCGCGATCCTGAATTTCACCGCGGCCGGCACCCGTGACGAGGTGCTGACCGGGCTGGACGAGGACGACGCCGATTTCGCGCGCGAGGTGCGCAGGTCGATCTTTACCTGGGCCAATATCCCCCAAAGGATCGACCCTCGCGATATTCCGCGTATCACGCGCGAGGTCGATCCGCTGGCATTGCAACGCGCAATGGCGGGCGCGCGTGACGGCAATCTCGCAACGGTGCAGTTCATCCTGTCCAACCTCTCGACCCGCATGGCCGAGAGCCTGCGCGAAGAGGTCGAAACCCTCGGCCGGCTGAGCGCCACCGAGGCCGAGCAGGCGATGGCCGATGTCATCGGCACCATCCGGCGGATGGAGGAAGCGGGCGAGCTGTTCCTGATCGCCGGCGAGGCAGAGGATGAAGAGCGTGAAATCACCATTCGCGGGCCGGAAACGGGCGAGCAGGAAAGAGACAGCGGCTGATACCGGCCCCCTGCATCAACAGCGGGCGGCATATGCGCCGCCGTTCACAGATCTCCGGCGGGTAATGGCATTGCGCTCACCCAACAGATCCGCAACCAGGGGACACACGGTCAGCATTCCGATATATGGTGAATATTTCAGATATCCCTGCGCAATCGGCGGCCCCGCACGGCGTGACCCGACCTTGCCAGCACCCCGATGTGCAGGCAGTGACCGCTATGCCGTGCCGATTGCAGGGCGCCGCGCATCGGGGCAGCCCGCGCAAGCCGGCACGGGTCGCGCCGGTTCCGGCGACAGACAGGCATCGCCACGGTGGCCCCGCGCCAGTGAGGCCGTTATCGCAAATACCGCCGCAGCCGTCCGCGCCGCGGATCCGGTCCCGCCGGGCTGGATAATGAACACAGATGCCCCTGCCCCCGCGACCGGCTGCCTTGCCGCGTCAATCCCATTCCGACTGGCGCGACTTTTCCAGATTGCCAAAGCGGGTGAAACGCCCCTCAAAGGCCAGCTCAACCGTGCCGATCGGCCCGTGGCGTTGCTTGCCCAGAATGACCTCGGCCTTGCCGTGAACAGCGTTCATGACCTCCTGCCACTTGGCAAGCTTTTCCAGCTCGTGATCGGGGGGCTTTTCGCGTTCGCGGTAATATTCCTCGCGAAAGACGAACATCACGATATCCGCGTCCTGCTCAATCGAACCGGATTCGCGCAGGTCCGACAGTTGCGGGCGCTTGTCCTCGCGGTTTTCAACCTGACGCGACAGCTGCGACAGGGCGATCACCGGAATGTTCAGCTCCTTGGCGACGGCCTTCAGGCCCTGGGTGATTTCCGACACCTCATTGACGCGGCTGTCCTTGGCGGTCGCGGATTTCAGCAACTGAAGATAGTCGACGATCAGCACGTCCAGCCCATGCGTCCGCTTCAGCTTGCGCGCCCGCGCGGCAAGCTGGTTGATCGGCAGCGCCGGCGTGTCGTCGATATAGAGCGGACAGGTCTGAAGATCATGTGCGGCCTGAACAAAGCGGCGAAACTCTTCCTCGCTCATATCGCCAGAGCGGATCTGATGGCTGGGCACCTCGGCGGCCTCGGACAGAATACGCGCGGCCAGCTGCTCGGCCGACATTTCCAGCGAAAAGAACCCGATCACACCGCCTTCGACCGCGCCAAGCGTGCCGTCCTTCAACTCGCCCTGGCGATAGGCGCGGGCGATGTTAAAGGCGATATTCGTCGCCAGCGAGGTCTTGCCCATCGAGGGCCGGCCCGCAAGGATGATGAGGTCGGACTTGTTCAGCCCGCCCATCTTGCGGTCCAGATCGGCCAGCCCGGTCGGAATCCCCGACAATTTGCCGTCGCGCTGATAGGCGGCCGCGGCGGCATCGACCGCCCCGGTCACGGCCTTGAGAAAGGACTGAAATCCACGCTCGGCGACACCTTGTTCGCCCAGCTTGTACAGCGTCTGCTCGGCCGCCTTGATCTGTTCTTCGGCATCATCATCGACGCTGAATGCACCTGCGCGCGCCGCGATATCCTGCCCCAGAAGGATCAGATCGCGCCGCATGGCAAATTCACGGATCATCTGCGCATAATCGCGCGCCGCATAGGCCGAGATCGCCGCCGCCGCGATCCGCGCCAGATAGGCCGGCCCGCCCAGATCCTTCAGCCCGGCATCCGCCTCCATGAAAGCCTTGAGCGTGACGGGGCTGGCAAGCGCGTTCCTGCGGATCCGCTCGGATGCGATCTCATAGATGCGGGCGTGGACCGGTTCATAGAAATGCTCTGGCCGGATGATCTGGCTGATGCGGTCAAAGACGTCATTATTCGTCAGCAACGCGCCAAGAAGCTGCTGCTCGGCCTCGATCGAAAAGGGCGCCGATTCGCCGGCCTGCCCCTCATCCGGCGCCGCCTGCTGCAATGCCCTGATTTCGTTCACCACCGCCCCCGGCCCCGCTGTCACAAGCCTGTCTTATGACACAGCGCACATGAAATCGAAATCGCTCTGGTTGAAAATCCGGTGGGCAATATTGTGGATGAGCTGTGGATAAGATCTCAGGGATGGCGCGCCTGCCAGCCGCGCGGATCGCGCAAAAAGCTCTCGACCTCGGCCAATGTCTTGTCGTCAAAGGCGTTTTGCGCCCGCGCCTCGGCCAGCACATCCCACCAGGTGCAAAGATGATGCAGCCTGACCCCATGATCGGCCAGACGCTGCGTCGTTTCAGGAAAGATGCCGTAATAAAAGATCACCGCCGTATGGGCGCAGCTGGCCCCGGTGTCACGGATCGCATCGACAAAAGACAGTTTTGAGCCGCCATCCGTGGTCAGATCCTCGACCAGCAGCACGCGGTCGCTTTCGTCCATGCGGCCCTCGATGCGGGCGTTACGGCCGTAGCCTTTGGGTTTTTTGCGGACATAGCTCATCGGCAGGCCGAGGCGCTCGGCGATCATGGCGCCAAAGGGAATGCCCGCCGTTTCGCCGCCGGCAACATTGGTGAACGCCTCGAATCCGGCATCGCGCATCACGGTCGCGGCCATGAAATCCATCAATACCGCGCGCAGCCGCGGATAAGAGATGATGCGCCGGCAATCGACATAGGTCGGCCCCTTCAACCCCGAAGCATAGGTGAACGGCTGCTCGGCATTGAAATCGACGGCGCGGATTTCCAGCAGCGCGCGGGCCGACAGGCGGGCGATTTCCTCGGGGGTCGGAAAGGGCAGGCTCATGCGGGCTCCATCTGCCAGAAAACTTCAAAACCGGGATCAAAGACCGTCACCGTCTCTTCCCCCGCGACGATTTCAGAGGGAAAGGCAACGGGGGCGGTCTGCCGGGTCAGGCGGACCACCCCGTCATTCGGCGCCATCCCGTAAAAGGCCGGACCGTTCAGCGAAACGAATGCCTCCAGCCGGTCAAGCGCGTCCTCTTCCTCAAAGACATGGGCCAGAATCGCCATGGTATTGGGCGCGGTAAAGCAGCCGGCACAGCCGCAGGGCGCAAGCTTGGCCCGGTCGGGATGCGGCGCCGAATCGGTGCCCAGAAAGAACGGCCCCTGCCCCGACGTGGCGGCGGCACGCAGCGCGAGGCGATGCGATTCGCGCTTGGCCACCGGCAGGCAGTAATAATGCGGCCGGATGCCCCCCGCGAGGATCGCATTGCGGTTGATGACCAGATGATGCGTCGTGATCGTGGCACCCATATCGCCGGAATTGGCGCTGACGTAATCGACACCGTCCGAGGTGGTGACATGCTCCATCACCACCCGCAGACCGGGCGTTGCGCGCCGGATCGGATCAAGCACCCGGTCGATGAACACGGCCTCGCGGTCAAAGATATCAATATCGCTGTCGGTAACCTCGCCATGAACACAGAGCGGCACGCCAGCCCCGGCCATGGCCTCGAATACCGGGCGCATGCGGTCGAAATCACGCACGCCGCTGGCCGAATTCGTCGTGGCACCGGCGGGATAGAGCTTGACCGCCGCGATCAGGTCGTCGCGATGGGCCGCGATAATATCAGCCGGGTCTGTCGTTTCGGTCAGATAGAGCGTCATCAGGGGCACCATCGCCGCACCTTCCGGCAGGGCCGCGAGGATGCGGTCGCGATAGGCGAGGGCCTGATCGCCCGTCACCACCGGCGGCACGAGGTTGGGCATGATGATGGCGCGGCCAAAGCCGGCCGAATGCGGGGCCACGGCCTTCAGCATCTCGCCATCGCGCAGATGCAGGTGCCAGTCATCGGGGCGACGAAGCATTATTGTCGTTTTCATGCGTCCGGATTATACTGGCTGATGCGTCGATAAAAGCGGACACGACCGGTTTCGCCCCTGTTACTGTGTTTTTTTCGACTTTCGCGATCATGTTGGACATAGCAGGACGACCGCAACCGATGGGATATCTTCCGCAGGGCATGGCCGAGGCAACCCGGCTCTGGACGCAGGTGGCGAGGATTTCGCTGGAAAGCCAGATGGTCATCGGCATGCGCATGGCCGGGATGATCGGGCTTTTGCCTCAGCACAAGGGCGAAAGCCGCCGGATGCTCAAGGAAAAGCTGGATGCGGCACAGGAATCGGGCAGCGCGGTCATAAAGGCGCTGTCCAACGGTGCGCGCGCCGACAAGGTGGTCGAGGCAGCACTGCACCCCTATGGCAAGCGCACCCATGCCAATGCGCGCCGGCTTACCCGCTCTGTCACGCGGCGCAAGGCGAAATAGCCACCTGCCGGCAGGTTTCGCGACAGGCCGGCGGATAGGAAAACGGCCCCGCGCAGGGGCCGTTTTGTGTTTGCGCGATGCGCGGGGGTCAGATCAGCTTGCCCATCGCGACAGCGGTATCCGACATACGGTTGGAAAAGCCCCATTCATTGTCATACCAGGTCAGGATGCGGACCAGTTTGCCCTCCATCACCTTGGTCTGGTCCATGTGGAACACGGACGAATGCGGGTCGTGGTTGAAATCGGTCGAGACCAGCGGCTCATTGGTATAGCCCAGAATGCCCTTCATCGGGCCATCAGCGGCGGCCTTGATCGCGGCGTTGATTTCTTCGACCGAGGTATCGCGGCTTGCCTCGAACACCAGATCGACGACCGAGACGTTCGGCGTCGGCACGCGGATGGCCACGCCGTCCAGCTTGCCCTTGAGTTCCGGCAGGACCAGACCAACGGCCTTGGCCGCACCGGTCGAGGTCGGGATCATCGACAGCGCGGCGGCGCGGGCGCGATACAGATCCTTGTGCATCGTGTCCAGCGTCGGCTGGTCGCCGGTATAGCTGTGGATCGTGGTCATGAAACCGCGGGTGATGCCAACGGTGTCATTCAGCACCTTGGCCACCGGCGACAGGCAGTTGGTGGTGCAGGACGCGTTCGAGACGATGATATCTTCAGCGGTCAGCGTGTCATCGTTGACGCCGAACACGATGGTCTTGTCGGCATTCTCGCCGGGGGCGGAGATCAGAACGCGCTTGGCGCCGTTCTTCAGATGCGCCGAGGCTTTTTCCTTGCTGGTGAAGATGCCGGTGCATTCCATCACCACATCGACATCGCTCCAAGGCAGATCAGCGGGGTTACGCTCGGCCGAGACCTTGATCGGGCCGCGACCCACGTCGATCGTGTCGCCCGAGAACGTGACCTTGGCCGGAAAACGGCCGTGAACACTGTCATAGCGCAGCAGATGCGCGTTCGTTTCCACTGGCCCCAGATCGTTGATCGCCACGACCTCGATATCGGTCCGGCCCGACTCGATGATCGCGCGCAGAACGTTGCGCCCGATGCGGCCAAAGCCGTTGATTGCCACCTTTACTGTCATTTGAACCTCCGCAGGCTGGATTTCGCGATGCTTATGGGGCTTTTTGTGGCGCGGTGCAAACCCGCTCTGTCATGCGGCGGGGGATCAGCGCCAAAAGCTGAGATATTCGACGAAATCGACCAGACCCTGACCCACCACAATCGCGATATCCCAGTGCAGCCAAAGCGCATCGACTACCAGAAGCGCGACGATCAGCATGAATATTGTGATTGCGTTGCCGGTCGTCACGCGCGCTTTCCCCGCCTTGTCGCATCCGTGCTTAACGGCACGGACAGGGCCGGGCAAGCATTCTCACATCCCGCTGCCGGGCGTCGCGCCGGCACCTGTCCGGCCTTGCGGTGCGGGGAAAATCGGCAGGATTCCGCCTGTGCAGGCAGGTTCTTGCCGCTCGGTGGAACCGGCCGCGCAAAGCAGTTGAAACATCCGGCCCCGTCCTGTTTACCACAGATCAAGCCTTGCCCGCCGTCTGTGCGGGCCTCCGAAAGCGCCGCGATATATGGCGCGATAACGAATAAACAGCCGGGGATAGCTGCCTTGCCTAACCGCCCGAAACCTGCGCTTGAGCGTATCTTTCCGACCAAGCGCGTTTTCCTGAAATCCGACGATGCAACCCGCGTCATCCACCTGCGCCCGCTGACCCAGCTGGGGTTGCTTGGGGGCGGCGCGCTGCTGGTCGGCTGGACTTTCCTTTCGGGCGCCCTGCTGGCCTATGACCGGATCGGGGGCACGGGCAGCGTGCAGGCCAGCCCCGCGCAATCGACCTATGAGGCACGGCTGACCGCCCTTGCCGGCGAACGCGATGCCCGCGCCGAGGATGCCCAGGCGGCCCAGCTGCGCTTTGCCGTCGCGCTTGATCAGGTTTCACGCTATCAGGCCGAACTGCTCAGCACGCAGCAGCAAAACCGCGAGCTGGAGGCCGGCCTGAACGCCGTGCAGCAAAAGCTTGGCGTTGCGATGGCTGCACTGCCCCGCGCGGGCGGCACCGATTCGCAAGAGATCGATCTGGCCCTTTCGGCGCTGAACGACCAGTTGCGCGCCACTGCCGAAGCCCGCGATGTCGCCGCCGCAGAGGCCCGCATCGCCCGCGCCGAGGCAGCCACCGCACGCGCCGAGCAGGAACAGCTTCTTGCCCGTAACGACGCGCTTTTCACCGAGATCGAGGATGCGCTGACCGCTTCGGTCCTGCCGTTCCAGGAAATGTTCGACAATATCGGTCTGGACACCGACCGGCTGCTGGCTTCGGTTGATCAGGGCTATGCCGGTCAGGGTGGCCCGCTGACACCGGCCACCGTCTCGACCTCGGGGAATGCCGCGATCAATCAGACCGAGGCGCGCGCCGGCGAGATCATGATCAGCCTCGATCAGGTCAACCGCTACCGTATCGCCAGCGACAAGCTGCCGCTGGCAATGCCGGTTCAGTCCAGCTTCAGATTTACGTCGAGTTTTGGTCCCCGCTGGGGCCGTGCCCATCAGGGCATTGATCTGGCCGGCCCCGTCGGAACCCCGATTCTGGCGACCGGTGAGGGCGTCGTGACCTTTGCCGGCTGGCAGCGCGGTTACGGCAACCTGATCAAGATCGAGCATGCGCTCGGCACCGAGACCCGTTATGCCCATCTCAACAAGATCCGCGTGCAGGTCGGCCAGAAGGTATCGCGCGGCAGTCTGATCGGTGATATGGGCAATACCGGACGGTCGACCGGCCCGCATCTTCATTATGAAGTCCGGGTCAATGGCAAGGCCGTAAACCCCATGAGCTTTATCAAGGCGGCACAGAATGTTTTCTAAATCCCGTGTGACCGAAACACCGAACCGGACCCAGACCACCCCGGCCCCCGAGGCCGAGGCCCCCCCCGTGCGCCCCGAGGCCACGCCGGAACACAGCGTGACAACCACCACCCCGGCCACGCCTGCGCGGCGGACCACACCCTCGGTCCTGTCTGCCGATCTGACGATCAAGGGTGATCTTCAGACGGCCGGCGATGTGCAGATCGAGGGCCAGATCGAGGGCGATATCCGCGCCCGTCAGCTGACCATCGGCGAAACCGCGACCGTGCGTGGCGAGGTGCTGGCCGATGAGGTCATCGTGAACGGCCGTGTCGTTGGCCGGCTGCGTGGTCTCAAGGTGCGGCTGTCGTCAAGCGCGCGGGTCGAGGGTGACATCATCCACAAGACCATCGCCATCGAATCGGGCGCTC
The DNA here is from genome assembly GCA_030538705.1 of Paracoccus sp. (in: a-proteobacteria). Taxonomy (GTDB): domain Bacteria; phylum Pseudomonadota; class Alphaproteobacteria; order Rhodobacterales; family Rhodobacteraceae; genus Paracoccus. The sequence goes on along the minus strand of JAUNTL010000057.1, from coordinate 10,006 downwards.
ATTTCGAAGGCTCGGTTCAGCGTCAGGACGATCCCCTGTCACAGGGCGGCACCAAAAAGCTTGCGCCCCCAAAGACCGATTTTGATCCCTCGGACGAGTGATCAAAACTTAATGGGCAGAGACAAAAAGGGGGCCTCAAGGCCCCCTTTTTCATTCCTCGGGCATGATCCGGCGATACATATGCCAGCTGGCATGCCCCAGCACCGGCATGGCCACGAACAGACCCAGAAACCACGGCAGGATGCCGGCAAACAGGATCCCCGCAATCACCAGCCCCCAGACCGCCAGCACGGCCGGGCTTTCAATGACCGCGCGGAATGAGGTGATGATGGCGGTGATAAAGTCAACCTCGCGCTCCAACAGCAGCGGCAGGCCGACCACGGTGAAACAGAACAGCACCGCCGCAAAACCCGCCCCGATGATCGTGCCGACCAGCAGCATGACCAGCCCGCGCCCCTGGAACAGAATCTCGGGCGACGAGGTGATATTGGTCAGCGAGGACACCCCCATGAACAGCGCGAATGTCGTATGGGCGACAAAGACCCAGAACATGAACATCAGCAGAATCACCATCGCCATCGACGGTAATTGCCTGTCCTTCTGGGCGAATACCGTGCCCAGCACCTCGCGCCAGACCAGCGGCCGGCCCTGTTCCAGACGGCGGCTGACCTCGTAAAGGCCGACGGCCGCAAAGGGCGCGATCAGCGGAAAGCCGACGATAAAGGGCATGAGCCACCATTCCTGACCCGAAGCCACCGCCACCGCCGCCAGCACAAGGCCGCCGGCGACATAAAACGCGGAAAAGAACAGCCCGTAACCCGGCGCCCGCATAAAATCGCGCCAGCCCGCGCGCAGGCTGTCGCCGATGGCGTCAAAGCCGATCTGCACCGGCTCGGGCAGGTCATCCGGCCCATCACGATAAACATCAAGATCGGGGTCTTGCTGGGTCATCGGCTCCTCCTTGCCTTTTGTCAAAGGCTAGGACGGGGCCGGTGTGCCGATCAAGCAAAACCGCGCGGCTCTTTCTCAGCCCGCGGCTTTCAGCTTGGCCTCCAGCGCCGCCTGAACCGGGGGCGTGACGAATCGCGACACATCCCCGCCCAGCCGCGCGATTTCCTTGACCAGCTTTGACGCGATTGCCTGGCGGCGCGCATCGGCCATCAGAAACACGGTCTCGACACTGGAGTCGAGGGCACGGTTCATACCGACCATCTGGAATTCATATTCGAAATCCGCCACCGCCCGCAGCCCGCGGATAATGACCGAGGCGCCGACATCGCGCGCACAATGAATCAGCAGATTCTCAAACGGATGGACAAGGATCTCGCCCCCGGTCGCCTTTGCGATCACGGCGCATTCGGCGCGAACCATCTCGACGCGCTCGTCAATGTTGAAAAGCGGTCCCTTGTCGCGGTTGATCGCAACGCCGACATACAACCGGTCAACAAGGGCCATTGCACGCTGGATGATGTCCAGATGGCCCAGGGTTATGGGATCAAAGGTGCCGGGATAAAGCCCTGTGCGCATGCGGGCGGTCCTTTCGGTTTTGCCGCAGACCACCCGATCGGCGTCACAAAATCAAGCCGGATTTGCATCCCGCCACGGATCATGGCGCACCGCACGTCTTTGCGACATGCTCAGGCGCCCATGATCATCCCGGTCAGCGCGTCCTTTTCGGCCGAAAGCTCGCGCAGCCGGGCCGATACCGCATCCCCGATCGAGACAATGCCCAGCATCTCGCCATTCTCGTCAATGACCGGCAGATGGCGGAACCGCCCCTCGGTCATACGCTCCAGCACGGTCAGCGCATCCTCGCCCGAGGTGCAGGTCATGACCTTGCGCGTCATCAGAGCGCTGACCGGCTCGGACAGGATACCTTCGCCTTGCCGGCCCAGCTCGCGCACGATGTCACGCTCGGACAGGATGCCTTCGGGGGTGCGGCCATCGGCGCTGACAACCACGGCACCGATGCGCCGCTCGGCCAACAGCATGGCGGCATCCGCAACCGTCCGGGCAGGGTCGATCGTCGCGACCTGCGCCGCGCTGTCGCCTTTCAGTGAAAGGATCTGCATTACCAGCATAGCGCCCTCCTTGCTTGATTGCCCCCAGTCTGTCGCAACCCGGCCACAAATCAAGCCCCGCATTCGCGCGCCGGCGATTTCCGGCCCGGCAGACGAAGAAATCCGCGCTTTCACCCTGAATCGCGGCAGGATAACCTGCCCGCGGATCAGACATGCGGAGGATGACATGAAGCAGATCGGCCACTGGATCGACGGCAAGGAAAACGCGGGCACATCCGGGCGCTTTGCCGATGTGTTCAACCCTGCGACCGGCGAGGTGCAGGCCCGGCTTGCCCTGGCATCACCAGATGAGATCACGCGCGCCATCTCGGGCGCGCAGGCCGCCCAGCCGGGCTGGGGCGCCACCAACCCGCAACGCCGCGCCCGCGTCATGATGGAGATGGTGCGTCTGATCAATCGCGACATGGACCTGCTGGCCGAGGCGCTGTCATCCGAACATGGCAAGACCCTGCCTGACGCGCGCGGCGATATTCAGCGCGGGCTGGAGGTCGTCGAGTTCTGCGTCGGCGCGCCGCATCTGCTCAAGGGCGAGTTCACGGACGCCGCCGGCCCCGGCATCGACATGTATTCGATGCGCCAGCCTCTGGGCGTCGTGGCGGGGATCACGCCGTTCAACTTTCCGGCGATGATCCCGTTGTGGAAGATGGGTCCGTCGCTGGCCTGCGGCAATGCGCTGATCCTCAAACCCTCGGAACGCGCGCCCTCGGTGCCCCTGATGCTGGCGCGGCTGTGGCAAGAGGCCGGGCTGCCGGACGGGGTGTTGCAGGTCGTCAATGGCGACAAAGGCGCCGTTGATGCGCTTATCGAAAGCCCGGTCGTTCAGGCGGTGGGCTTTGTCGGATCAACCCCGATCGCCCAATATATCTATGAAGGCGCGGCGCGGACGGGCAAGCGCGCCCAATGTTTCGGCGGCGCCAAGAACCATATGATCATCATGCCCGACGCCGATCTTGATCAGGCGGCCGACGCGCTTGTCGGTGCCGGTTACGGGGCGGCGGGCGAACGCTGCATGGCGATTTCTGTCGCTGTGCCGGTCGGCGAAAAGACCGCCGACGCGCTGATCGAGCGGCTTATCCCCCGGATCGAGGCGCTCAAGGTTGGTCCGTGGACCGCCGGCGAGGATGTCGATTACGGCCCCGTCATCACCGCGGCGGCACGCGACAATATCCTGCGGCTGGTCCAGTCGGGGCTGGATCAGGGTGCCGATCTGGTGGTCGATGGCCGGGATTTCTCGTTGCAGGGTTACGAGGGTGGGTTCTTCGTCGGGCCGCATCTGTTCGACCGCGTCACCCCCGGGATGGACATCTACCGCACCGAGATCTTTGGTCCCGTCCTGTCCACCGTCCGCGCGGCATCCTATGAAGAGGCGCTTGCCCTTGCCATGAGCCATGAATACGGCAACGGCACCGCAATCTTTACCCGTGACGGCGATACGGCGCGCGATTTCGCCAGCCGCATCAACATCGGCATGGTCGGGGTGAACGTCCCGATCCCGGTGCCGCTGGCCTATCACAGCTTTGGCGGCTGGAAAAAGTCGGCCTTTGGCGACCTGAACCAGCACGGACCGGACGCTTTCCGCTTTTATACGCGGACCAAGACCGTCACCTCCCGCTGGCCCTCGGGGATCAAGGAAGGCGGAGAGTTCAGCTTTCGCGCCATGGAATGAGCGCGGAGCCCGCAATGAACGACCTTATCATCCGCCGTGACCGCCATGCCGGGCGTATTACCTTTAACCGCCCGCAGGCGCTGAATGCGCTCAGCCATGAAATGGTGCGCGCGATCCATCGGGCGCTTGACGACTGGCGCGATGACGATGCGGTCGATCTGGTCATTATAGATGCCGTGGGCGAGCGCGCCTTTTGTGCGGGCGGGGATATCGCGGCGATGTATCATGCCGGGCGGGCGGGCGATCACGCGCTTGGCTATGACTTCTTTGGCGATGAATACCGCATGAATGCCGCGCTGAATGACTGGCCGCGTCCGGTTGTGGCCTTTATGCAGGGCTTTACCATGGGCGGCGGGATCGGCGTCGGCGGGCATGCCAGCCACCGTATCGTCGGGGACAGCACCCGCATGGCCATGCCCGAGGCCGGCATCGGCCTGATCCCCGATGTCGGCGGCAGCTGGCTGCTGGCGCGCGCGCCGGGACATATCGGCGAATATCTTGCGCTGAGCGCCGAACGGATGGGACCGGGGGATGCGATTCATGCCGGGTTGGCCGATATCTACCTGCCCGAAGCCGAATGGCCCGCGATGATCGAGGCACTGGCGGCAGGTGGTGACATCACCGCCCTGCGCGGCCAGCCGGCACCCCCTGCACCGCTGGCGGATGCCGACCTGTCGGCCTTTGGCGCGCCAGATATGGACGCGATCATGGCCGCGCTGCGCGCGCGCGGCGATGATGAACGTCTGGCGGTGCTGGGCGCCAACTCGCCCCTGTCCATGGCCGCCGGGCTGGCACTGGTGCGCGCGGCGCGCGGGGATGCGCGCCTGCAAGACAGCCTTGCACGGGAATATCGCTTTACCGCGCGCGCAACCGAACACAGCGATTTTCTGGAAGGTGTGCGCGCCCGGATCATAGACAAGGACCGCAATCCGCAATGGCGCGCCGATGCCTCGCCAGAGGGGGTCGGCTTTATGCTGGCCCCGCTTGGCCCGCGGGAGCTGCGTTTCGATTGAAGCGAAAAAAATGCGCCGGCGCGGGAACCCGGCCGCAGGATCGGCGTTTAGGCCAATCAATAAGACAAAACCGAGCAGCCTTTTGCCACTTATCGGACCCAGACTGACCCTTATCGCCACCCTGGCGATGGCCGGGGCTGCCCTAGCGCCGGTGGGGCTGCTGGGTGAGCCGACCCATGACAGCACGCAAAAGATCAGCGTTGGTGACGCACTGCCCAAAGGCAGTGTTCACATCGTGTCCGAGCCGGGGCGCTATGGGCTGGGACCGGTCCTGCCGGGCAGTCTGTATGCGGTCTTTGACAACAAACTGATCCGTATCGACGCCACCACGCACAAGGTGCAGTCGGTCATCCGCCGCGTTGACCAGATCGTCGATTAGGTCGCGAACCCATAAATCCATGCGCGCAGGGCGTGCTGGCGGGTAAACGGCGGGCGGAATATGCGCGGCACTGGCGCGGCGCCGGCCGGGCATGACGCGACCATTCCCCCAAAAGGCCGGAGGGTGGCAGATCGCCCGCCCTGCCCGCTTTGACAGGGTGTTTACGGGGCCACCCGGTCCTGCCCGATCAGCGAACGCGCGGCCTCGCGCGCGGCATCGGTGATCTGTTCCCCCGACAGCATCCGGGCGATCTCATCGACACGCTCATCCGCACTCAGCGCCCGGACATCGCTGGTGGTCATGCCATCTGCAACCTGTTTGGCGACGCGGAAATGACGCGCACCAAGGGCTGCGACCTGCGGAGAGTGGGTCACCACCAGCACCTGCGCGCCCTCGGCCAGACGCGCCAGCCGGCGGCCCACCGCATCGGCCGTAGCGCCGCCCACACCCCGGTCGATCTCGTCAAAAATCAGCGTCAGCGCATCATTGCCACGCGCCAGACAGACCTTCAGCGCCAGCAGAAAGCGCGACAGCTCCCCACCCGAGGCGATCTTGTCCAGCGGACCGGCGGGCGCGCCGGGATTGGTCGCGACGGCAAAGGAAACGCTGTCCCACCCCTCGGGGCCGGCATCGCCCCGCGCGATCCGCGTGGTAAAGACGGCGCGTTCCATCTTCAGCGGTGCCAGTTCGGCGGCCATGGCGGCATCAAGCTGTGCTGCGGCCGCAAGGCGGGCATTACTCAGATCGCTGGCTCTCGCCTCATAATCATGCCGCTTGTAAATCGCCTCTTGGCATAGCTCGCCCAAAATCTTGTCATAGCCCTGTGTCAGGGTCCGGCGCTGCATCAGATCTGCGTAAAGCGCCGGCAGCTCTTCGGGCTGCACGTTATGCTTGCGCGCCAGTGCCCGCAGGGCAAACAGACGTTCCTCGGTGCGCTCCAGCTCGGAGGGGTCGAAATCCATCGCCTCGATGGCGGCCTCAACGCCGGTGAACGCCTCGCCCAGCTCGATCAGCGCGCGTGACAGTGCCTCAAGCGGGGGGTCAAGGCGGCCCGCGGCCTGATCCGCCGCACCCTCCAGCCAACGCGTGGCCTCGAGCATGGCGCCCTCGGCCCCGTCAGGGCCAAGCGCCGAAAGCGCGCGCGAGACATCACTGCGGATCCGCTCAGCCGCCTGCATGGCGCGGCGGCGGGTATCCAGTTGCGCATCCTCGCCCGGCTGGGGGGCAAGCGCGTCCAGCTCCTCCAGGGCATGGGTCAGGAAATCGGCCTCTTTCCGGCGCGTTTCCTGCTCGGCCTCCAACTCGGCGATCTCGGATTCCAGCCTGCGCAGATCGCGCCAGACCTCGCGGATCGGCGCAAGCTCGATCCCGGCGAAAGCGTCCAGCAATTGCCGGTGACCGCGCGGATTGAGAAGGCCGCGATCATCATGCTGGCCATGCAGTTCCACCAGCGTTTCCGACAGCGCGCGCAAGACCTCGCCCGAGGCGCGGCGGTCGTTGATCCAGGCGCTCTTGCGCCCCTCGGCCGTGTTGACGCGGCGCAGAAGCAGCTCGTCGCCGATCTCGATCCCGGCCTCGGCCAGCACGGCGCGGGCGGGGTGATCCCGGGGCAGATCGAAACCCGCCGTGACCTCGCCCTGCGCAGCACCGGCGCGGACCAGTTCGGCCCGCCCCCGCCAGCCCAGAACAAAGCCGAGGCAGTCGAGAAGAATGGATTTCCCCGCCCCGGTTTCGCCGGTCAGCACGTTCAGCCCGGGACCAAAGGCCAGATCAAGCCGGTCGATCAGCAGGATATCGCGGATATGCAGCTCGCGCAGCATGGCCGGCCCCGCCTGCCGTTACAGCCAGCGACCCTGAATGACCTGACGATAGACGTTGGTCAGCCAGCTGTCGCCACGCACGCCCGGCTCCAGCCCGCGGCCACGAAGCTGGTTATAGGCATCGGCATAGAAGGGCGAGGACTGGAAGTTATGCCCGAGAATCGCACCCGCCGTCTGCGCCTCGTCCGTCAGGCCAAGCGCCAGATAGGCCTCGACCAGACGCATCAGCGCCTCGGGCGTGTGGGTGGTGGTCTGAAACTCCTCGACGACGACGCGGAAGCGGTTGATCGCGGCGGCATAATGCCCCCGTTTCAGATAGTAACGCCCGATTTCCATCTCCTTGCCGGCCAGATGGTCAAAGGCAAGGTCAAACTTCAGGATCGACGAGCGTGCATATTCGCTGTCGGGATATTCCTCGATCACCTCGCGCAGGGCTTGCAGCGCCTGAAAGGTCAGGCCCTGATCGCGGCCGACGTCGTCGATCTGATCATAATAGCTGAGCGCCAGAAGATATTTGGCATAGGCCGCATCATCATCGCCCGGATAGGTGTCGATAAAGCGCTGCGCGGCACCGCGCGCATCCTCATATTTCTTGGCCCGGTGATAGCCATAGGCCTGCATGATCAGCGCGCGCTTGGCCCATTCGGAATAGGGGTAAAGCCGCTCGATCTCGGAAAAGAAATAGACCGCCGAATCAGGCTTGCGGTTGTTTTCCAGCTCATACTCGCCGCGGCGATAGATTTCCTCTGCGGTAAAGTTATCCACCGCCGGCCGGTCACCCCCACGGCCGGACCCGCCGCCACCGCAGCCGGCCAGAACCCCGGCCGCGAGGACCATGGCCAGAACAGTTTTTGGCGAAACGAAGCGGACCATCGGAACCTGCCTGTCAGAACTAGCTTATCGGGCGACGAGTCGCCCCGTCACAGCCCGGTCGTCCTAGCACAGAACATCGGGGGGCGCAAAATGGCAATATGTTGAATTCCCGAGGGGTTGCAGCTGATGCGCAAGCGTCAGGCGACCGCGATCAGCGACGGCGCGTTGATCGGGCCATAAGCGGCAACACCCGCACCCGGCAGGCGGCATTCCAGATCGGCCCCGCAGATGACCCATTCCCAGGCGTCTTTCTGCGCGAACATCTCGCGCAGCAGCCGGTTGGTCATCGCGTGACCGGCGCGATTACCGCAATAGCGCGCCAGCAACGGCGCGCCCGCCAGTGCCAGATCGCCCATCGCGTCCAGCATTTTATGGCGCACGGCCTCATCCTTGTGACGCAGCCCACCCGGCGACAGCACCTTGTCGCCATCAACGACGACGGCATTCAGATAGGTGCCGCCAAGCGCCAGACCATTGGCCCGCATCGCCTCGACATCGGATTGCCGGCAAAAGGTGCGGCTGTCCATCAACTCGCGCAGGAATGCGCCGTTGGCCATGTCCAGCACCTTGTCCTGCCGCCCGATCGCGCCATCGGCAAAATCAATATGAAAGTCGATTTCCAGATGATCGGCCGGGGTCAGACGTGCCACCGCGTCGCCGTCGCGGATTTCGACCGGACGCTTGAGGCGGATCGCCCGAAGGGGCGCACGTTGAATACGGATGCCGGCGTCAAGGATTCCGGCCACGAACTCGGCCGACGACCCGTCAAGGATCGGCACCTCGCCGCCGTCAATACGGATCAGCACGTTCTGGATACCGGTCCCGGCAAGGGCCGCCATGATATGTTCAATGGTCGAGACGCGGGCGCCTTGAGCATTTTCGATCAGCGTGCACAGCTTGGACGGCACGACATGATTCCACAGCGCCGGAATGCGGTTCCGGCCGGCAGGCAGATCGCTGCGTTCAAAGACGATGCCATGGCCGACCGGCGCCGGCCGCAGCTCCATGCGGACGGCGATGCCGGAGTGAAGCCCGACGCCCCGAAACTCTGTCGCTTTCGCAATGGTTGCCTGCATGGATCTGCCTGTTGTGTTCTCTAACGGTGTCTTTGTCCGTCTTTTCCAGTTAGGGACTGATGCCCACAGCCTCAAATGACGTTTTGTGACTCTCTGTAACAATGGCCCGGGGGCACCGGCCGGCTGGTTTATAACAGGTTGATATTGTAATAAAAAAGGCCGCCATGACGGCGACCTTTGGGGCTATGCGGACACGTGGCCGTGAAGGGACGTGGGCGCCGCCTCAGTTTGCCTGACGACGCAGAAAGGCCGGGATCTCGGCATTGCCTGATTGGGAATCATCGGCAAGATCGTCGAATTCCGTATCAAGATTGCCCTGCTGACGGCGCGCGGCCAGCCGCTCACCGACACGTTCGGCAATCGAGGCGGCCGAGGGCTTGTCTGCGGCACCCTGCGCGCCGGCGACCCGCTCGATCAGCCGGCCAAGGCCGCCCAGACGCCCCTCATGCGCGGGCGGCTCAGCCGCGCGGCGCGGTGCTGCGGGCGCGGGGCCGCGACCGGCGGCGCCGGGCTGGGCCGCAGCGGCGCGGCGCATGCGTTCCAGCACATCGGCCGGCGGGGTGCCACGCGGCGCGGGCGAGCGCGGCGCGACAAAATCGCCGGCATCATTGCCAAGCGGATCGGCCGCAGGTGCGGCGGCGCGGGTTTCTTCGCGTGCGCGATAGGCGGGTTCCGGCATCTCGTCATCATAGTCCGGCAGCGGTGCCTCGGCGCGCGGCGCGGGCGCCACGGGGGCACGGCGCGGCGGGGGGGCATCCTCAAGCGTGGCGGCGGGCGCCGGCTGCGCGGCAACGGCCTCGGTCCGGCGGCGCGGCGCGGGCGGGGCCGCCTCTTCGACAACCGCATCAATGCCGGTCGCCACGACCGAGACACGGATCGCGCCCTCAAGCGAATCGTCCAGCGTCGAGCCAACGATGATATTGGCGTCGGGATCGACCTTGTCGCGGATGATGTTTGCGGCCTCGTCCAGCTCGAACAGGGTCAGATCGCTGCCGCCGGTGATATTGATCAGCACGCCCTTGGCGCCGTTCAGGCTGATCTCATCCAGCAGCGGGTTGGCGATGGCCTTTTCGGCGGCCTGCACGGCGCGGTTCTCGC